>JBLJBF010000036.1:0-9430 GCA_047637855.1 Pseudoflavonifractor sp. | reverse complement strand
TTCATAGAAACGCAAAGAAAAAGAGTGGTTGAGGCGGTATAATAGGCACAGTGAAAGACCATGTTACTCACACACCATATGTCGTGAAAGGAGATTATAAGCTATGTTGGAGGATCTGAGCAAAACCCTGGCTGACGTGGCTCTGGCCGGAATCGGCCTGACCGTTATCGCCGTGGAGAAGACCAGCGAGCTGGTCAAGGTCTGCGCCGACCGCGGAGGCGAGTTCCTGGAGAAGAGCAAGGTCGCCGGCGAGGAGTGGCGGGTCAAGGCCGAGCAGAAGGCCGCCGAGGGCCGCGAGCGCATCAAGCAGGAGTATATCGAGCACATGACCGACGAGGAGCGTGCCGATCTGGCACGCCGCCTGGCCGAGCTGGACGCGCGCAGGGCCGAAGAGGCCAAAGTGGCCGAGGAGGTCTCTAAGGTCATCGACTTCGACCCCGAGCACAAAGACGAGGAGTAACCCAAAAGTCAAATCAGCCTGTCGAAAAAATTTTTCGACAGGCTGATCCTTTTTTAAAAACACCGCAGGGAGGTTCAAACCGCAGTTTTGCCCCCGAGGGCAGGGGGAGCCTTCATGGGCCTACGCCTTCTGAAAATCGCTGAACAGGCAGCGGATCACGGTCAGCCCCTCTGAGGACAACTCCCCCTGGAGGATGGCGTGGCTGACCGGGTCGAACCACAGGTCGGCCTCCAGCCCGGCCCCGGGCGCGCTGTCCGCCTCCCGGTAGTGGACCCGGAGCGCCGGAGTCTCCCCCAGCTCTTCCTCCCCGCACTCGGAGATATACCCCTTCCTGGCGTAGTCGAGGAAGGTGGGCAGCGCGTCGATGGGCGACAGGCCGCCGGGGGTGACAGCCCCCGTCTCAATACGGGCACCGTCGTACTCCAAAGCGGTCTGCCCCGCCTCGATTTTGACGGTCACCCCGGCAAGGTCCTCAGGCGCGGTGACAATAAGTGTAAAGCCGATATCCTTGCTCCAGCTCATGTCAAGGCCGTAGTCGTAGACCCGCTCCCCATAGTCGGCGGTCACCGCCAGCTTTGCCGTACAGGAGGTCATCGCCAGGTACTCGGTCCGGATGGTCAGCGCCAACTCCTCCGCCTTGCCCGTCCCCGCCTTGCCGCCGCAGGCGGCGAGCAGGAACAGGGCGATTATCATTTGTGCGCACAGGCTCCTCTTGCGCACGGTGCCGTCCTCCCTTTTGTTTTCTTGCTTACCGGAACGCCCGGCCCGGCTCCTCGATTCCGCGCATGGCCTCAGGCAGGCGGGCAATCAGGTCGGTGACCGTCATGCCATACTCCCCCAGTGCGTCGGCGCACAGGTCCCCCGCCCGGCCGTGGAGCCATACCGCCAAGGGCGCGGCCCCCCGGGGTGTAAAGCCCTGGGCCAGCAGCGACACCAGTATCCCCGCCAGCACGTCCCCGCTGCCCCCTTTGGCCATACCGGGGTTGCCCGTAGTGTTCACATAGGCCGTGCCGTCGGGGAAGGCGGTGACGGTGCTGTGCCCCTTAAGGATCAGGCAGCAGCCGTGCTCCCGCGCAAAATCCCTGGCGGCCCTCAGCCTGTCGCCGTGGGACAGGTCGCCCCCCAGGCGCCCAAACTCGGCGTCGTGGGGCGTGAGGATGGTGCAGCGCCCGATCCGCCCGTCCAACACATCATAGACCGCGTCGCTCCGCCCCAGGCCGGGGCCGATGAGGCAGACCCCGCACTTCTTCAGCCGCTCCAGCACCGTGGGGACGGCCTCCAGCTCCAGCAGGCCGTCCTGCCCCGCGGGCAGGGGCTGGACCATGGCCTCATCCAGCTTGACCGCCGCGATGGGCCAGACGGGCTGGGGTACGCCCAGTGTCACCAGACCCGCGCCCGAGCGGACGGCAGCCTGGGCCGCCATAACAGGTGCCCCCGTCATGCCCGTGCTGCCCGCCACGATGTAGGCCCTGCCGAACTTCCCCTTGTGGGCGTCCCTGGGACGGCGGGGCAGGCCCACGTCCTGCCGCTCTACCGCGCGAACCGGGTAGTCCCCGGCGGCGACCAGGTCGGCGGGAACGCCGATGTCGGCCACCTCCAGCCTGCCCCGGTGGAGCGCCCCCTTGTCCACATAGTGGCCGATCTTGGGCAGCGTAAAGGTGACGGTCACCGCCGCCTCCACCGCCCCGCCCAGGACCCGGCCCGTGTCGGCCTCGACCCCGCTGGCAATATCCACCGCCACCACCGGAATGGCGCAGGTATTCATCATCGTAACCGCCGTGAGGGCGTCCCCCTCCAGGGCGGTGTTCAGTCCCACGCCGAAAATGGCGTCCACCAGTACGTCGGCGGTCAGACACCAGGCTTCCAACTGGGGGATGGTCGGTGTAAAGTCCTCCAGCCTGCCACCTTTCTTCTCCAGGCGGCGCTCCATCTCCCGGGCGTCGCCGGTCATGCGGCAGCGCCTGCCCACAAGTACGGCCCGCACCTCCCAGCCCGCCTCCCGCAGCAGCCGGGTGGCGGCGATGCCGTCCCCGCCGTTATTGCCCGCGCCGCAGAAGACGGCGGCTCTGCGCCGCCCCGGCGTCCCCCCGCTCTCTTCCGCCAAACGGATTGCGGCGTCGGCCACCGCCCGGGCGGCGTTTTCCATCAGTGCCAGGGAGGAAATCCCCCGCTCCTCAATCGCCTTTCGATCCAGCTCGCGCATCTGCGCCGCCGTCGCCAATATCATGGTTTACTCCCCCGTTCCTCAACGTGAGCACATTATAAGGGTTTCCCCCGCCCACGTCAATTTCATCTTGCTTTTTTCCTTCTTGTATGGTATAAAGGTTGGTATTGAAACGTGAGGAACGGGAAAATAGCGGGAAATGTTCCATCAGAGAGCGTCTGTCACCGGCTGAGAGCAGACGCGGGAGCACATCGCTTGGTTCGCCCGGGAGCGGCCGCGGGGAAAGACGCGGACGGTGGCCAGCCGTTAAAGGGGCATAAGCGCGCGTGTCGCAGGATACGCGAATCGTGGGTGGTACCGCGGAAGGTTTGCCTTTCGTCCCTATTGTGGGGAGGAAGGGCATTTTTTTATTGTCCACGCAGGGTCCGATGACCCCATCGGGCCGCAAGCGTATAGGAGGAAAAGACATGAGAGAACAGTTGGAAAAAATCCGCCAGGAGGCCCTGGCCGCTCTGGCGGAGACCAAAGCCGCGGCCGAGCTGGAGGCCCTGCGGGTCAAGTATCTGGGCAAGAAGGGTGAGTTGACCGCCGTCCTCAAGCAGATGGGCGGGCTGTCCGCCGAGGAGCGCCCCGTCATCGGGGAGCTGGCAAACTCGGTGCGCGAGGCCGTCACTCTGGCGGTGGAACGCCGCCAGGCGGCGCTGGAGGAGCTGGCCCTCAACACCCGGCTGGCCACCGAAACCTTGGACGTGACCATTCCGGGCAAGGTCCCCAGTCTGGGCCACCGCCACCCCATGTATATCGCCCTGGACGAGATCAAGGAGATCTTTGTGGGCATGGGCTTTCAGGTGCTGGACGGGCCCGAGGTGGAGTTGGCCGAGTACAACTTCGACCGCCTCAACGCCGAAGAGGGCCACCCTTCCCGGGACTGGTCGGATACCTTCTATTTCGACAGCGACAGCCGGGTGATGCTGCGCAGCCAGACCTCCCCCATGCAGGTGCGGGCCATGGATACGCTGCCTCTGCCCATCCGGGTGCTGGCCCCCGGCCGGGTCTACCGCAAGGACGAGGTGGACGCCACCCACTCCCCCATGTTCCACCAGGTGGAGGGCCTTGTCATCGACAGGGGCATCACCATGGCCGACCTGAAGGGGACCCTCAACACCATTATGGAGAAGCTCTACGGCCCGGGCACCGTCACCCGGTTCCGCCCCCACCACTTCCCCTTCACCGAGCCCTCCTGCGAGATGGACGTCCAATGCCACAAGTGCGGCGGCGTGGGCTGCTCCACCTGCAAGGGCGAGGGCTGGATCGAGGTGCTGGGCGCGGGCATGGTACACCCCAAGGTGCTGGAGATGGCGGGCATCGACACCGAAATTTACTCGGGCTGGGCCTTCGGCATGGGCCTGGAGCGCATGGCCATGCGCCGGTTCAAGATCGCCGACCTGCGGCTGATCTTTGAGAATGATATGCGCTTCCTGGAGCAGTTTTGAGCCGGAAAGGATTGATATAAAATGAATCTCTCAAGAAACTGGCTGGACGAGTTCGTCAGCGTCCGGGACAACGATAAGGAATTCGCCGAGGCCATGACTTTGTCCGGCTCCAAGGTAGAGGTCACGGAGGTGCTGGGCGAGGATATCAAAAACGTGGTGGTCGGCCGGGTGCTCAGACTGGAGCGCCACCCCGACTCCGACCATATGTGGGTCTGTCAGGTGGACGTGGGCGGGGCCTCCCCCATCCAGATCGTCACCGGCGCGCAGAACCTCGCGGAGGGGGACGATGTTCCCGTGGCCCTGGACGGCGCCTGCCTCCCCGGCGGGGTGTGCATCCACGCGGGCAAGCTACGGGGTGTGGACTCAAACGGGATGCTCTGCTCCATCAAGGAGCTGGGCCTCACCGCCCACGACTGCCCCTACGCCATCGAGGACGGCATTTTGGTGCTCTCCAATGACCCCGACCTGAAAAGCCTGACCCCCGGCGCGGACATCCGCAATGTGCTGGGTCTTGACGACCATGTGGTGGAGTTTGAAATCACCCCCAACCGGCCCGACTGCCTGAGCGTCATCGGCCTGGCCCGGGAGGCCGCGGCCACCTTCGGCAGCCCCCTGAACCTCCATACCCCCGAGGTAAAGGCCGAGGGCGAGGGCGATCTGATGGAGCTTTTAGACGTGGAGACCCCCGACGCTGACCTCTGCCCCCGGTACACCGCCCGCATGGTACGGGGCGTGAAGATCGCCCCCTCCCCCAAGTGGATGCGGGACCGCCTGCGCGCCTCTGGAGTGCGGCCCATCAACAACATCGTGGACATTACCAACTATGTGATGCTGGAGTACGGCCAGCCCATGCACGCCTTCGACTACCGCTACGTGAAGGGGGGCAAAATTATTGTCCGCCGCGCCCATGAGGGAGAGGTTCTGACCACGCTGGACGGCGGCGTGCGCACCCTCACGGCCGACATGCTGGTCATCGCCGACGAGACTCGGGCCGTGGGCCTTGCGGGCATCATGGGCGGCGAGAACAGCGAGATCGCCGGCGACACGGCGGACGTGGTCTTCGAGTCTGCTAACTTCAACGGCACCTCCATCCGCAAGACCGCTCTGGTCCTGGGCATGCGCACCGAGGCCAGCGCCAAATTTGAGAAGGGGCTGGACCCCATGAACACCCTCCCCGCCGTAGACCGGGCCTGCGAGTTGGTGGAGCTGCTGGGTGCGGGCCGAGTGGTGCCGGGAGTCATCGACATTTTGAACCATGTCCCCCACCCCACCGTCCTCAAGCTCCGGGCCGATAAGATCAACGCCCTGCTGGGCACCGACATCGCCGAGGAGGAGATGGCCTCCATCCTGCGGGAGATCGGCTTTGCCGTGGATGGGGACACCGTGACGGTCCCCTCCTGGCGCTCCGACGTGGAGCACTACTCGGATCTCGCCGAGGAGGTGGCCCGTTTCCACGGGTACAACAAAATCCCCACCACCCTCATGCGCGGGGACACCACGCTGGGCGGCTTCTCCCCCAGGGAGGAGGCCGAGCGCGGCCTGGGCGCACTGTGCCGGGGCATGGGGTACAGCGAGATCATCACCTACTCCTTCATCTCTCCGACATACTATGACAAGATCCGTCTCCCCCAGGACTCGCCCCTGCGCGCATCCCTGAAGATCATGAACCCCCTGGGCGAGGACACCTCCATCATGCGCACCACCGTGCTGCCCTCCATGCTGGAGATTCTGGCCCGCAACTACAACTTCCGCAACAAGGCGGTCCGCCTGTACGAGCTGGGCCGCGTCTACTTCCCCAAAGCGGACGGACTGGCCGACGAGCCCAAGACCCTCTCCCTGGGGGCGTACGGAGGCATGGACTTCTTCGCCCTGAAGGGGACGGTGGAGGCCATTCTTACCTCCCTGCGGATCGGCACCGCGTCCTACGAGGCGGTCAGTGACAACCCGTCCTACCACCCAGGCCGCTGCGCCAGGGTGCTGGCGGGCGGCAGGGAAGTCGGCGTCTTCGGCCAGGTCCACCCTCTGGTCTGCCGCAATTACGGCGTGGACGAGGACCTGTACTGCGCCGAGCTGTCCTTCGAGGCCCTATGGGCCGGGCGGGGGCCTGAGGCCCAGTACGCCCCCCTGCCCCGGTTCCCCAGCATGACCCGGGACATCGCCGTGGTGTGCGACAGCGGCGTCACCGTGGCCGCGCTGGAGAGCTGCATCCGTCGGGGCGCCAAAGGGCTTATCAAGGGCATTGAGCTATTTGATATCTATACCGGCGCGCCCATCCCCGCCGGGAAGAAGAGCGTGGCCTTCAACCTGAACCTCCGGGCCGAGGACCGCAGTCTCACGGCCGCCGAGGCCGACGAGGACGTGAAGAGCGTACTCGCCCTGCTGGAGCGGGAGTTGGGCGCCGTCCTGCGGTGACAGCCCAATGCCCTGATTCTTAAGTCTTCTTAAATATTTTCCGCCGCCCCTTTACACCCCGCGCAATTTCGGGTACAATAATTCCAAAGCAAATCTCTTGGGAGGTGTGACCGCATGGATGTCGATTTTACCAGAAAATTCAGCTTAAATTATGAGCGGGACCAGGAGATCAGGGATATCCTCACCTCGGTATACACCTCATTGCAGGAGAAGGGCTATAACCCCATCAACCAGATCGTGGGCTACATCCTCTCCGAGGACCCCACCTATATCACCAACTATAACAACGCCCGCACCCTCATCCGCCGTCTGGATCGGGACGAGCTCCTGCAGGAATTGGTGAAGAAATACCTGGCCGACTGAGCCGCCGCTTAAAACGTAAAAAACGGGACAGCTTTCGCTGTCCCGTTTTTTATATTCACATGATCTCCTCTCCCATGAGGAGGTACATGACGGCCTTCTGGGCGTGGAGCCGGTTTTCGGCCTCGTCGAAAATCTCGCCCGCGTGGGTCTCGAAGACCTCTGCCGTGATTTCCTCTCCCCGGTGGGCGGGCAGACAGTGCTGCACCATGGCCCCAGGGTTGGCAAGCGCCATGAGAGAGTCGTTCACCTGGTAGCCCGCAAAGGCCTTCTCCCGGGCCGCCTTCTCCTCCTCCTGACCCATGGAGGCCCACACGTCGGTAATCACCACGTCGGCCCCCGCCGCAGCGTCCTCGGGTTTACGGCAGAGCTCGAACTTGCAGTCGGTGACCGTCTTGGCGAAGTCCAGCACCCGGGAATCGGGATCGTACCCCTCGGGACAGGCCACGCTCACGTCCATGCCGCACTTGAGGCCGCCCACGATGAGGGAGTTTGCCATATTGTTGCCGTCGCCGATGAAGCAGAGCTTGAGGCCCTCCAGACGGGTCTGGTGCTCCCGAATGGTCATCAGGTCGGCCAGCACCTGACAGGGGTGGGCAAAGTCGGTCAGGCCGTTGATGACCGGGATGGAGGCGTACTCGGCCAGCTTCTCCACATCCTCCTGCCGGAAGGTGCGGATCATGATGCCGTCGCAGTACCGGGCCAGCACCCGGGCGGTATCCTCAATGGGCTCACCCCGGCCGATCTGGCTCTCCTTGCCGGAGAGGAAGAGGGCGTGGCCCCCCAGCTGATACATACCGGTCTCGAAGGAGACCCGGGTGCGGGTGGAGTTCTTCTCAAAAATCATGGCAAGGGTCTTGCCCTGGAGGTAGTTGTGGATAAGGCCGTGCTTTTGGTTGTACTTCATCTGGTCGGCCACGTCCAGGATCTTTACGATGTCCCCCCGGCTCAGGTCCAGGAGCTTCAGCAGGTCTTTTTTCATTTCAATGTCTCCTCCATGATCTTCAGTCCCCTGTCGATTTCCTCCATCGTGATGGTCAGCGGCGGCAGGAGCCGCAGAGCCTTGCCCGCGGTCAGCACCAGCAGGCCGTTTTCAATGAGCCTAGCGGCCAGTTCCCGGTTGGTCTTCTCGCCCAGAACCTCTATGCCGATCATCAGGCCCAGTCCCCGGGTCTTGCCCAGGGAGGGCAGCCCCATGTCCTCGATGCGCTTACGCAGGTACTCCCCTTTTTCCTGGACGGCGTCCAGCGCCTCTTCATCCAGAATATCCAGCACCGCCAGGGCCGCGGCGGCGCAGACGGGGTTGCCGCCAAAGGTGGTGGCGTGGGTGCCGGGGGTGAAGACCCCCCTGCACCTCTCATTGACCAAAAAGCCCCCCATGGGCAGCCCGCCCGCAATGCCCTTGGCGAAGGAGATCGCGTCGGGCCGCACGCCATACTGCTGGTAGGCAAAGAGGCTGCCCGTCCGGCCTACGCCGGTCTGCACCTCGTCCACCAAAAGAAGCCAGTCCCGCTCCGCACAGAGGGCGGCCAGGGCACGGACAAAGCCCGGCTCCATCGGCACAACGCCCCCCTCGCCCTGCACCAGCTCCAGCAGGACCGCGCAGACGTCGTGCCCGGCCACCGCCTCCACGCTGTCTATTTTACCCGCCTCGGCGTAGCGAAACCCGTCGGGAAAGGGGAAGAAATAGTTATGGAAGACCTCCTGACCGGTGGCGGTCAAGGTGGCCAGGGTCCGGCCGTGGAAGGAGTTCTGGAGGGTGATGACGGTCCCCCGCCCCTTGCCGTACTTGTCAAAGCTGTACTTGCGGGCCAGCTTGATGAGCCCCTCGTTGGCCTCAGCCCCCGAGTTGGAGAAAAAAACCCCGCTCATGCCCGAGCGCCGACAGAGCACCTCGGCCAGCCGGGCGTAGGGCTGGGAGTAGAAGAGATTGGAGATATGCCCCAGCTTGGCGCACTGGGCGGTGATCGCGTTCACCCACTTCTCGTTCCCGTAGCCCACGGAGCTGACCCCGATACCGCTGGAAAAATCGATATACTCTCTGCCGTCCAGACTGTAAAGGCAAGCGCCTTGCCCATGGTCAATGTCCAGGTCGAACCGCCCGTAGCTCTGCACGACATACTGGCTGTCCAGCGCCTTGAGTTCCTCGTGTGTCATAGTGTCCGCCTCCTCACAGCAGCATAGTGCCGATGCCCTCGTCGGACAGCAGCTCGATCAGAATGGAATGGGCGATGCGCCCGTCCAAAATAATGGTGCTCTTGACCCCGGAGCGCACCGCCTCCACACAGCAGTCCACCTTGGGGATCATGCCGCCGGTGATGACCCCGCCCTTGACCAGGCCGGGCACCTGGGAAAGCTGAACCACAGGCAGAAGCGTGCTCTCGTCCTTCGGGTCGCGCAGGAGGCCCCGCACGTCGGTGAGCAAGATCAGCTTTTCGGCGTGGAGCGCGGTGGCCAGTTTGGCCGCGGCGGTGTCGGCGTTGATGTTGTACGCCGTTTCGGCGTCCACCCCCTGGGCCACGGTGGAGATGACCGGGATGT
>JBLJBF010000035.1:0-3050 GCA_047637855.1 Pseudoflavonifractor sp. | reverse complement strand
GTTGCCATGCTTCATCGCCGCCTGAATGCAGAGCGAGCCGCCGATGCTGGCCACCACACCCGCAAAGGTCATGCCAATATAGCGGTAGCGGTTGACGTTGATGCCCGCCGACTGCACCGCGTGGGGGTGTTCGCCGATGGCGCGGTAGCGCATGCCCGCCTTGGTGCGGTAGTAAAACACCCACACACCCGCCACAATGAGCAGCATGAGGAACAGATAGGGGGACTGGTCCTTAAAGAAGATGTTCAGAATGGGGATATCCTTGAGGACAGGGACCGTGATGTTGGGCAAAGTGGCGACCGGGTCGCTCATGCCCTCCCGCTGCCAGAACACCTTGAGGAGCACGGCGGTAATGCCGCTGGCAAAGAGGTTCACGCCGACGCCCACCACCGACTGGTGCGCCTTGAGCTTGAGACAGAAGAGGGCATATAAAAAGCCCAGCAGTCCGCCCGCGGCCATTGCAAAGAGAAGGCCGATTAAAGCAGACCCGGTGAGGTGGGAGCCCAGTGCGCCGCCGAAGGCACCGATGAGCATGAGGCCCTCCACGCCCAGCAAAATGATGCCGCCCCGTTCGGCCACCGTGCCGCAGATGGCGCCCAAGACGATAGGAATGGACAGCTGCAATGTCAGCGCAAGAAAATTTGTAAGCGTATCCATATCCGTTACCTACCCTTCTTCAGCTTCAGCAGCTTTATGATCTCAGGGGCCGAAACCAGCAAGATGACCAGGCTCTGCACCACGACGATGATGTTGGCCGACACATTGGTGACCCGTCCCATACGCAGTGCGCCGTTATCGAGGATACCAAACAGGAAGGCGGTCAGCAGCACGCCCACAGGGTGGTTGCGTCCCAGAATCGCCACGGCAATGCCGGTGAAGCCAAAGGAGGGAGAGAAGCCGTCGATAAACCGCCCGTACTTGCCCATCACCTCGGTCACGCCCGCCATGGCGGCGATGCCGCCGCTCATAGCCATGGAGAAGATAAGCAGCTGCCCGGAGTTGATGCCCGCGGCCACGGCGGCCGAGGCGTTTCCGCCCACGGCGCGGATTTTAAAGCCCAAAGAGCTGCGCCACAGGAAAAGATAGAGGGCTACCGCAAAAATCACCAGCAGAAAGAGCGCCGAGGTGAGCTGGGAGTTTTTCAACAGCTTATGCAGCATGGCGTTCTCGGCAATCAAATCGGTCTGTGAGACCGCGCCCTCCGACTTAAAGGGTCCATTGGCCAAAAAGGAGGTAAAAAGCATGACGATATAGTTGAGCATGATGGCCACGATGACCTCGCTGGTATCGTGCTTGGCACGGAAATAGCCGGGGACCGCGCCCACTACCATACCCGCCAGGATGCCCGCCAGGATGCACGCCGTCATGGCGATAGGACGTGGCAGCCCCTGAACCAGCAGACCCATCAAAGCCGCCGCCATGGCCCCCGCATAGAGCTGGCCCTCCGCGCCGATGTTGAGCATACCGGCCCGGCTGGCCATGGCCACCGCCAGGCCGGTGAAGGCCAGCGGGATGCTCTTACTCAGGGTGTTTGCAAAGGTCTGGGGCGAGCCGAGAGAGCCCTTGAGGAGGGCCCCGTAGGCCTCCAGGGGATTTTCACCGATGGCCAGAATGATGATGGCGCCCAGCAAAAGGGCAATCAGCACGCTGAGGAGGGAGCTGGCCAGCTGCGTTCCCACCGGGCCCAGCTTGGTGCGGAGCTTCGCGTCAAAAATGCTATTCATGCTTGCCCTCCTTCAGGCGCTTTCCGGCCATAAAGAGACCGATCTGCTCCTTGTCATACTCGCCGTTTGGGAACTCGGCGCTGACCTCGCCCTCGTAGAGCACCGCGATGCGGTCAGAGAGGTTGAGCACCTCCGAGAGCTCAGCTGAAATAAGCAGAATGGCCTTTCCCTCCTCCTTGAGGCGGAGCAGCGTCTTGTGCACATTCTCAATGGCGCCGATGTCCAGGCCGCGGACAGGCTGGGCGGCAATGACCAGCACAGGCTCGTGGGCCACCTCGCGGCCCAGGACCACCTTCTGCTGGTTGCCGCCCGAGAGGGTGCCGATGGTATGCTCAATATCGGCCACCTTGACCCGGAACTCCTCTACCCGCTCCAGCGCGTCGTGCTCAAGCTGCTTATAGTTAACAAAGCCGTGCTTGCGGTAGCGGGGGCTGTCCTGATAGCCCAGAAGATAGTTCTCCTTCACGCTGAAATTGCTGAGGATGGCATTGCGGTGCCGATCGGCCGGGATATAGCCCAGCCCCAAAGCCTTGCGCTGGGCCACCGCCACGCGCGTTACGTCGGTGCCGCTGATGGTGACGGTGCCCTCCTTGACCGGACGTATGCCCACCAAAAGCTCCTCCAGCTCCTGCTGGCCGTTGCCCTCCACGCCAGCGACGCCAAGGATCTCTCCGGCGCGGATCTCCAGACTCACCGGGTTGCGGGTCTTGTCATTCAGGACGAGACCCTTAATCGAGATGACCACATCCCCCGTGGCGCCTCCCCGCTCCGAAACCACGTTCTCCACACTGCGCCCCACCATAAGGGCGGCCAGCTCCTCGGGAGAGGTGTCGGCAGTGTTGAGTGTACGCACCTTCCTGCCCTTTTGCAGCACGGTGACCTTGTCGGAGATCTCCATGGTCTCGCCCAGCTTGTGAGTGATGAAGACGATGGTCTTCCCGTCCTTGCGCAGCTGACGCAGGATGTTGAAGAGCTCGCCCACTTCCTGGGGGGTCAGCACGGCGGTGGGCTCGTCCAAAATGATGATATCCGCGCCCCGGTACAGGGTCTTCACGATCTCGATGCGCTGCTTGGTGCCTACCGACAGGTCGGCCACCTTACTCTTCAGGTCGAGCTGGAAGCCGAACCTGTCAATAAGCTCCTGCACGGCGGCGGCGCTGGCCTTACGGTCAAGAAAGTAATTCCCGCACTCGTTGCCCATGATGATGTTCTCAAGAACCGTCATCTGATTGACCAGCATGAAGTGCTGATGCACCATGCCGATGCCAAGGCGGTACGCGTCATTGGGGTTTTGAATCTCCGCTTTCTTGCCGTGGATGTAGACCT
>JBLJBF010000034.1:0-12386 GCA_047637855.1 Pseudoflavonifractor sp. | reverse complement strand
AGCCCGAGAAGATGGGCAGCTTCTGCCCTCGGATGAGGGTGGAGGTGCCGTCGATGGCCGAGATGCCGGTGTAGATACAGGAGCGGGGATACTTGCGGGAGACCGGGTTGATGGCCGAGCCGTTGATATTGCGGCGCTGGCTGGGGTAAATGGCCCCAAGGCCGTCGATGGGGCGGCCCGCGCCGTCAAAAATGCGGCCCAGCATCTCGTTCGAGAGGGAGAGCTCCATGGGGCGGCCCGTGAAGTGGGTGCGGGCGTTCTCCAAAGAGATGCCCTTGGTGCCCTCAAAGACCTGCAAAATGACCTTGTCTCCGTCGATGAGGATGACGCGGCCATAGCGGCGCTCGCCGCTGTCCAAGGTGATCTCGGCCATCTCGTCGTAGCTCACGCCGACGACCCCCTCCAGAGCGATGAGGGACCCTGAGAGCTCGGAGAGGCCGATATATTCCATACGCATAAAATCAACTCCTGTTATACGGGGGATGGGGCGGTCTTCAGCGGTTGGCCTTGTCCACCTGGGCCAGCGCGTCGTCCACCTTGCGCTCGTAGTCGGCAAATTTCCCAAGCTGGTCGTTGGGAATCTCATACTTGAGGCGGATCAGCTCGTCGAAGATGCCGGTGGCCTTGAGCTGGGAGAGGGGGATGCCTCTGCCCAGTTGGACCTTGGCTCCGTCGTAGAGGCGGAGGATCAGTTCCATCATCTTGAGCTGCTTCTCCAGGGGGACGTAGGTATCAATGGCGTGGTAGGCGTTTTGCTGGAGGAAGCCCACCCGGATGAGGCGGGAGATCTCAATGATCAGCTTCTGGTCCTCGGGCAGCACGTCGGAGCCGATGAGCTTGACGATCTCCATCAGAGAGGCCTCCTCCTGGAGGAGGTTGGAGATGCGGCCACGGCAGGGGACAAAGTTCGTGCCCACGTTCTTATCATACCAGGGCTTGAGGTCGGCGGCGTACTCCGAGTAGGAGGTGAGCCAGTTGATGGAGGGGAAGTGGCGGGCGTAGGAGAGGGCCCGGTCCAGGCCCCAGAAGGTGCGGACGAACCGCTTGGTGTTCTGGGTCACCGGCTCGGAGAAGTCGCCGCCCTGGGGGGAGACGGCGCCGATGACGGTGACGCTGCCCTCCTTGCCCTCCAATGTCTCCACATATCCGGCGCGCTCGTAGAACTCGGCCAGGCGGGAGGCGAGGTAGGCGGGGAAGCCCTCTTCGGCGGGCATCTCCTCCAACCGGCCCGAAATCTCGCGCAGAGCCTCGGCCCAGCGGGAGGTGGAGTCGGCCATGAGGGCCACGTGGTAGCCCATGTCCCGGTAGTACTCGGCGATGGTCATGCCGGTGTAGACCGACGCCTCACGGGCCGATACCGGCATGTTGGAGGTGTTGGCGATGAGGATGGTGCGGTTCATCAGGGGCTGCTGGCTCTTGGGGTCCAGCAGCTCGGAGAACTCCTCCAGCGCCTGGGTCATTTCGTTGCCGCGCTCGCCGCAGCCCAGGTAGACGATGATGTCGGCGTCCGACCACTTGGCCAGCTGGTGCTGGGTCATGGTCTTGCCCGCGCCGAAGGGGCCGGGGATGGCGGCGGCGCCGCCCTTGCCGATGGGGAAGAGGGTGTCGATAATGCGCTGGCCCGTAATGAGGGGCCGGTCAATGGGCAGGCGCTTGGCCATGGGGCGGGGGATGCGGATGCGGCAGTCCTGGGAGAGACGGAGCCGGTAGACCTTGCCCGAGGGGCCGGTGACCTCGGCCAGAACCTCCTCCACGTTGTAGGAGCCGCTGGGCAGCACCTTGGTGACGGTGCCGCTCACCCCGGTGGGGACAAGGCAGCGGTGCCTGATGAGGGTGGTCTCGGGGCACTCGGCATAGAGGATGCCCGGGCGGACGGCATCCCCCAGCTTGAGGGTGACGGTGGTCTCCCACAGCTTCTGCTCGTCCAGCGAGGAGATGTTGATGCCCCGGCTGATAAAGGGGCCGCTCTTTTCCTGGATGACGGTGAGGGGCCGGGCAATGCCGTCGAAGATGTTGCCCAGCAGGCCGGGACCCAGCTTGAGAGACATGGGCGCGCCCTTGGAGACCACGGCCTGGCCGGGGGCGACCCCTGCCGTGTCCTCATAGACCTGTATGGTGGTAACGGGGCCGCGGACGCCCACGACCTCGCCGATGAGATGCTCATCCCCCACGTAGACCATGTCCATCATGGCGAGGCCCGAGCCGCCGGTGACAGTGACCACGGGGCCGTTGACCCCGCGGATGCGGTATTCACTCATGCGTGCTCTCCTCCTTCGTCCATCTCACTGGGCAGCGAAAGCCCGAAGAGCTCCGCGAAGTGGCCGGACAGCTCGTCCATAGCGCTGTCAAAGGTGGCGTCTACCCGCTTGCCCAGCGCGGGCGCGTCGGCAATCAGGCCGCCCAGAAGGAAGTCGCCCTCCAGCACCTGGACCTTCACCTCGGGCTTGACGGCGGTGAGGGCAACGGCCAGGCCCGCGTCGGCGGGGCGCAGGAAAAGGCGAACCTCGGCCGCGCCGGACAGGCCGGCCAGCGCGTCGGCATAGAGGGCGGCCATACGGTGCGCGTAGGCCGGGGTGGCGGTATAGTCGGTCAGACGGGTGCGAACCTCGCCGCAGACCTGCCCGGCGATCGCCTCCCGGCGGAGATAGAGAGTGCGCTTGTTCTCCAGCATATGGCGGGAGACCTGCCGGCCCGCCTCGGTCTTGAGGCGCGCCACCTCGCCGTGGATATAGCGGTACACGTCGCCCAGGACCTGCTCCTCGGCAGCGGTGTAGGCGCTGGCGCGGCGCTCGGAGAGCTGGGACAGGGTGCGCTCGGTGTCCGCGGTGGCCTCGGCCACAATGGCGGCGGCGAAGCGGTCAATTTTTGTATTCATATCGGACATTTGGGGATAACCTCCCTTGGACACGGCAGGGGCAGACCCCCGCACGATTGAATGATGTCAGAGCTTGATGCCGGGAGCCTCGCGGATAGGGCAGGAGAGCCTGCGCTCAGAGCTTGATGCCGATGGCCTCGCGGATATAGCGGGTGATGGAATCGGGTGCGCGGCCCAGGCTGTGGCGGTCGGGGATCTCCACCACGAGGGGGGTGTGGCTGCTCATTTTGACGGGGGCGAGCAGATCGGCGCAGAGAGCGGCAAGGCCCTCGGTGACCAGAAGCACGCCGATGGAGGGGTCGGCCAGGGCGTTTCGCACCGCGTCGCGTACAGGCCCCTCCTCGCGGACTACCACGCCGTCGATCCCCGCAAGGCGCAGACCGGTCTGGGTGTCGGTGCTGTCGGTAATGACGAAATATTTCATGGGGAACACCTCGTTTGTTAGGGCGTGGGGGGAGGCGGGCCGATGGGGGACATCGGCCCGTACGGTGGGGTGGGTGCCGGGCGGGGGCTTGCGCCCGCCGCGCCTTAGGTGAACAGCAGCAGCAGGGCCACGATCAGGCCGTAGAGGGCGACGCCCTCGGCAAGGCCCACGAAGATCAGGGCCTTACCAAAGGCCTTGTCGTTCTCGCTGATAGCGCCCAAGGCGGCCGACGCGGAGGAGGCCACGGCCAGACCGCCGCCGATGCCGCTCAGGCCCACGGCCAGAGCCGCGCCGATATATTTCATGCCCATCATCAGGCCGTTGGCCGAGGCGGTAGCAGCCTCGACGGTAATATCGGCAGCGCTGGCGCTGCCGCCAAAGCCCAGCAGGGTCGCAATGACGAAGAGGGAGCAGAAGGAGACAAGGTTGGCGGCGAGGGCGCGCTTGGCCTTCTGGCCGGTATACTTGCGGATACCCGCGAGGAAGAGGGGGGAGAGCATGGCCAGTGTGGCCGCGAACAGGACGAGAAATTTCATAATAAAACCTCCATTGTTGGGGGGCGGCATGGGGGCCCATGCGCCCAAAGTGAGCGTGATGGGGACGGAATATTACGCGGCGCGGGTGGTGTAATCGATGACCTTGGGGACGAAGGGGATACCGCCGTCGTCGTAGAAACGGCCGAAGAGTTCGTAGAACTCAAGACGGAGGACCTGGATCCCTACCAGCAGGCCCTCAAAGCCCATGACGAAGATGTTGCCCGCCACCATGGCGATGATGCCGCCCACGCTGCCCATGCCGCCGGCCATGCCGGCCAGCATCTGGACAACCAGCATGAGACCCACATGGGTGATGGCGTAGGCCCCCACACGCATGAAGGAGAGGGTGTTGGTGAGGTAGCTGAGCAAGGTCTCGAAGAGCTCGAAGAACCCGGTGGAGATGAGCGCGCCGATCTTTATATGTTTCCACTCGTCGTTCCTCTCCAGCATAAGGGCCAAAGGCTCCTTAAAGAGGATGAGGAGGAGGGGGAGCACAAGCACGGGCAGGACGTAGGCGGGGACAAAGAGATTCACACCCAGAAGCAAGGTGCAGACGGCGGCGGTGATGAGGCCGATGTAGAACACCATGCCCGCAAGGCCGTTCTGGCCGAAAAAGATCTTCTCATAGTTGTGCTGGCGGATGCCGTTGACTATGTTGAGCAGCATGACGAAAGCCAGCATGAGCACCCCCACCGCGATGGAGGCGATCAGGAGCACCAGGACGTTGCTCACGCCGGGGATGGCGTAGTGCTCGGGCTCGGCCAGGATCTTAAAGCCGGGCAGCAGCTCCTCCAGACCGAATACGCTGCCGTACAGCCCGCCGAAGACGGCGCCGGCCAGGCCGCAGCAGGCGATGATGTTGCCCAGCCACATCTTCTTCCACCTGGCCAGCACAATGCCGATCACCGCCATGCACAGGCCCTGTCCCACGTCTCCGAACATGACGCCGAAGAAGAGGCAGTAGGTGAGGGCCATAAAGATGGAGGGGTCCAGCTCGTTGTAGGCGGGCAGGCCGTACATCTCCAGGAAGGGCTGAAAGGTCCGGCCCAGAAAGGTGTTTTTCAGCTTGGTGGGGGGCTTGGCGTCGGGCGCGTCGGTGGCGTTGTCCACCACGCAGGACAGCTCCGGGAAGTCGGCAAGCCGCTTCTTCACCGTGTCGGCCGCCGTTTTGGGCACCCAGCCCATGAGATAGAAGGTGTCCTTCGAGCGGGCGGCGAAGCGGCGTAGATCGTACGAGTCGTTGGAGTAGCGGAGATAGGAGTAGTAGGAGAGCAGCTTCTCGCGCTCGGCCGAGCAGAGGGCCCGGAGGGCACGCTCGGCCTCGTCGGCATCGTGGGCCGCCTCGTCCGCCATGCGCCCCATGTCGGCCATGGCCTCGTCCGCCGAGCCGTGGGCCTGGGCGTCCACATGGATGCGGGTGAAGTGGAGGGAATTGAAGAGCCGGTCTACCTTGTCGTGCTGGACCTTGGTGGTGAAGTAGACGGCGTAGACCACCTTGCTCTCCACGTTGGTGGGGAAGAAGAGGAAGTCGTCCGCCTCCTCCAGGCTCTGGTGGAAGCTGTCGTAGGTCTCCCGGGGCAGGTAGCCGTATCGGAAACGGGACCAGTCCATGTGCCACAGGGCCTCCAGGTTGGAGGTGACTCCCTTGAGGTTCTCCAGCTGGGCGACGTAATTGCGGTAACTGGCCGCGGTCTGCAGCTGCTGCTCTTTGCGGGCGGACAGGTCGCGGACCTGCTGCTCCAGCGCGTCGAAATAGTCGCCCATAGGCAGGGGGGGACCATCCGCGTCATCAAAGGAAGAGAACTCCAGGGCGACGCCGGCCTGGTCGGCCACTTGCTCGGCTCTGCGGAGGAGGGCCGTGTAAGGGTTGGCGGGGTCGAAGGGGCGCAGACCGCGGACCCCCTTCATAAGCAGCATGGCGTTTTCCGGGTGGAACTCCTGATTGACGATGCAGGAGCGGACGACGGTATCGAATTGGGTCAGAGGACCCGCGATGGTGAACAGTTTCATCGGGATGACTGACACATGATCATCTCCTCTTTATCAGGTAAGTGGAAGGGCAGCGTCTTGCCCGGGGGCCGCGGCCGGCTTCAGCCGGAGATCAGACGGGCGAAGGCATCGTCATAATCCACGCCGTACTTCACACATTCGATCAGGCGGATCAGAGCCTGGAGCTCCAGCTCCTTCAAATTAAGGTAGGCCACGGCGGTGTAGACCGAAGGCTCACCGGACGTGAGCTGGCGCTTGTTGAACCGGTAGAGGGCGCTGCGATAGTACGCCTCCAGCCCGGCGGCGGTTTGGGGCAGGCCGTCGAGGGCCTTGGCGTAGGGCGTTCCCTCCAGAAGGGCAAAGAACTCCTCTCTGCCGGCGGCTGCCGAGAGGGCCTTGAGTTTATCCTCCGTCAGCTTGTAGCTGAAGGGGAAGAGGGTGGCGTGGAAGGCGGCCTCACCGGGGAAATAGGTCTTGATGCGCAGCAGATGGATGAGGTTGAGCAAGTCCACCTGCTCGCCGAAGGCCCGAAGGAGGACCCGCTGGGTCTCCCCCGCGTAGTTTTGATGGACCACCTTGTAGAGATAAGAGTAGTAGGCGGCCTGGAGGATGGCCTCGACCAAGGCGTAGTCGGGAGGCCCGCCGGACTGGTCGGGCCTGAGCGAGGCGAGGGGTATGTGGTAGATGCTGCCTTTGGCGGCGTTCACCAGAGAGGCGTAGCTGGTACAGGTGCGCATGGCGGCCCGGTCGATCTTCATGGCGGACGCGTACTCGGGCGCGGAAGGGCCGCCCGCGTCACCGGTCCCCGATTTGAGCCGGCGCAGGGCGTTCATGATCTCGGACAGCTCGGCCAGGCGCACGGGAAAGGAGACGATGTCCTTGTCCACCCTGGGTACGAAGTGGATGAGCGCGCCGTAATCGTGGCTGAGCTGGCGGCGCAGGGCAGCCTCCAGCTCCACCCGGCCCACATAGCACCGGTCGGCCGAGAGGTCGGCGACGGCGGCTGTCCAGCCGGGCTGGGCGCGGAGAGACTCCATCACATCCTGCGGGCCGCCCAGAGTGGCCATATGCTCGAAGTCGTCGGCCCGCAGCCGCTTTCCGTACATGGCCCGCACCTTTGCCGAGAGCGCGCCGTATTTCATATAGCTGGTGATCATGTCTCTTCGCCTACGATCTTGCGGAAGAGAAGCTCAATCCAGGCGTCCTTGCCATTGGCATAGGCGCGCTCCACCTGAGCCATGGCGCTGGAGAGCCTGGAGTCCCACTCGGCCATGGATTCCCGGGCGGCGGCGCGCTCGGCTTCCTCCACCAGAGCGACCCGGCGCTCGGCACGGGCAAAGCAGTCGGTGCGGAGGGCTTCCACATCCCGCTTCAGGTCGCTGTCCAGGCTGGACTGCTTCTCCTGCGCCTCCCGGGCGATCTCCTGCGCGGTCTCTTCAGCCGCGACGATTTTACTGACCAGATTGATATACTCCATAATCCCTGCTGCCTCCCGTGGGAAGATAATCGGCGTTCTTATTATGTCGAGAGAATCATCATAGCACTTTGATTTTTGGATTTCCACAGAAAAGTAAACAAAGTTTCTTCGAAATCCGAAGAAATAAATGAGCACAATTACACGCGGGGCCGCCAACCCGGCGGTGAGGGCCCAAAACCGCAGGGATGCAAGCGATTTCCGGGTGCCGCGCGCGGAATTTACACTTGCCCCGCGGCGACTTACGCATTATAATGAAACTCACACTTATCATGTGGACGGGAGGCGTTTTTATGTCAAAGTTATTGAAATTGCTGGAAGAAGATTGCACGCTCACCCACGCGCAGCTGGCGGCCATGGCCGATATGCCGGTGGAGGAGGTGGCGCGGGCCATCAAGCAGTACGAGGACGAGAAGGTTATTTTGGGTTACAAGGCCATTGTGGACTGGAACGCGACCTCCCGGGAGGATGTGACCGCCCTCATCGAGGTCAAGGTGACCCCCCAGCGCGAGGAGGGGTTCGACCGGGTGGCCGAGCGTATCTTCCAGTACGAGGAGGTGGAGTCCCTCTACCTCATGTCGGGCGCCTTTGACTTCACGGTCATCATCTCGGGCCGCTCCCTGCGGGAGGTGGCGGGCTTTGTCAGCGACCGGCTGGCCCCGCTGGAGGGGGTCACCGCAACCGCGACCCATTTCATTCTGAAAAAGTACAAAGAGAAGCACCTGATCTTTGAAAAGCAGGCGCCGGGAGAAAGGGAGTTCATTTTCGTATGAAGTACGAGCATATACTGTCAGAGAGGATACAGAGTGTCCCCCCCTCCGGGATCCGGAAGTTTTTCGACATCCTCGAGGAGATGAAGGACGCCATCTCTCTGGGCGTGGGCGAGCCCGATTTCGTCACCCCCTGGCATATCCGGGATGCGGGCATCTACTCGCTGGAGAAGGGCAAAACCCGGTACACCTCCAACGCGGGCCTTGCCGAGCTGCGCCGGGAGATTGCCGCCTACCAGGCCCGGCGGTTCGACCTGCACTATGACTT
Source organism: Pseudoflavonifractor sp. (assembly GCA_047637855.1). GTDB lineage: Bacteria > Bacillota > Clostridia > Oscillospirales > Oscillospiraceae > Pseudoflavonifractor. The sequence goes on along the minus strand of JBLJBF010000034.1, from coordinate 4,050 downwards.
CGCCAGCCAGATCGTGGTGACGGTGGGGGGGAGCGAGGGCCTCGACCTGGCCCTGCGGTGCCTGCTCAACCCGGGGGACGAGGTCATCATCCCGGTGCCCAGCTTCGTGTGCTACTCCCCCCTCGCCACCATGGCGGGCGGCGTGCCCGTGCTGGTGCAGACCCGCGCCGAGGACGAGTTCCGCCTCACCGCCGAGGCGCTCCGCGCCGCCATCACGCCCCGCACCAAGGTGCTGGTGCTCCCCTTCCCCAACAACCCCACGGGGGCCGTCATGCGCCGGGAGGACCTGGAGGCCGTCGCCGCCGTCCTCCGGGGAACCGACATCATGGTCATTGCCGACGAGATCTACGCCGAGCTTACCTATGATATGCACCACACCTCCATCGCCAATCTCCCCGATATGTACGAGCGCACCATTCTGGTGGGGGGCTTCTCCAAGAGCCACGCCATGACGGGCTGGCGCATGGGCTATCTCTGCGGGCCCGCCGAGGTCATCAGGCAGATGCTCAAGCTCCACCAGTTCGGCATCATGTCCGCCCCCACCACCAGCCAGCACGCTGCCGTGGAGGCCATGCGCAACGGCGACCGGGACATTGAGAAGATGCGCGACGAGTACGACGGCCGCCGCCGCTATCTGGTGGAGGGTCTTAACCGGGTGGGGCTGAAGTGCTACGAGCCCAAGGGGGCCTTCTACGTCTTCCCCGACATCACCGCCGCGGGCCTCTCCTCCGACGAGTTCTGCGAGCGCTTTTTGATGGAGGAGAAGGTGGCCGTCATCAGCGGCAGCGCCTTCGGGCCCGGCGGCGAGGGCTTTGTGCGCTGCTGCTACGCCACCAGTATGAAGGACATTGCCGAGGCCCTGACCCGGCTGGATAACTTCCTCACCAATCTGCGCAAGAGACAGGCGCGGGGCGAGGGATAAGGGAGGAGCAAACATATGAATCTTGTCTGCCTGGACATGGAGGGGGTCCTGGTCCCCGAGATCTGGATCGCCTTTGCCGAGGCCACCGGCATCGGCGCGCTCAAACGGACCACGCGGGACGAGCCCGACTATGACAAGCTGATGAACTACCGCATCGGAATACTGAAGGAGCACGGTCTGGGCCTGCGGGAGATCCAGGCCACCATCGCAGGCATCGACCCCCTCCCCGGGGCCAGGGAGTTTCTGGATGAGCTGCGCGCCCTCACCCAGGTCATCATCCTCAGCGATACCTTCGAGCAGTTTGCCCAGCCCCTGATGAAAAAGCTGGGCTGGCCCACCATCTTCTGCAATACGCTGGAGGCTGCCCCCGACGGGACCATCACCGGCTTTCAGATGCGCTGCGCCCAGTCCAAGCTCACCACGGTGAAGGCCCTGCAATCCATCGGCTACCGCACCGTTGCCGCCGGGGACAGCTACAACGATCTTGGCATGATCCTGGCCAGCGAGGCCGGGTTCCTCTTCAAGAGTACCGACAAGATCAAGGCCGACTACCCCGACCTTCCCGCTTACGAGACCTTTCCCGAGCTGCTGAGCGCCATCCGGCGGGCCTGCGACCGCTGACCCGGCTCCCGGTCTTAATTTCTTAAGGAGGTGCCCCTATGTTTGAACGACTGGCCTTTTCCCCGGCCGATATCCTGCTGCCCCAGAACTGCGCGTACCACAAGTGGAGCGTGGTGGCCTGCGACCAGTATACCTCCCAGCCAGAGTACTGGCAGCGTGTGGAGGACTATGTGGGCGCCGCCCCGTCCTCCCTCCGGCTCATTCTGCCCGAGAGCTGCCTGGAGGGACCCGACGTGGAGAACGATATCACGGATGTGAACAACACGATGACCCGCTATATGCGGGACGGGGTGTTCAAAACCCTGCCCGGGGCCATGGTCTACGTGGAGCGGGGCCTCTCCAACGGAAAGATCCGCCGGGGCCTGGTGGGCATGGTGGACCTGGAGCAATACGACTACGAGCCCGGCTCGAACGCCGCCATCCGGGCTACCGAGGGAACCGTCCTCTCCCGTATCCCGCCCCGGGTGGCGGTGCGGAAGAACGCCCCCGTTGAGCTGCCCCACGTTCTGCTCCTCACCGACGACCCCGGCCGCACCGTCATCGAGCCGCTGGCGGAGGAGAAGCAGCGGTTGGAGCCCCTCTACGACTTCGACCTGATGGAAGGGGGCGGGCATCTCGCCGGCTGGCTGCTGGACGCCCCGGCGCTGCAGCGGGTGTCGGACGCCCTCCAGACCCTCACAGACGGCGCGTCCATTCAGTTCGCCGTGGGGGACGGGAACCACTCTCTGGCCACGGCCAAGGAGTGCTACGAGCGGCAGAAGCGGCTGGCTTCGCCGGACAAATGGGCCGAGCTGCCCGCCCGCTACGCCTTGTGCGAGCTGGTGAACCTCCACGACGAGGCGCTGGCGTTCGAGCCCATCCACCGGGTGGTCTTCGGCGTGGACCCGGAGGGGCTGCTGGGCGAGCTGGTCGCCGCCTATCCAGGGGCCTATTTCGGCCCCGGCCGGGAGGGGCACAGCCTGTCCTTCCTCCACCGGGACGGCATGGGCGTGGTGACGGTGCCCAACCCCAGCCTGCGGCTGAGTGTCGGCACGCTCCAGACCTTTTTGGACGCCTACGCCCAGCGCCATAAATGCCGCATCGACTACATCCACGGGGAGGACGTGGCCCGGGACCTGGCAATGCAGGAAGGGAATCTGGCCTTCCTGCTGCCCGCCATGGACAAGGGCGAGCTCTTCCTCACCGTGGCCCAGGAGGGGACCTTGCCCCGCAAGACCTTCTCCATGGGGGAGGCCGCCGACAAGCGCTTTTACTTAGAGGCACGAAGGATACGCACCTGAGCGGGAAGGGAGCTCCTATGCAGGTTAAGGCCCACGCAAAACTGAATTTGACGCTGGATATCCTGGGAAAGCGGCCCGATGGGTACCACGACCTGCGGATGGTGATGCAGTCGGTGGCCCTCCACGATCTGCTGACCGTGGAGATCGGCACGGGCGGGGACCTGCGTCTCTCCACCAACCGCAGCTTTCTTCCCACCGACCGGCGGAATCTGGCCGCCGCCGCCGCCTTCCGCTTTGCCGAGGAGACCGGGATCGACCTGGGTGGAGTGGCCATCCGCATTGAGAAGGAGGTCCCGGTCTGCGCGGGCCTGGCGGGGGGGAGCAGTGACGCCGCCGCGGTCCTCCGGGCCCTCAATGTCCTCACCGGGGCTGGGCTGGGCGGGGAGGAGCTGAGGCGCATCGGCGCGCTGGTGGGCTCCGACGTGCCCTACTGCGTCCAAGGCGGCACGGCCCTGGCCGAGGGGCGGGGGGAGAGGCTGACCCCGCTGGCCCCGCTGCCCTTCTGCTGGATTGTGTTATGTAAACCCAGCTTCCCGGTCGCCACACCCGAGCTCTTCCAACGGGCCGACGGGGTGCGGCTGCGCCGCAGGCCGGACACGGTCGGGCTGGCCGCCGCGCTGGAGGCGGGGGACCTGGAGGGGGTGGCCCGGCGGCTCTACAATGTCTTTGAGGATGTGCTCTCTCACCGCAAGGCGGCCGAGGTTGCGGCCATCAAAAGCGCCCTCCTGGGCCGTGGGGCCCTGGGGGCCAGCATGAGCGGCAGCGGCCCCACCGTCTTCGGCATCTTCCGGGAGGAAGAGGCCGCGGCCCGGGCGGCAGAGGACCTGTCGGGGGCCTATCGGGAGGTTTTTTTGACGCAGACCGTATAAAATGAAAAATTACCGTCCAGAATGTAGCTACTACATAGGGACGGTGATTTTTTATGGTAACTGCAAAAAACAGGCTGCACCGCTGGGAGACCGCGCTGCTGCTGGGTGTGGCGCTGGCGGCCCTGCTGGGCACGTGGCTCAGCGGACAGCAGCGGGAGCTGGCTGACAAGGTGATCCGCCTGCACGTGATCGCCAATTCGGACTCCCGGGAGGATCAGGCCCTTAAGCTCCAGGTGCGGGACCGCATTTTAGCCGAGGCGGGGGACCTCTTTTCCCGTGGCCTGAGCCGGGATGAGGCCGAGGCGGCCATCGCCGCGCGGCTGGGGGCTCTGGCCGCTGCCGGGGCCGAGACGGTGGG
>JBLJBF010000033.1:0-6653 GCA_047637855.1 Pseudoflavonifractor sp. | reverse complement strand
CTCTTCTCGGCCTATATCAACAAAAACTACGACAAGATCAAGGGCTCGGTGGACAAGACCTTTCTGCCCGAGACCTTCCGCCGCCTGGGAGAGAGCCTGGGCGAGTAATGCCACCCGGATAAAATTTGGCAAAGGACGGTTTTCATGAACATACTCGTGTGTATCAAGCAGGTGCCCGCCTCCAACAAGGTGGAGGTGGACAGCTTGACCGGCGTCCTCAAGCGGGAGGGGGCCGAATCCAAGCTCAACCCTTACGACCTCTACGCGCTGGAGACCGCACTGCGCCTCCGGGAGAGCCGGGGCGGCAAGGTGGCCGTCCTCACCATGGGGCCGCCCCAGGCCGAAGCCGTCATTCGAGAGGCCTTCGCCATGGGGGCCGACGAGGGCTGCCTGATTACCGACCGGCGGTTCGGCGGGGCCGACGTGCTGGCCACCAGCTACACTTTGGCCCAGGGGGCAAAGCGGCTGGGCGCCTTTGACCTCATCCTCTGCGGCAAGCAGACCACCGACGGGGACACCGCCCAGGTTGGCCCCGAGATGGCCGAGTGGCTGGGTCTTCCCAGCGTGTCCAGCGTGGTGTCCATCCCGGCCGTGGATGACGGCTCTATCACCGTGGAGATGGACATGCCCCACGCCCTGGAGACCGCAAGGCTCCCCTTCCCCTGCCTTCTGACGGTGGAGAAGGACCTCTATATGCCCCGGCTCCCCTCCTATGTAAAGAAAATGGCCGCCAAGGACCGGCCCGTTCTCCGCCTCACCCTGAGCGACATGGAGGACACCGACGAAAAGCACTACGGTCTGAACGGCTCCCCCACCCAGGTCCAGCGCATCTTCCCGCCCGAGAGCACCGTGGTGCAGGAGTTCTGGCGCGGCGACGGAAACGAGCTGGGGGACAGGCTCTTTGAAAAGCTCCGCGCCGAGAAATTTTTGTAAGGGGGTGAGCTCATGGCAAGCTTAGCGGTACATCAGGACAAAATCGCGGACATTCCCGCCCTGCTGAAGATCTGCCCCTTCGGCGCGCTGGAGGAGAAGGATGGCAAGGTGGGTATCAACGCCGGGTGTAAAATGTGTATGTTCTGCGTAAAAAAAGGCCCCCCCGGCGCGGTAGAGCTGGTGGAGGACGCCCCCGCTCCCGCGGTGGACAAGTCCCGGTGGAGCGGCGTGGCCGTCTATGTGGACCATGTGGATGGGGTCGTCCACCCGGTGACCTACGAGCTCATCGGCAAGGCCCGGGAGCTGGCGGCCGTGGTGGGGCAGAAGGTCTACGCCCTTTTGCTGGGCCGCGGCGTGGAGGCGCAGAGCCGGGAGCTGCTCCACTACGGGGTGGACGCCGTCTATGTCTACGATGACGGCGCGCTGGAGCACTTTCGCATCCAGCCCTACACCGCCGCCTTTGAGGACTTCGTACATACGGTAAAGCCCACCGCCATTCTGGTGGGGGCCACCACCGTGGGCCGCCAGCTGGCCCCCCGGGTAGCCGCCCGGCTGCGCACCGGCCTCACCGCCGACTGCACCACGCTGGAGATGAATGAGAACACCGATCTGGTTCAGATCCGCCCCGCCTTCGGCGGCAACATCATGGCCCAGATCCTCACGCCCAACACCCGGCCCCAGATGGCCACGGTGCGCTACAAGGTGATGACGGCCCCGGAGCGGATGGGCGACGCCAGAGGCGAGATCGTCCGCCGGAGCCTTACCCCCGAAGCCCTCTCTTGCGCGGCGGAGGTGCTGAAGGTGGCCCCCAAACCCCCGGAGCAGTCCATCGAGAGCGCCGACGTGCTGGTGGTGGCCGGACGGGGCCTCAAAAAGCAGGAGGACCTGGCCCTGCTGGAGGAGCTGGCCGGTGCGCTGGGCGGACAGCTGGCCTGCACCCGGCCCCTGGCCGAGGCGGGCTGGATGGACGCCAAGCGCCAGGTGGGCCTTTCGGGCCGGACGGTGCGGCCCCGGCTGATTCTCACCTGCGGCGTGTCCGGGGCCATTCAGTTCGTGGCCGGCATGGACCACGCCGACACCATCGTCGCCATCAACGCCGACGAGAAGGCCCCCATCTTCAAGGCGGCGCACTACGCCTTGGTGGGGGACCTGTACGAGATCCTGCCCCGGCTGCTGGAGCGGGCCAGGACCACCCGGGAGGGACAAGTATGAGCTATCAGAAATTTGACGACACCGACCTGGCGTTTCTCCGGGACCTCCTCCGGGACGAGGACCGGGTTTTATTCGGCGAACGCATCAACGAGGAGTACAGCCACGACGAGCTCTCGGGCACCGAGCGCTGGCCCGACGTGGTGGCCCGGGTGCTGACCACGGAAGAGGTCTCGGCCATTTTAACGTACGCCTCGGCCCGGAACCTGCCCGTTACCCCCCGGGGCGCGGGCACGGGGCTGGTGGGCGCGGCGGTGGCGGTGGAGGGGGGAATTTTGCTGGACCTGTCCCTCATGAACCGCTTTTTGGAGCTGGACGAGGACAACCTCACCCTCACGGTAGAGCCGGGCGTGCTGCTGATGGAGCTGGCCGCCTATGTGGAGGAGCGGGGCTTTTTCTACCCGCCCGACCCGGGCGAGAAATCGGCCACCATCGGCGGCAATATCAGCACCAACGCCGGCGGGATGCGGGCGGTCAAATACGGCGTGACGCGGGACTACGTCCGGGGGCTTGAGGTGGTCCTCCCCTCGGGCGAGGTGGCACAGCTGGGGGGCAAGGTGGTCAAGAACAGCTCGGGGTATGATCTGAAGGATCTGATCGTCGGCTCCGAGGGCACTCTGGCCGTGGTCACCAAGGCGATTTTGAAGCTGCTCCCCCTGCCCCGGAAGACCGTGAGCCTTCTCATCCCCTTCCCCACGCTCCCCCAGGCCATCCGCACGGTGCCCCTCATTGTGCGCTCCAAGGCCACCCCCACCGCCATCGAGTTCATGGAGCGGGAGGTCATTCTGGACGCGGAGGAGTACCTGGGCAAAAAATTTCCCGACAACCAGGCCGACGCCTACCTGCTCCTCAAGTTTGACGGGAACACGGTGGCCGATATCGAGAAGGACTACGACGCGGTGGCCCGCCTGTGCCTGGAGCAGGGCGCGCTGGACGTGCTCATCTCGGACACCGAGGAGCGGGACGAGTCCATCTGGAAGGCCCGGGGCGCGTTTTTAGAGGCCATCAAAGGCTCTACCACCTACATGGACGAGGCCGACGTGGTGGTCCCCCGGAACAAGGTGGGGGAGCTGGTGGAGTACACCCACGCCCTCCAGGCGGAGGTGGGCATCCGCATCAAGAGCTTTGGCCACGCGGGGGACGGCAACCTCCACGCCTACGTCCTAAAGGACGACCTCTCCGACGAGGAGTGGGAGGCGCGCATGGCCCTCGCCATGGAGAAGCTCTACGCCAAGGGCGCGGAGCTCAGCGGTCAGGTCTCGGGCGAGCACGGCATCGGCTTCGCCAAGAAGCCCTACCTGAGCGAGTCCCTCTCCCCCGAGGTGCTGACCCTCATGCGGGGCATCAAGGCCGCCTTTGACCCAAAGAACATTTTAAATCCCCGCAAGGTCTGCGCCCTGTAGGGAAGGAGGCGAATCCGGCATGGAACCGACCAGACAGCGCAGCTACGGGCTTGATCTGCTGCGCATCCTCTCTATGTTTCTGGTGGTGGTCCTCCACCTGATGGGGGCGGGCGCGGTGCTCTACCCCCTCACGCCGGGCAGCCTGCGGTACGCCGCGGCCTGGGCCCTGGAGCTGACAGCTTCCTGCGCGGTGAACTGCTACGGGCTTTTGAGCGGCTATGTGGGGTACGGACACAGCCACCCGCCCAAAAAGCTGGCTGGGCTGTGGCTTCAGGTCTTCTTTTTCTCCGTGCTTCTCTCCTGGGGCGTGGGGTTCTACTTTCAGGGAAGCCTGACTCTTAAAGACCTGCTCTACCCCTGCCTCCCGGTGCTGACGGTACAGTATTGGTACTTTACGGCTTACTTCGGCCTCTACCTCCTCATGCCCTATCTGGACCGGATGCTGGCGGGCCTGGACCGGAGACAGACCGGCCGCCTTACGCTCCTCCTGGCGGGGCTCTTCTCGGTTTTGCCCCTTCTCTCCACCGAGGACCTATTTACCGCCAACGGCGGGTATACGCTGCTGTGGCTGGTCGTCCTCTACCTGCTGGGCGCCTGCGTGAAGAAGTGCGAGCCCATCCCCCGCCGCCCCGCCTGGCAGTATGTCCTGGGCTTCGGGGCCTGTATCGCGCTGGCACTGACTGTCAAGCTGTTGGAAGGGCCTCTCGCCGCTTTGCTCCCCTCATACCTGCCGCTGGCGGCCCGGCTGGTGAGCTACACCTCTCCCCTCCTGCTGGGGGCGGCCGCGCTGCTGCTCCTCCTCTTCCGCCAGTGGGAGGTCAAAAACCCGCTGGGGCGCAGGCTCATCACCTTCTTCGCCCCCATCTCCTTCGGCGTGTACATCATCCACACCAACCCCAAGGTTTGGACTTACCTCCTGGCCGCCCGGCTGCTGTGGGTGGCCCAGCTGCCCGCCCCTCTGCTTCTTCTCACGGTGGTGGGCATCGCCCTTGCCGTCTTTCTGGGGTGCGCGCTGCTCGACTATCTGCGGCTCAGGCTGTTCCGGCTGATCGCCGCCCGTTTCCGCAAAAGGAGCTCCACGCATCAAGACCCGGCTGGCCGCGTATAAATTCTCTGCTCCTCTATCATAAGGAAGTGTCTCTATGTCTGATATCCGGCCCGCCGCCGCGGGCGACCTGGACGAGATCTGGGCCCTGGTGGGCCGCGCCGTGGCCCACATGAACGCCCTGGGCAACCCCCAGTGGGGGAGTGATTACCCCACCCGGGGCCACTACGCCGCCGACATCGCCCGGGGCGAGCTGTATGCCGCCACGGACAGTGCCGGCGCCATCTTAGGGGTGGTATGCCTCAACAGCGAGGAAGCCCCCGAGTATGCCTCTCTTCCCTGGCGGCACACAGGCCCCGCCATGGTCATCCACCGTATGGCGGTGGACCCGGCGGCCCAGCGGCAGGGGGTGGCCTCCGCCCTCTTCTCCTTTGCCGAGGAGCTGGCCCGTGCCGGGGGTCTGGCCGCCATCCATGCCGACACCTACGCCCGCAACACCCGGATGCAGTCCCTCTTCCTGAGGTTGGGATACAGGCAGGTTGGGGCGGTCCAGTTCAACCGCCCCAACCGCGGGGAGGGGTATCCGTGCTTTGAAAAAAGCCTCTCTGACAGGAAGGAGCCTACCCCATGAAGAAATTGCTTCTCGTCGTGGACTTTCAGCGGGATTTTGTGGACGGCGCCCTGGGCTTTCCGGGCGCCGAGGGGCTGGACGGCCTCATTGCCCAAAAAATTGACGCCTACCATGCCGCGGGGGACGATGTGATTTTCACCATGGATACCCACACCCCCGACTATCCCCATACCCAGGAGGGGCGCAAGCTGCCTGTCCCTCACTGCGTCGAGGGGAGCGAGGGCTGGATGCTCTACGGAGAAACCGGCAAGGCCGCTCTGGTCGGGGATTTCCGCTTTACAAAGCCCACCTTTCCCAGCTTGGAATTGGCCAACTGGCTCCGGGGACGGGACTACGGCCAAGTGGAGCTGTGCGGCCTGGTGTCCTATATCTGCGTGGTATCCAACGCCGTCATGGTGAAAGCCGCCCTGCCCGAGGCCGAGATCGTCGTAGACGCGCGCTGCACCGCCGGGCCGGACCCCCAGCTCCATCAGGCGGCCCTGGATATCCTCTCGTGTATTCAGGTCACCTTTACCGGCCGCTCCGCGCCCTGACCAAACGCCCGGAAAGAGAGAGGATTTCCTCTCTCTTTCTTGATTTTCCGCAGGCTGCGGCGTATAATAGGAAAAATAGAACAAAGGAAGTTTTTTATGAAACAGCACATGAACTACACCATGCTCTGTGATTTCTATGAGCTTACCATGTCTAACGGATACTTCCAGACCGGGATGATGGAGCAGGTCTGCTACTTCGACGTATTCTTCCGCAATGTGCCGGACGGCGGCGGCTTTGCCATCGCGGCCGGGCTGGAGCAGGTCATCGACTATATCCAGAACCTCCGCTTTGACGAGGAGGACATTACCTATCTCCGGGGCAAGGGCTGTTTCAGCGAGGCCTTTTTGGAGTATCTGAAGACCTTCCGGTTCCACGGGGACATCTGGTCGGTGCCCGAGGGTACGCCCATCTTCCCCGGTGAGCCCATCCTCACGGTAAGGGCCAAGGCCATCGAGGCCCAGTTCATCGAGACCTATCTCCTTCTCACCCTCAACCACCAGTCCCTCATCGCCACCAAGTCGAGCCGCATCGTCCGGGCCGCCGAGGGCCGCCCGGTGAGCGAGTTCGGCTCCCGCCGCGCCCAGGGGTCGGACGGGGCGGTGCTGGGGGCCAGGGCCTCCTACATCGCCGGGTGCGCGGGCACCGCCTGCACCTTGGCCGACCAGCTCTACGGCGCTCCCGCCGGGGGCACCATGGCCCACTCCTGGGTGCAGATGTTCCCCGACGAGTACACCGCGTTCAAGACTTACTGTGAGCTATACCCCCATTCGGCCACGCTGCTGGTAGACACCTACAACGTCTTAAAATCGGGTGTACCAAACGCCATCAAGGCTTTTCAAGAGGTGCTGCTGCCCCGGGGCATCACCCGCTGCGCCATCCGGCTGGACTCGGGAGATCT
>JBLJBF010000032.1:0-4351 GCA_047637855.1 Pseudoflavonifractor sp. | reverse complement strand
CTGTTCGGCGCGGCCTTCCTCGGCTACTTCGCCATCTATACCGGCGTAAACGCCGCCAAGCAGTTCGGCGCCACGCCCGCCCTGGGCGGCATGATCGGCGGCATCTCTATCGGCGCGCAGATCGTGACCATCTCCACCGTGCTGGGCCTCTATAACGCGGCTGTGCCCCTCACCTCCATCCTCACCACCGGCAAGGGCGGCATCATCGGCGTCATCATCGGCGTGTGGGTCCTGGCCAAGGTTGAGACCTGGATCCGCGCCCACATCCCCGATGTGCTCGACCTGATCGTGACCCCCCTGCTCTCCCTGCTGGTCGTAGGCACCCTGTATGTCTTTATCCTCATGCCCATCACCGGCGTTGCCTCCGACATTCTGGTCAATGCCCTGAGCGTCATCATCAACTCCACCAACCCCGTGGTGGCCGTCATCTCCGGCTATGTGCTGGCCGCCGTGTTCCTGCCCATGGTTCTGCTGGGCCTGCACCACGGCCTCATCCCCATCTATGCCGTGCAGCTTGAGGCCCTCAAGGGCGTGACTCTGTTCCCCGTGCTGGCTATGGCCGGCGCCGGCCAGGTGGGCGCGGCCCTCGCCATCCTCATCAAGGCCCGCAAGGTTAAAAACATCCGCATGGAGAAGACCATTATCGGCGCCCTGCCCGCCGGCCTCCTCGGCGTGGGCGAGCCCCTCATCTACGGCGTCACCCTCCCCATGGGCAAGCCCTTCATCACCGCCGGTCTGGGCGCCGGTTTCGGCGGCGCGTTCGTGATGCTCATGCACGTCATGGCCATCGCCTGGGGTCCCTCCGGCCTGGTCGCCATCCCCCTGATGAAGACCCCTGCCATGATGCTCTACTTCTTCCTGGGCCTCGTCATCTCCTACATCATGGGCTTTATCATCACCTGGTTCGGCATCAAGGCCCAGGACGTTGCAAATGCCTGAGCTGGAGACCGGTTTCTCCGTCTACTTAAGCTCCTTCGACCGCCAGCGGGAAATGCTGGAACGGTCGTCCGGCACGGGAAGCAGCGTATTCCTCTCTTTGCATATCAGTGAGGAGTTCGGCCCCGGCTACTGTGAAAAAGCCCTGGAGGTCTGCCGTTTTCTGTCCGACCGGGGCTACAGGACCATCGCCGACGTGTCCCGCAAGACCATGGACGCATTCGGAGAGGCCGACCTGGCCGAGCTGGCGTCACGCCTGGGCGTGTGGGGTCTGCGGGTGGACTACGGCCTTGACGACGACGAGATCTGCGCCCTGGCCCGTCGGCTCCCGGTCGTGCTCAACGCCTCCACCACCACGGCCGAGTCGGCGGCCCGGATCGCCGCCGCCGGGAGCACGGTTATGGCCATGCACAACTTCTACCCACGCCCCGAGACCGGGCTGGACGACGAGTTCTTCCGCGCCACCACCCAGGCTCTCCGGGCGGCGGGCCTGAAGGTACTCACCTTTATCCCCGGGGACGAGGTCCTGCGCGGCCCCCTCAGTCTGGGTCTGCCCACTTTGGAGCGGCACCGCGGCCTGCCCCCCTCCGCCTGTCTCGCCGACTTCGCCACCCACTTCGAGGTGGACGGCGTCTTTGTGGGCGACGTCAGCGTGACGGCCCGGGAACAGGAGCGGATGCGCGCCTTCTCCCAGGAGGGGATCATCCGGCTTCCCGCGGTCCTGTACGGCCGATACCAAAAGCTGTACGGCCGGGTCTTCACCTGCCGGGCAGACTCTCCGGCCTGGCTGGTGCGGTTTGCCGAGTCCCGGGAGTACTCCACCATGGGAGAGCCGGTGCCCCCCGCAAACTGCGTGGAGCGCGTCCGGGGCACCATCACGCTGGACAACGCCGACTACGGGCGCTACTCAGGGGAGATACAGCTTATCCGGAGCAGCCTCCCCGCCGACCCTCGGGTCAATGTCATCGGTGCGGTTCCCGAGGCCTACCACCTTCTGGCCGACTGCATCTGCAACGGAACCAAATTCGTGCTGACGAAAGATTGACTTCGGTCAAAGAGTGCCGCGAACGAGGGTGTTCGCGGCACTTTTTTGTCGTCTTTGTCATTGCCTGTCCCCCTGCCCGAATGATAGAATAGAGGTATCCTTATATCCTGAGAGGACGTGCGAAATGGATATCCGGCTTATCGCCATGGATCTGGACGGTACCGCGCTGCTCGACCACGACGACATCTCCCCCCGGCTTCAGCGAGCCCTGACGGAGGCCGACGCGCGAGGCGTCCATGTGGTGCCTGTCACAGGCCGCCAATTTAAGCTGCTGCCGCCCTGCCTGCCCGCCCCCTGGAGCAGATACGCGGTGCTCTGCAACGGCACGGAGATACGCGCCCTGCCGGGCGGCGCCCTGCTGGAGTCCCACCATCTGTCTCCCGCGCTGCTGGTTGAGTATCTGCCCGCCTTTCTGGAGCTGGGTATCCCGTTCGAGGTCTCGGGCGGCGGGCGTCTGCACACCACGCCCTCCATGTTCCGAACCATTTCGGATGCGCCGATTCATCCCTTCCACCGCATCATATTGGCCAAGCACGCCGTGGTGGTGGAGGATCTGAACGCCTTCCTCCTCAGCGACCCCTATCCCTTCGACAAGATAAACCTCCCCTACATCCCGCCCGAGACCCGGGACGAACTGGACCGGCGGCTTCTCTCCCTCCCCTTCTCCGGGGTTTGGTCCGGCCCCAATAACATGGAGATCACCCATGCCGAGGCCACAAAGGGGAAGGGTCTGGCGGCCATCTGCCGTCACCTGGGGGTGGACATCGCCCACGCCATGGCCCTGGGTGACAGCGGGAACGACGTGCCTATGCTGGAGGTGGCCGGGCTCAGCGTCGCCATGGGCAACGCGCCCGACTTCGTGAAGGCCGTGGCGCAGACCGTCACTCTCCCCAACACCGAGGACGGCGCGGCCATCGCCATTGAGAAATACGTCCTGGGCGCAGGGTAGGCAGAGCGTTCACCTGCGTCTCCCTACAACAAAAAAACGTGTACCCGCGAATACGGGTACACGTTTTTATTTCTTTTTTACTTCAGGCCCAGAGGGATGATCTCGCAGTAGTCCTGCACGCTGCCGCCGCGGCGGAAACACTCGAGAATCTGCCTGCCCACGGGGTGGAGCTCCTCCACGTCGTAGACCGCCAGCTCCTGAGCGAAGAAGTCGGTGAGGATCTTCGCGCCCTTGTCGTAGCCCTTATCACCCAGAGTCTCCTGGCTCTCGGGCCGGAGGAACTTGGTGGAGATGTGCTGGCCGTCCACCTTCATATCCTTAAGGGCGTAGCCCAAAATGGGACAGCGGGCGGGGGTGAGGCGGTCCATCTTCATGTTCACGCCGCCGCGCCGGGCCAGGTACTCCCGGGAGATCCACTCGGCGGCAAAGCCCACCTTATAGATGCCGATGTGCTGGTTGGGGATGAGCACGTAGCGGGTGGAGGGGCAGCCGAGGATCTGCTCCAGGAGAAGATTCGCCTGCTGAACCCGCTTGCCGGTGGCAAAGGGCCAGTAAGAGCCCACACCCTCGCTGGCAATGCTGGGATTATTGAAGCCTCGGGGCGCCACCAGCCGCCACAGCCAGGCAAGCGCGGGCGGGATGATGTGGAGAAGCCCCAAAATGCCATAGTTGGGCTCCTTGGCCGTGGTGGGCGGCATACGCACACCAAAGCTGCGCACGTCCACCTCCACGGGGGTGGAGACAATGTTATGTATCATACGGCGCGGAATGATGACCCGGGGGTTGGGGCAGGGCTTGCCGTTGGAGTCGGGCGTGTGCTCCCATGGGAGACAGGTGGCACCGGGCACGCCCTGGAGGTTGAAGAAGACCAGCGGCTCCTTGGAGTGGATGGCGATCTTCTCATAGATGGGGTCGCAGCCGTACTCGGTGATGCCGTCTACCCGGACGAACCATCCGTCCTCGCCGTCAGCCAGAGTCAGCTTCCCGTTGGTACCCTGAAAGGAGGTGTGGCAGATGGCCATATCGTCGGTGACGGGGTCGATGGTACAGGTATCGCTCATGCTGATGTACCGCTCCTCCCCCGTCTGCTGGTTAACGCCCAGCAGGACCCGGCCGTCGGGGCAGCGCTGCACGTCCTGCAGCAGCTCGCTCTTGCCGCCGCCCGAGGCACCCTCGTGCATCATAACCATCTCGTTCTCATAGGGGGTGATGATGCGGGCGGCCGAGGCGTGGGCGGTGACCCAGCCCTCCTGCTCGCCGATGTCCAGCAGGACGCTGTAAATGCCCTTCTTGGCGGAGGGGCCGGGATAGAGGTTGTAGGAGAATATCTCGTGGAGCTCCTGGCTCCGGTTGTGAACCACCACCTGCTGCCCGTCGAAGTGGCTGTGGCGGAAGGGCGGAGCTACGTACACCACCGAGCG
>JBLJBF010000031.1:0-2321 GCA_047637855.1 Pseudoflavonifractor sp. | reverse complement strand
GCTGACCTCGCAGTGCATCAGCAGGTCGATGCCGTAGTCCTTGGCCCACTGGAAGGAGACAATCCGGGTGTAGAAGGGATTCACGGTGGTGCTGGAGAGGTGGAAGGGGCAGTAGCGGTGTCCCGCCGTACCGTCCATAGCCGTAAGGTCGTCCACCATCTTCTGGGCGAGGCCGCCCACCACCTGCCGCCTGTGCATATCGAGGAAGGCGAGGAAGGGCAGGCCCGAGGCCATCTGGCCGCCCAGATAGCCCAGCCGTTCCACCAGCACCACCTTAGAGCCCTGACGGGCCGCCGACACGGCGGCCGCCATGCCGCCCGGGCCCGCCCCCAGGACGGCTACGTCGTAATTGACAATTTCTCTGTGCTGCTCATTTACCATTTCTGGTTCGCCCCTTTCCGGATAGCGCGCGCATAATTGGATTGTCCTCAAAAAGTTTTCTGACCGTGTCCCTGTTCTGGAACTCCTGGCTGTTCACCGCGTGGTTGCGCAAAGCGGGCCCGTCGGGCCGCTCCTTATGGGGCAGCTTTCCCCGGGCCTCGTACCACACATAGGAAAAGCCGTGGGCCCCGATCTCGGACAGGGCCCGGATGCCCGCCTTGCCCAGCGTTACCGGCCCCAGCTCAAACTGGGGCACGGTGTACTGCCGGGAGGTGGGCCCCAAGCGGCTGCACTCGTAATGGTGGAAAATCTCGTGGGAGAGGATAAGCTCCTCCGCCGCGTCCTGGGTCAGGCCGTTGGCCGCCGCCCATTTGCGCACCGACGCGTCGTAGAGAAAAATGGTCTTTCGGCCCGAATAGTACTCGCTGAAATACCGCACGTTGCCCGATACCTTGTCCACGTCCCGGTGGTCGATGGTCAGCCCCTCGGCTGCGGCCACGGCGTAGATGCTCTTACCCGGGTGCTCCTCCAGCGCGGCCCGGGCTGCCGCGGCGCCGGTCTCCCAGGCCCGGTCGGCAATCACGTCCAGGTCCTGGGGCGGTATTTTTCGGTAGAGGAGGTCCCGTGTGAGCTCCTCCCGTGAGGCGATTTTATCTGGGAACGGATAGACGCGCATGGTGGGGACCCCCTTCGCTTTATCCTCTTTCGTTCTCGGTGGTACGGGTGCAGATCAGGATGAGCTGCTCGCCCGGCTGCACGCCCGCCAGCTCCACCTGGCAGAGGGAGAGGATCTGGCTCTCGCTCTGCATCCCCGCCAGGTCGATGATGCGCCGTCCCACGACGATATAGATGTTGGGGATCTCGGCGCCCCCGTCGCCATGGACCGTGTTGTCGTCCAGCAGGCGCGTGAGGGTGCTTTTCCACTTGCCGGAGGGGCAGGAGATGACCTCGGCGTTCTTCTTCTGGAGGCGGATGACCCCGTCCCGATCGATGAGGCGAAGGGTATTCACCTTCTTTTTAAAGAAGAGCATGGCCTTCACCGTCTGCTGACAGAGCATGGCCACCATACTGCCGTTGTCCGCCGCCACCGTCACCTGGGAGGGATCGGTCTTCAGGTTCCCCGCCACCAGCGCGATGAGCTCTGCGTTGCTTTTGGGCTCGCCTGAGAGCTCCTTGGTGCGCAGCTCGGTGGCCCCTACGGCAATGGCCCGGATCTTCTGATGCTGGGTGTCCACCTCGATCTTGACCTCGATGGTGTTGGGGTCGGCCCCCGACTGGATGGCCTTGCTCATGGCCTCGTGACGGATGGAGAGGATGTCCTCCTCGGTGGGGTTGGGCACCGTCCGTTCCACCATGTCCCGCACCATGGCCAAGGCCACGCCGATGGGGGAGATGACGGGGGCGTTCTGGGCAATCTTGCTGCGTGTGCCCATCTGCTCGGCCAGATGGGGAACCACCGCCGCCGCGCCGCCGCCCCCGCCCACGAAGGTGAGGGTAGACTTGCTCAGGCCATAATCCTTGATGAGGCTCTCCACCACCTTGCTGTTTTTGGCGGCGGCAAACTCCAGCACCTTGCGGGCGCAGTCCTCCACGCTCAGGCCCATGTTCTTTGCAAGAGGGGCCCAGGCCCTTTTGGCGGCCTCCACGTTGCCCCGGGCGTAGCTGTCCTCCGGGACATATCCGGCGATATTGGCCGCGCCGGAGAGGGTGAGCGAGTACTTATGCCCCCCGTCGCACTCCACGTAGGCGTATTCCGGGTCGTCCTCCTTGGGGCGGACGGACTTGAGGACCGGATTTACGAGATTGGCGGGGTCGGTATAGCACTCGTACTCCAGGTTTGCGATATGGGCGCTGCGGGGGCCGACATCCACGGCCCTGCCCTCCCTCAGCTCCACCATAGAGCCACCGCCGATGCCCACAGTGCGCACGTCCAGGGAGTT
>JBLJBF010000030.1:0-9840 GCA_047637855.1 Pseudoflavonifractor sp. | reverse complement strand
TGGTGCCGGTGGCCGGACTCGAACCGGCACGCTGTTGCCAGCGGTGGATTTTGAGTCCACTACGTCTACCGATTTCATCACACCGGCGGGTGGGGTAGAACGAAGTTTATTATACAACAGGATGCAGTCTCTTGCAAGAGTCTGAACAAGAATTTTCACCAAAACGCCCGGGGGCATACACTGCCCCCGGGCGCTGCGGGTCTCCCGCCTTATTTGCTGCTGATGTAGGAGTGGATCTGCTCGGCTGCCTTCTTCCCCGCGCCCATGGCGAGGATGACGGTGGCCGCGCCGGTCACGGCGTCTCCGCCGGCGAACACACCCTCACGGGTGGTGGTCACGCCGTCCTCCGCCACCACGAGGCAGCCCCACTTATTGGCCTCCAGGCCGGGAGTGGTGGTGCGGATAAGGGGGTTGGGGCTGGTGCCCAGGCTCATGATAACGGCGTCCACGTCCAGGACAAACTCGCTGCCGGTGACGGCCTGGGGGCGGCGGCGGCCGGAGCCGTCTGGCTCGCCCAGCTCCATACGGACGCACTCCATCCCAACCACTTTGCCGTTCTCGCCCAAAATCTTCACGGGGTTGGTGAGCAGCTCAAAGTGGATGCCCTCCTCCTTGGCGTGGTGGACCTCCTCCACACGGGCGGGCATCTCGGCCTCGCCCCGGCGGTAGACCACATAGACCTCAGCCCCCAGGCGGCGGGCGCAGCGGGCGGCGTCCATGGCCACGTTGCCGCCGCCGACGACGGCCACGCTCTTGCAGTCCTTGATCGGGGTGTCATACCCCTCGCGGTAGGCCTTCATCAGGTTTACGCGGGTGAGGTACTCGTTGGCCGAGTAGACGCCGGACAGAGCCTCGCCGGGGATGCCCATGAACATGGGCAGGCCCGCGCCCGAGCCGATAAAGACCGCCTCGTACCCCTCCTCGAAGAGGTCGTCCACCGAGCAGGTCTTACCCACGACGATGTTGGTCTCCACCTTCACGCCCAGGTTCTCCAGCTTTTTCACCTCGTTGGCCACAATGGCCTTGGGCAGGCGGAACTCGGGGATGCCGTACACCAGCACGCCGCCCGTGACGTGGAACGCCTCGAACATACCCACCTCATAGCCCAGCTTGGCCAGGTCGGCGGCGCAGGAGAGCCCGGCGGGGCCGGAGCCCACTACGGCCACCTTATGGCCGTTGCTCTCGGGTTTCTCGGGCATGGTGTTCAGATTCTCCCGGTACCAGTCGGCCACAAAGCGCTCCAGGCGGCCGATGGCCACCGGCTCGCCCTTAATGCCGCGGACGCACCGCGCCTCGCACTGGCTCTCCTGGGGGCAGACCCGGCCCGAGATGGCGGGCAGGGCGTTGGTATCCATGATGATGTCATAGGCGGCGGCGAAGTCGCCCTCGGCCACCTTGGCGATGAACTGGGGGATGTGGATATTCACAGGACAGCCCTCCACGCAGGCGGGCTTTTTGCACTGAATGCAGCGCTGAGCTTCCTCCATAGCCATCTCGGGGGTGTAGCCGGTGGCTACCTCCAGAAAGTTGTGGCTGCGGACGACGGGGTCCTGCTCCGGCATGGGGAGCTTGGTCATACTCATATTCGGCATTTTATTTCTCCCTTACTGGATCAGTTTCTTGCCCATCTGCTCCAACCGGCAATCATGGGCCTCCTTGGCCTTGCCCTCGCGGTCGCGGTAGACGGCGTTGCGGTTCATCAGCTCGTCGAAGTCCACCTGATGCCCGTCGAAGTCGGGCCCGTCAACACAGGCGAACTTTACCTGTCCGCCCACCGTGACGCGGCAGCCGCCGCACATGCCGGTGCCGTCCACCATAATGGGGTTCAGGCTCACCAGGGTCTTGATGCCGTATGGCTCGGTGGTCTTGGCGAGGAACTTCATCATGGGCACGGGGCCGATGGCGATGACCAGGTCGTAGTTGTTCCCGGCGTCGATCAGGCTCCTGAGCTTGTCGGTGACAAAGCCCTTTTCGCCGTAGCTCCCGTCGTCGGTGGTGACATAGAGGTGGCTGGACGCGGCGCGGAACTCGTCCTCCAAAATCACGATGTCCTTGCTGCGGAACCCGGCAATGACGTCCACCTCCAGGCCCTTGCCGTGGAGGAACTTGGCCTGTGGATAGGCAATGGCGCAGCCCACGCCGCCGCCCACCACGCAGACCTTCTTCACGCTCTCATCCACATGGGTGGGCAGGCCCAGGGGGCCGACGAAGTCCTGAATCACGTCCCCAACCTCCATCTCCGCCAGCAGGTTGGTGGTAAGGCCCACATGCTGGAAGATGATGGTGACGCTCCCCTTCTCCCGGTCAAAATCCGCGATGGTAAGGGGCACCCGCTCGCCCACCTCGTCCAGACGCAGGATAATGAACTGCCCGGGCATGGCCTTCTTCGCCACGCGGGGGGCCTCCACCTCCAGCAAGGTCACGCTGGAATTGAGTGCTTTCTTTCTAATGATCTTAGCCACTGGCTGTCCTCCTCTTCCCTCGCCGCGCCTATCCGCCCTGCCCGGTCTGACCGGCACAGTGCTTGCGACGCGGTAAAGCTACAATGTTTCACAGCTTGCATTAGTTTAACACCGGCACCCTGCGGGGTCAAGTGCGGCGGGGGAATTCTTTTGCGGTTTTCCCGTCCAAATCTCCCCGCAGGCGGGAAAATCAGAGCAATTTATAGTCCCCGGCCTTGATCATGCCGGCCCTGCGCATCAGCTCAGAAATCAATAGGGAGATCGCGGCGGGGAGCACGATACAAATCAGCGCCAGCCCCAGCCAGTCCAGCGCGCCGGGGCGGATGGCGGAGAGCCCGGCACCAAGCGCCTTCTCACTGGGGGTGAGCCAGCCGGTGATGACTCCGATAGGCCCCACCAGGCCGCAGGTGCCCATTCCGGCCGAGATGGGCTCGCCGTTCATCTGCAGCTTAAAGACGCAGGTTGCGATAGGCCCCGTTATCATAGAGGCGATCACCGGCGGCAAAAGCAAAACAGGCTTTTTCATCACATTGGGAAAGAGGAGCTTGGAGGTCCCCAGTCCCACAGTGGCGAGGCCGTTCACCTTATTGTCCCGGTAGGAGCAGACGGCGAACCCCACCATATGGGCGCAGCACCCGGCCACCGCCGCGCCCCCGGCCAGGCCCACCAGCCCCAGCGCGTGGCAGATGGCCGCCGAGCTCATGGGGAAGGTGAGAATAAGCCCGATGACGGCTGAGACCAGAATGCCCATCAGGAGGGGCTGAAGCTGGGTGCCCCACAGAATAAGGTTGCCCAGCCAGACGGCCACCCCCCCGATGGGGGGCGCCAGGAACAGGGCGGTCAGGCAGCCGGTGAGGATGGTGACGGCGGGGGTGACGATGAGGTCGATGGGGGTGCGCTTGGAGACCAGCTTGCCGAAAAAGGCCGCGATGACTGCCACAAAGCACACAGCCAGCGCCCCCCCGGCGCCCCCCAGCTTATTGGCCGCGTACCCCACCGTGGCGAGGGAGTAGAGCACGTAGGGCGGGCACCCGATGGCGTACCCGATGGCCAAAGCCATGGCCGCGCCCTGGACCGCCCTGGTAAAGTCTGTGACCGACAGCAGAAAGGCCCCTGCCGCGCCGGGCACAAAAGCGCCGATGGTGTTGATGATGGTGCCGATGAGCAGAGAAGCGAACAGGCCGTGGGCCATGCCGCCAAATGCCTGTATCCCAATGCGGTTGAAGGATATCTCTATGTTCTGCTCCTTGAAATATTTCCTGATCCCGGTCAGCTCTCCTTTGGATCTCTCCTCTTGCATCGCGTTTTCCCCTCATTTTAAACAATTCTCGCCAGCTCGCCTGGAGATGGACTTTTTTTGTTGTTTTCTATCATAGCACACCGCCGAAGATGAATCAATACGCCTGCGGCCATTCTACCCATCCGCGTACAAAAAGACCCGCACTATATCGCGTATTGGAGACTGATTTGCAATAATGCAGTCCTCGCCATGCAGATTTTCTTGTTTTGTAAAAAACTATTGACACGATCATGGGGTATCCTTATAATGAAACAGGCGTTTTCCCCGAGAAGACAACCCATTATCCTCCGCGCTCCATGCAACGCCGCGTTCCCCTTCTTGCATGACGCTCCGCCGGCAGCGGCAGGCCGGCCCCCATGCGAATTTGTTTTGGAGGTACACCATACTATGGATTATGTAGAGCAAGTATTGGCTGATTTAAAAGAGAAAAATCCCCATGAGCCGGAATTTCTTCAGGCCGCCACCGAGGTTTTAGGTTCCCTGCGCAAGGTGGTCAACCTCCACCCCGAGTACCGCAAGGCAAAACTTCTGGAGCGCCTGACCGAGCCCGAGCGCGTCGTCTCCTTCCGTGTGCCCTGGGTGGACGACAAGGGTGAGTACCAGATCAACCGCGGGTTCCGGGTTCAGTACAACAGCGCCATCGGCCCCTACAAGGGTGGCCTGCGGTTTCACCCCAGCGTGAACCAGAGCATTCTCAAGTTTTTGGGCTTTGAGCAGACCTTTAAAAACTCCCTCACCGGCCTGCCCATCGGCGGCGGCAAGGGCGGCTGTGACTTCGACCCCAAGGGCAAGAGCGATAACGAGGTCATGCGGTTCTGCCAGAGCTTTATGACCGAGCTGTACCGCCACATCGGCCCCGATACCGACGTGCCCGCGGGGGACATCGGCGTGGGCGGCCGTGAGATCGGCTACCTGTACGGCCAGTATAAGCGCATCACCGGTGAGTACTCCGGCGTGCTCACCGGCAAGGGCCTCGCCTATGGCGGCTCTCTGGGGCGCACCCAGGCCACCGGGTACGGCCTGGTCTACCTTGTCAACGAAACCCTCGCTCATAGAGGGAAGAGTCTCGAGGGGCTGAAGGTTGTCGTCTCCGGGTCGGGCAACGTGGCCATCTACGCCGCCATGAAGGCTGCCGAGCTGGGGGCGACCGTCGTCGCCATGTGCGACTCGGCCGGCTACATCTACGACAAAGACGGCGTGGATCTCGCCGTTGTGCAGAACATCAAGGAGGTTTGCCGCTGCCGCATCAAGGACTACCTGGACGCGAGGCCCGCCGCCGAGTACCACAAGGGCTGCGCGGGCATCTGGAGCATCCCCTGCGACATCGCCCTCCCCTGCGCCACCCAGAACGAGCTCGACCACAACTCGGCCCGGCTCCTCATCCAAAACGGCTGTATTCTGGTGGGCGAGGGCGCCAACATGCCCTCCACGCTGGAGGCCGTCGATGCCTTTGCCGAGGCCGGCGTCCTCTTCCTCCCCGGTAAGGCCGCCAACGCGGGCGGCGTGGCCACCTCCGCTCTGGAGATGAGCCAGAACAGCATGCGCCTCTCCTGGACCTTTGAGGAGGTGGACCAGCGGCTGAAGACCATCATGACGGACATCTATGCCAACATTTCGGCCGCCGCCGCAGAGTACGGCAGCGGCCCGGACGATTTCGTCACCGGGGCCAACGCCGCCGGTTTCCTCAAGGTTGCCGAGGCCATGATGGCCCAGGGCCTGGTATAACCCGACTTTGACAGACCGTTAATCAGCCCTCAATCTGAAGGATTCGGAGGGAGGGATTGTGTGAAAGGGGACCGTCAGGGTCCCCTTTCGCGTGCAGGAAAACCACTTTTTATCTCTTTTCCAAAGGGATAAAAAGTGCCATATCCTGTCGAAAAACTCTTTTCGGCAGGCTGTGGGCCGCCCGGTGGAGCAGCCCACAGCTTTTCTTGACAGTTTCCTCCGATTGCTTTAGGATGGGTCTATGTACAAAATGGGAGTGGATGAAATGAGAGAGATCGCGTTTATTGGCGTAGGCATCATGGGAAAGAGCATGGTGCGTAATTTGATGAAGGCCGGGTTCCGCCTGACCATATACAGCCGCACGAAATCCAAGTGCGAGGACGTGATCGCCGAGGGGGCCGTCTGGGCCGACACGGTGGCCGATTGCGTCAGGGACGCCGACGCGGTGTGCACCATCGTGGGCTATCCCAAGGATGTGGAGGAGGTCTATTTCGGCGCGGCCGGCATCCTGGAGCGCGCGCCGGGCGGCGCCTGTCTCATCGACATGACCACCACCAGCCCGGCCCTGTCCCAGCGCATCTACGAGGCCGGGAAGGCCAGGGGTCTCCGCCCCCTGGACGCCCCCGTCACCGGCGGCGACACGGGGGCCAGAGCTGGCACCCTCTCCATTTTAGTGGGGGGCGACGCCGCTGACTTTGAGGACTGCAGGCCCCTCTTCGAGGCAATGGGCAAGAATATTGTCCGCATGGGCGGCGCGGGCAGCGGCCAGCACGCCAAGATGGCCAATCAGATCGCCATTGCCGGGGCCCTCTCGGGCGTATGCGAAGCGCTGACCTACGCCAGGACCAAGGGGCTTGACCCCGCTGTCCTCCTCTCGGCCATCTCGGCCGGGGCGGCGGGCTCTTTCCAGATGACCAACATGACCCCGAAGATGATTGCGGGCGACTTTGCCCCCGGCTTCATCATGAGCCATTTTATCAAGGATATGGCCATTGCCGACGGAGAGGCCCTCCAAGAGGGGCTGCGTCTCCCCGTGCTGGAGCAGGTGCTCGGCCAGTGCCGCGAGATGGAGGCCGAGGGGCTGGGCGGTCTGGGCACTCAGGGGCTCATCAAATACTACGAGAGGTAAGAGGCGCGCCCATGCGATACTACTTTGCGCCGATGGAGGGCCTCACGGGCTACCTCTTCCGCCAGACCCACGCCGAATACTTCGGGGGCGTGGACTGCTATTTCATGCCCTTCTACTCCCCCAGCCAGGAACACGCCTTCACCCGCCGGGCCTTTCAGGACCTGCTGCCCGAGCACAACGCCGGGCTGGACGCGGTGCCCCAGCTTCTGACCCGCCGGGCTTCGGACTTCCTCTGGGCGGCCGAGCGGCTGGAAAGCATGGGCTACCGGGAGGTCAACCTGAACCTGGGCTGTCCCTCGGGCACCGTGACCGCCAAGGGAAAGGGGGCGGGTTTCCTTGCCCGGCCCGAGGAGCTGGCCCGGTTTCTGGATGAGATCTTCTCCCGCTGTCCCATTCCCATCTCGGTGAAGACCCGGCTGGGGGTGACCGATCCCGCCGAATTCCCCCCTCTGCTGGAGCTGTATAACCGCTACCCCATCCGTGAGCTGACCATTCACCCCCGGGTCCGCGCCGACTTCTACAGGGGCAGCGCCCGGCTGAAGGACTTTGCCGCTGCCCTGCCAAAGAGCAAAAACCCCGTCTGCTACAACGGGGATCTGACCACAAAGGCCCGGTTCCGCGCCCTGACCGGCCGGTTTCCCTCGGTAAAGGCCGTGATGCTGGGCCGGGGACTGGTGGGCAACCCTGCGCTGGCCCGCCAGCTTCGGGGCGGTTCGGGGGCCGACCGGGACACCCTCCGGTGCTATCACGACGCGCTCTACGAGCGCTACGCCGCCGCTTTCTCCAGCCGCCGCAACGCATCCCTGAGGATGAAGGAGCTCTGGTTCTACCTCATCCATCTTTTTGCCGACGGCGAGCGCTGTTTGAAGCAGCTGCGCAAAGCAGCCGACGCGCCCGAGTTCGAGCGGGCGGCCGCCGCCATCTTTCATGACCTTCCCCTTCTGGAGGAGCTGCCCGAGGACTGGCAGGCCACCGAAGCGGTTTAAAATCCCCCGCTCTTTGTATTACAAAGAGCGGGGGATTTTTTAAAGGATCACCGGGCCTGTAGTCCACTCCAAGCCGCAGGGCTGGGGGCGGGGGGTGCACAGAGCGAAGAGGTCGGTACATCGGGCCTCCCGCTCAAAAAGCGCTCTGCCCTCCGCCTCCAGGCGTCTGGCATGGGCGGGCTTGGTGAGGACGGGGAGCGTGCCGGTCTTTTTCATCCGGCCAAGCAGCTCCCGCCCCCGCCCGTTCATCCCCAGTACCCGGATATAGGGTACGTGGGCAGGCCTGTCCGCCGCGGTGAGCCCCAAGAAGGCCCAGAGAGCCAGCCGGCGGATGCGGGCGTGGGCGTACCGCTTTGTCTTGGCCGCGGCGCAAAATTCCTCCAGGGTCAGAGCTCCCGCCGCCGCCCGCGTCAGGCGGACGGGCAGGCCCTCGGCGGCGCCCCCGTCGGGGAGGGCGGCGAAGTCGGCCTCGGTCATTGCCCGTAACCGGGCCAGGACGGCCCGCTCGCAGCAGAGAAGGCTGGCCGGTGCCCGCCCCTCTCCCATGGCCCGGGTCAGCTCCTCCATAGTTCCGGCCGGGAGATAGGGCTGCGCCCCACCCAGCCCCCCGCCGGAAAGCAGCGCCCGCAGGGACGAGGCCGAGGCGAACCCCCCCGCCGCCGCCCCGTCGTGGGCGGCACCCACCCGTTTCACCGTCATGGCAGCCATGCTGGGGGGCAGCACCCGCAGATACTCCACCGCCAGGTTGTTATTTGGGGTGGCAAGGCAGGCGGCGGCGGGCCCCATCACCGCCTGGGCGGCCCGTTCCCGGGCGGCGGCGAAGGGCAGCCCCCGGTCCAGCTCCCGGCCCAGAGCCTCCCGGTATGCCCCGCTCTCCAGGCAGAGGGCGGCGGCACGCAGCTCCTCCAGCGTTCCCGCCTCGCTCCCGAAGGAGAGGGTGTCCACCACCCCCGTGGCGGCCAGCACCTCCACCGCGCCCCTGGCAAAGGCCTCGGCCGAGGCGGCGGCCCAGGGCGTGGGCAGCTCCAGCACCAGGTCGGCCCCGCCCAGAAGGGCGCAGCGGGCGCGGCTCCACTTATCTAAAATGGCGCACTCCCCCCGCTGGACAAAATTTCCGCTCATGACGCACACCAACGCCGTATTTTCCCCCAAAGCCCGTCTGGTCTTGGCCAGCTGGTGGGCGTGGCCGGTATGAAAGGGGTTATATTCGGTCACAATCCCCGCCGCCCCCATAAATTTCACCTCAATCTTAAAAAAGTTGTTGTTCTTTTTAGAGAAGTGTACTAAAATGAAGAGAATGAGTTTTTTCCTATTTTACTACACAACCACTCGCGACGCAAGCTGAGTGGCAGGAATGAGAAGGAGTGTCAATATGAAAGTTCTTGTGATCAACGCGGGGAGTTCCTCCCTGAAATATCAGCTTATGGACCCGGCCACCCGCGAGGTGCTGGCCAAGGGCCTGTGCGAGCGCATCGGTATCGACGGCAGGCTGACCCATAAGCTCCCCGCCAAGGACACCAAGTACGAGTCCGACATTCCCATGCCCACCCATGCCGAGGCCATCGGGGCTGTCCTGAGCGCGCTGACCGACGCCGAGCACGGCGTCATCTCCAGCATGAGCGAGATCGACGCGGTGGGCCACCGGGTGGTTCACGGCGGCGAGAAGTTCGCCTCCTCCGTTCTCATTGACGACGCCGTCATGGCCGCCATAGAGGCCTGCATCCCCCTGGCCCCCCTCCACAACCCCGCCAACATCACGGGCATCAAGGCCTGCGAGTCGGTTATGCCCGGCGTGCCTATGGTGGCCGTGTTCGACACCGCCTTCCACCAGACCATGCCCCCCCTGGCCTATACCTACGCTTTGCCCTACGAGTACTACGAGAAGGACGGCGTGCGCCGGTACGGGTTCCACGGCACCAGCCACCGCTACGTCTCCGGCCGGGCAGCCGATATGCTGGGCAAGCCCATCGAAAAGCTCAAGCTCATCTCCTGCCACTTGGGCAACGGCTCCTCCATCACCGCCGTCAGCGGCGGCAAGAGCGTGGATACCTCCATGGGCTTTACCCCTCTGGCCGGCCTGCCTATGGGCACCCGTTCGGGCGACATCGACGCGGGCATTATGGAGTTTTTAATGGGCAAGTACAACATGGATATTAAGGAGATGCTGAACGTCCTGAACAAGAAGTCGGGCATGCAGGGCATTTCGGACCTGTCCTCCGACTTCCGGGACCTGGAGAA
>JBLJBF010000029.1:0-15349 GCA_047637855.1 Pseudoflavonifractor sp. | reverse complement strand
TGGATGACACTCTGGAATTTACGATGTGGGAAAGCGCGTCCCGCAGGGCGTCGATGTCCTCCACGGTGCTCTCGGGGGAGAAGGAGACCCGCAGCACCCCCATCAAGGTCTGCTTGGGCAGGCCGAGGGCGGAAAAGACGTGGCTGGGTCTGCCCCTGTGACAGGCCGACCCGGAGGAGACGCAGACTCCCGCGTCCCCCAGCGCCCGCACCAGCATCTCGCTGGGGTAGCCGGGCAGAGAGAGGGCGCAGATATGGGGCGCGTCGCCCGGCGAGATCACCTCCACCCCCGGGAGGGCGGCCAGCCGCTCCAGCGCGTAGGCCTTGACCGCTTCCATCCGGGCGGGGTATTCGGGCCGCCAGGCCCGCACGGCGGCGGCCATAGCGGCGATCTGCGCGGTGGCCTCGGTGCCGGGGCGCAGGCCCTGCTCCTGCCCGCCGCCCAGAAGAAGGGGGGGTAGCTTGACGCCTTTTTTCACGTAGAGCGCGCCCACCCCTTTGGGGGCGCGGAACTTGTGCCCGCTGATCGTCAGCAGGTCGGCTCCCAGCTCCCCCACCGCAAAGGGGACCTTCAAAAAGCCCTGCACCGCGTCGGTGTGCAGCAAAGCGGGGGCCCCCGCGGCTTTGATGGCCCGCGCGGCCCCGGCCACGTCCTGCACCGTACCCAGCTCGTTGTTCACCAGCATCATGGAGACCAGCACCGTGTCGGGCCGCAGCGCGGCCGCAAGGCTGTCTATGGGGACGCGGCCGGTCCGGTCGGGCTTGAGGTAGGTCACCTCATACCCCGCGCGGGCAAGGTCCTTGATGGGTTCCAGCACGGCCGAGTGCTCGATGGCGGTGGTAATGATGTGCTTTCCCTTCCGGCGGCCCAGCTCGACGGCCCCCCGGATGGCCCAGTTGTTTCCCTCGGTGCCGCAGGAG
Organism: Pseudoflavonifractor sp.; assembly: GCA_047637855.1. Classification (GTDB taxonomy): domain Bacteria; phylum Bacillota; class Clostridia; order Oscillospirales; family Oscillospiraceae; genus Pseudoflavonifractor. The sequence goes on along the minus strand of JBLJBF010000029.1, from coordinate 14,429 downwards.
GTGAAATAGACCTCCTCGGCGGCGCAGCCCAGCGCGGCAGCCAGATCAGCCCGGGCGGACCGCACCAGCTCCGCCGCGGCCCGGCCCAGCGGGTGGCCGGAGGAGGGGTTGCCGTAGGACTCGGTCATGGCGTCGGCGGCGGCCTTCGCCGCCTCGGCGCATACCTTGGTGGTGGCCGCGTTGTCCAGATAAATCATGAAACCCCTCCCTTCAAGGCGTGTTTTTCTATTTTAATGCCTGGCCCGGATAAAGTCAAGGCCGGCCCAAATGGGCCGGCCGCTGCGGTTAACGGACTATATGGGCGTGGGGCCCATGGCGGTGTGGAGCTCGGAGGTCAGCGCGCCCCGGAACAGGCGCACCGCGTCCCGGTGCAGATGCTCCAGCCGGTCGGGGATCTGGGCGGCCGAGAGGTTCCCAGTGGTGGAGAAGTCATTGTCCAGAATGAACTTGACCTCGTCGTCCTGCTTGCCGCCGTGGAGCAGGCCGGGGCCGGCGTGCATCTTCAGGCGGCGGCCCTCCGCCAGGTTCATCTCCACATCCAGGGCGCACTTGGTCACGTCCTCCTCGGACACGTCCTGCTCGGCCATGGCGCCCAGAAAGGCGGGCTGGAGCAGGTCGGACCAGGGCGCGCGCTCCAGCCCCAGAGTTCTCCGGGAGAAGGCGTTGACATACCGCAGGCCGATGCGCTCGAAGAAGGCGGGCTGATAGGTCTCGATAAAGGCGGCCAAAGGCCGGTCCAGCCGCTGGGCGAAGTCCTCCCAGCGCTGGTAGCGCAGGGTGGACAGGGCAATAAAGCTCTTCGTCAGGTTCAGCTTCCACAGCCCGTCCGTCGAGACAAAGGAGTAGTTGGTGACGGCCGGACCCTGCTCCAGCGTGGGGGCGGGGGTGCCGGCCCCCTTCACCGTGGGGGCGGGGACCTCCTGCGTGGCGGCGTAGCGGGGAAATTCCCGGCGCACCGCCTCCTGGAACTCGGCAGGCTCCCGCGCGCCGATGGAGAGAATGGCGGGAAAGCGCAGCTGGCAGATGACCTCTACCAGGGGATTGACGGCGTACTGGTAGCGGTCGTAGTGGGCGAACAGCATGGCAAGGGCCCCTTCCTGGTGGACTTTTCTCCATTGTACCCTTGCCGGGGCGGCGCGTCAAGAATGCAGCGCTGCGCGATTACCGCTTCAGCCCCAAAAACTGCTCCATGCCCGCGATGCACCCGCGGGCCTGCGCCAGATCCTCCATCTCACAGAAGATGCGCATGAGCGGCTCGGTTCCCGAGAACCGGCAGATGATCCAGCCGCCGTCCTTGAAGTAGACCTTGCAGCCGTCGGCGTAGGAGACCTTCTCCACGGCGCGGGCAAACTCGGGCAGCAGCTTGTCGGTCATCAGCAGCCTGCTGATGCGCTCTTTCTCGGCGGGGGAGAAGGAGTAGTCCCGCTCCTCCATCTCAAAGCTGCCGTATTTGTCGGTGATCTCCCGGTAGATCTCGCTGAGGCGGCGGCCGGTGGTGGCGATCATCTCCACCAGCAAGGCGGCGGCGTAGATGCCGTCCTTCCCCTGGATGTGACCCCGGACCGTGAGCCCCCCCGAGCTCTCTCCGCCGATGACGGCCCCGGTCTCGGCCATTTTCCCCGAGATGTGCTTAAAGCCCACGGGCACCTCGTAGCAGGTCTCGCCGAAGTCGGCCGCGATGGCATCCAGCAGGTGGGTGGTGGCGATGTTGCGTACCGCGCCGCCGTGCCAGCCCCTGTACTTGAGCAGATAGTAGTAGAGGAGCACCAGAATCTTGTTGGGGTGGAGGAACTCGCACGTGTCGTCGATGACGCCCAGGCGGTCTGCGTCTCCGTCGGTGGCGATGCCGATGTCGCAGTGGTTCTCCTCCACAAAGTCCTGGAGACTGGACAGAGTCTTCACGTTGGGGGCGGGCAGGCGGCCGCCGAAGAGGGCGTCCCGCCGCTCGTGGATGATGTCCACGTCGCACCGGGCTGTGATGAGAATGGTCTGGAGCGCCGTCTTGGACACACCGAACATGGGGTCCAGCACCACCTTGAGCCCCCGGGCGCGAATGGCGTCCATGTTAATGGCGCGGATGATGGAGTCCACATAGGTGTTCATGGGGTTGATGAGCTCGATGAGGCCGGTGCGCACCCCCTCCTCGAAGGGGAGGATGGTCACAGGCTCCTCCACCAGAGCGATATAGGCCTCCAGGCTCTCGGTGGTCACCTCGTCGGCGTCCCGCCCGCCGGCGGTGAAGACCTTGATGCCGTTGTAGATGGCCGGGTTATGGCTGGCCGTGACGGCGGCGCCGTAGGACAGATTGTAGTACTTCACAGAGAACATGATAAGGGGGGTGGGGGCCTCCCGGTTGACGACCAGCGTGTGGATGCCCTCCGCCGCCATCACCTCGGCGCACCAGCGGGCCGCCTCCTCGGAGAGGAAGCGCCGGTCGTACCCGATGATAAAGCCCCGGTCGGCCACGCCCTCGTCCTTCATCTTGTGGGCCAGGCCTGCCATGAGAAGCTGGATGTTGGCCCGGGTAAACCCGTCCCCGATGATGGCCCGCCAGCCGCCTGTACCGAATTTAATCATAGAAACCCTCTCCTTTCAGCCCATTACCACGTCTACGGTGTTCTCGCTGCCCGGCTCCATGGCGGGCACCAGATTGCCGGCGCAGGGGATGCCGTTGCACGTCACCGAGGCGACGCCCTTCTCCACGCCGCGGGGGTTGGTTACCGTAATGTGGTAGACGGCCCCGCGCCAGACCCGCGTGATCTCGAACTCCCTCCAGTCGCCGGGGACGCAGGGGTCGATCTCCAAGGCGTCGTATCCGGGGCGCACGCCCAGAATGTACCGGGTGGCGGCGAAGTAACTCCACCCGCCCGAACCCGTCATGAAGGGGTGCCTGGCCCGGCCGAAGGCGGTGTGCTCGGCGCCCATGATGAACTGGCAGTAGGAGTAGGGCTCGCTCTGGCGGATCTCGATCTTATCATTCTGCCGGGCGGGGCAGAGGCTGTCGTAGAACTTCATGGCCCGTGTCCCCCGGCCCAGCATGGCCTCGGCGCACCAGGCCCAGGGGTTGGGGTGGGAGAAGATGGCCCCGTTCTCCTTGATTCCGGGGTAGACCCGGGTGATAAAGCCGATGGCGTCGTCGGGTTCGGTGTAGCTGGGGGCGTTGAGCATGAGGCCCCACTCGGTGTAGAGATAGCGGTCCACCGCGTCCATGGCGTTAAGCCCCCGGTCATAGGGGGCGGCTCCGGAGAGGACGGCCCAGGTGTTGCTCTCCATGTGGACCCGGCCCTCTGTGTCGGTCTGCACGCCGATTTTCCGCCCGTCGGCCGTGATGCCCCGGAGGTACCAGCCCCCGTCCCACAGCTCCCGCTCGCAGACCGCGCGGACCCGGTCGCGCATGGCCTGGTAGTGCTCGGCGTTCTCGGTCCGGCCCAGCCGCCGGGCCAGCTCTATGAAGTGGCCCAAGGCCCAGTGGTGCAGGAAGGAGACCATGGCGCTCTCGCCGCCGCCCAGGTTCAGGCAGTCGTTCCAGTCGGCCCGCAGGCCCTTGCAGATGCCGGTGGCCCCCACCTGCTCCGCCGAGAAGTCCAGAATTCGGGTGAGGTGCTCGTACACCGTGCCCTCGCCCCCGTCGGCGTAACCCACCACTGCGTCGGCCAGCGCGAGGTCGCCGGTCTCCTTGATGTACTCGGTCACGGCGGCCACCAGCCACAGCGCGTCGTCGGCGCAGGCGTCCTCCAGCCCGTGGACCGTGTCGTCGGCAGAGCGGGTGGGGATGACGGTGGGGGACTTGTAGGGCAGGGCTTCTTTCTTGGGCTCGAACCAGGCGGGGTCGAAGAGATGGAGGCCGTACCCCGTGCTCACAAGGCCCTGCATGAGCTGCATGATGCGTTTTTTACAGCCCTCGGGATTGGAGTGGGGGATGGTCATGGCGTCCTGGGCCGTATCCCGGTATCCCAGGCCCGTGCGCCCGCCCACCTCAATAAAGGAGGCGAACCGGGAGAACATGACGTTGACCTCGCTCTGGTAGAGGGTCCAGGTGTTGAGCATGGTGTCCATATCGGCGCTGGGGGTGCGGATTTGAAGTTTACATAATTTTTCGCGCCAGAAGGCGGCCAGGTCCTCAAAGGCGGCGTCCACATTTGCGGGGTCGCTGTACTTGGCCCGGACGCGGCGGCCCTCCTCCTGGTCCCCCTCGCCCAGCATCCAGGTAAGGCGCGCGCGCTCGCCGGGGGCCAGAGTCAGCTTTTTCCGGAGCACGGCGCAGTGGTTGCCCCCCTTCTCAAAGCTGCCCGAGCATGCTCCCCGCTCCACAGCGATGGGATTTGTCTCGGTGCGGTAGGGGCCCAGGAAGGTATCCCGCAGGCAGTCAAACCCGTCCGGGACAAAGGAGGCGGCCATGTACTGGTGGGCGTGCTCATAGAAGAGGTCGTAGTCGATAATGCCGTCGGCATAGTCGCTGCCCGCGCAGTAGAGGGACATCTGGAAGTTCTGGTTGTCGATGGGGATCTGGTGGAAAGAAAATTCCGCGTAGGAATAGAGGCTGAAATTATGGTAGGTATTGGATTTGTTCTCCAGCTTCACGTCCCACAGCTCCACGTTTTCCCCCCGGGGGATAAAGAGAGTCTGGCTGGCGTCGATGCCGCCGCGCTTACACTCGTAGACCGAGTAGGAGAGGCCGTGGCGGCAGCAGTAGTCCTTCAGGTCGCCCCCGCAGGGCTGCCAGGAGAGAGACCAGAACTCGCCGGTATCGTCGTTGCGCAGGTAGACATAGTGCCCGGGGCGATCCATAGGGACGCCGTTGGGGCGGAACCGGGTGACGCGGTGGTACTCGGGACTCTTGTAAAAGAGATAGCCCCCGGCGGTGTGGTTTACCACGGCGCAGAGATCCTCCACCCCCAGGTAATTGGTCCAGGAGACAGGCAGGTCCACCCGGTCGATGACATATTCCCGCCGCCCATTGTCAAAATGGCCGTACTGCATGGCGCAACGCCCCTATCGTGTCAAATTTTCATCTTCATTATACCGCAAAGCGGAAAAGTGAACAGTGCTCAGGGTGTGCTCTTTTGCCTTTGATTGTCGGGTGGAAAGGGGCGCGAAAAAACAGGGCGCGGCCATAGGCCGCGCCCTGCCAGAGAAGGACGGAGTGGGGGGAGAGAGGGAATGCGGCGGGGGCATGGAGAACGCGGCCCGATGGGGTCATCGGGCCCTACCGGTGCAAAGAAAACGGGCGGGCGATGGTTCGTTAGAGCAGAATGACCCCCGCGGCGCGGCAGGCATTGATAGTCTCGTCGTCCCAGACGCTGGCCTGCACCTCGCCGATGTGGGCCTTGCCCAGGAGAATCATGCACAGGCGGGACTGGCCGATGCCGCCGCCGATCGTGAGGGGCAGCTTGCCCTCCAGCAGGAGCTTGTGGAAGGGAAGGGCGCGGCGCTCGTCGCAGCCGGCGGCGGTGAGCTGGCGGTCCAGCACCTCGGGCGAGACCCGGATACCCATGGAGGAGATCTCAAAGGCCCGCTCCAGCACCGGGTTCCAGAGCAGAATGTCCCCGTTCAGGGTCCAGTCGTCATAGTCGGGGGCCCGGCCGTCGTGGGGCCTGCCGGACTTGAGGGGGCCGCCGATGCCCATAAGGAAGGTGGTGGGGTGCTCTCTCACCCAGGCATCCTCCCGCTCTTTGGGGGTAAGGCCGGGGTATTTGTCCTCCAGCTCCTGGGCGGTGACGAAGCTCACCTCCCGCTCGACGGCGGGGATGGCGGTGAGCTGGGGAAAGACCGAGCGGAGCGTCTCCTGGGTCTGGCGGACGGCGCGCAGGATGGTGCTCACCGTCTCCTTGAGGTACTCCAGGGTCCGATCCCGGGGGGCGATGACCTTCTCCCAGTCCCACTGATCCACGTAGATGGAGTGGAGGTTGTCGGGTGTCTCGTCCCGGCGGATGGCGTTCATGTTGGTGTACAGCCCCTCGCCCACCGAGAACTGGTAGCGGTAGAGGGCCATGCGCTTCCACTTGGCCAGGGAATGGACCACCTGGGCGTCCCGCCCGGCGGCGGGGATGTCGAAGGTGACGGCCCGCTCCACGCCGTTGAGGTCGTCGTTCAGGCCGGTGGAGGCCTCTACAAACAGGGGGGCGGACACCCGGTGCAGACGCAGCGCGCCGCCCAGATTGTCCTCAAAAAGACGGCCGAGCAGGCTGATGGCCCGCTGGGTGTCGTACAGGTTCAGGCAGGGGGCATACCCCTGGGGGATGCAGGTCTTGTCCATTGTCACCGCTCCTTTTTTCCCCGCGGGGGGAGTAAAGATGGTTCATTATACGATGAATGGAGGAGAATTGCAAGGGCCGCACCCCGGCCTTCAGTTTGCCCTGTCGCCGCCCAGAGACAGCCGGGAGGGGCCATTCGGGCCGCATGTTTGACCCTCAAAACCTTACTTTCACTTTTGCAAGCAACTGGACAGCAGAAGGGGAAAAGATACACTCCATGGCAGATAAACCGTACTTTTAAAAAAATATACCAGGAACAGGAATTTTGGGATTGAAAAACAGAGAGGACGGTGTTAAACTCTTAGCAGGAGAAAGAAAATAATAGAAATTTAGGGATATGATAGGTAATATAGGAGAGTACTAGGAATTTTGTCGTGTTTAGAGCCGACGGTATTCGGCGTCGCCGGCCTTAAATAAAATACGGAAACTGAACGGAGGAAAACCCTATGAGAGCAAAAAAATTTCTTTCGGCAATGTTGGTCTCGGCGCTGCTGCTGGGCCTGCTGCCGGCCGGTGTCCAGGCCGCGGAGACGGCGGGGAACTGGTATGACGCCGCGATGTCCACCTGCGTGGAGCGCGGAATTCTGACGGGTGACGAGAACGGAGACCTTCAGCCCGGCCGCAATATCACCCGCGGCGAGCTGGCCGTCATGCTGAATCGGATCATGGCTTACCGTGCCAAGGCCAACAATGGGTTCCATGATCTGGCCGAGGGCGCTTACTATACCGACGCGATCCTGGGCGCGAACGCCGCCGGGGTCCTGAAGGGTGACAATAACGGCAACATGAATCCCGCCGCCGCCATCACCCGGCAGGAGACGGCCGTAATGCTGGCCCGCGTCATGGGGCTTAACACAGCGGGCGCCGGTGTGGGCGGCTTTACCGATCAGGCCGCCATTGCGCCCTGGGCGGCCGGGGCCGTCAACGCCATGAAGGCGGCGGGCTATATGGGCGCGAAGGAAACCGCGTTCCGCCCGACCGACTCCATTACCAAGGCCGAGGTGGCCACCGTCTTGGGCAATATTTTTATCGGCTACTTTAACAAGGCCGAAACTTACTCGGGCGACGTAAACGGCTCCGCCGTGGTCAGCGCGGCGGGCGCCACGCTGAAGAACATGAAGATCAGCGGGGACCTCCTCATCGCCGAGGGCGTGGGCGAGGGGAACGTATATCTGGAGGGTGTGACCGTCGGCGGCAAGCTGCTGGTTCGCGGCGGCGGCGCCAACTCCATCTATATCAGGGGCGGCTCCAGCATGGGCACCGTCACCCTCGCCAAGGTTGACGGCAAGGTCCGCGTGGTGGTCGAGGGCGGCGCGCAGGTAGAAGTCGTCGTCGTGGACGACGGCTCTGACGACGTGAAGCTGGAGGGCACGCTGGGTGCGGTCCGCATTGAAGGCGACGCCAAGGTCGAGATCGCCGGCAAGGCAGAGACCGTTACGGTGGACGCGCCGGACGCCAACTTGACGGTGAGCGGCACGGTCGCCAAGGTGGAGACCACCGGGAACGCCTCCGGCGCGGCCATTCAGGTCACCGCGGGCGGCAAGGTCACCGCTGTTGAGGCGGCGGGCGCGGGCACTCAGATCACGGGCTCCGGCAAGGTGGAGAAGGTCTCGGCCCAGGCAAACAACGTAAAGGTCACCACTCCCAACACCAAGGTCGAGGCGGCGGCCGACACCACCGGTGTCGTCGCGGGCGAAAAGCCCGTGGCAGGCGGCGGCATCGCGACCACCCCCGGCGCCAGCACCGGCGGCGGGGGGGACTATGTGCCGCCCGATCCTGCGATTGCCAACGTCACCACACTTGACGAGTTGAAGGCCGCGCTGGCGGATACCACCAAGACTACCATTAATATTACAGCGAATATTGGGTCTGTTGGGAATCCCATTTCTGAAACGATTGATGTAAATCGTGGCGTTACCATCAACGGTAATAGCAAGGTATTGACCTTTGACACCTTTGCTGGAAAGCAGCCCGGGAAGAGAAATGGCCTTCTAATTACGGAGGCTAACGTAGTCATCAACAATCTTAAGATTACCATGAGCGATAGCGCGAACAGCTGGGCTGGTGTGTACGGCATCCAGGTCTACGGGGTCGAAGGTGTAACCCTCCATAACTATACCGGTACCGGCGGCGACGCGGCCCTGCTGGTGAACGGCTCTGCCGTCACCCTGACCGGCACTACCACTGTCACTGGCAACGAGTTCGGCGGCATTGAGGTCGCGAGGGGCAGCGATTTGCTTGAATCTGCAAGTAGTGTGCTCACCGTCGAGGGAACCATTGTGAACACCACGGAAGCGGCGGACAAGCCCACTGTTTGGGTAATTAGTGGTCAAGGCAGCGTGACCGATAATGGAACACTTCCCTATACGAAAGCGGAAGCGGAGAAAATCTACTACTATACCGTTGCGATTGTAACCACAGTAGAGGAGCTGCGTGCTGCGCTGGACAATGTGGGAATTGGGGAGATTAAGCTTTCCAATAGTTTGTCCGGTATCACCGATACCATTGAGGCAAACCGCTCTGTAACCATTGACGGCAACAGTAAGATGCTGTCCTTCGCATCGCTTGCCGACAAGCCTAACGGAAAAAGAAATGGTATTTTGATTGCGGCGGCTAACGTCACAGTTAAGAATCTTACGATTGCAATGACGGAGATTGCCGGCTGGAAGGGGATCTACGGCATCCAGGTATACGGTGCCCAAGGTGTGACCCTTCACAACTACACTGGAACGGGCGGCGACGCGGCCCTTCTGGTGAACGGCTCTGCCGTCACCCTGACCGGCACCACCACCGTCACCGGCAACGAGTTCGGCGGCATCGAGGTCGCGAAGGGCACCGATTTGACAGAAAGCAGCGAACTTACCATCAGTGGAACCATTGTGAACATCACGGAAACAGCGGATAAGCCCACTGTTTGGGTAATCGGTAACCAAGGAACTGTTAATGGTGGACAGTACCAAGGCGGCGCGCTTGAGCTCGTTACCGATGGGAAAACATATTACTATATTGATTTAGACAATCGCATGGAAAAATTGCTTAGACTAGCGGCTGGGTACAGATATGATAACTACACTTACAAAGGCACTTCTACCATTAGCGGTAGGACGGTTACCTATACTCCAAAATTGGGAGGAGAGCCTGTCGACATGATGAACGACATGGCGCGCTTTTTGGGGGCGCTGTGGCGGATCGATGATGGCGTAAGCGTCAATAAAATTATTTATAAGGGAACCTACTACACCTGGGAAGGCAATTTGCTGGGAAGTAACTGGCAGAAAAACGAGACCACTTTGGTCTCTGTGATTGTCAATGAGTTTAGCAATCCCGAAAATGCGCCCGAAAGTCTTATTTTCACCATTAACGGCGTAGATGAAATTTTCGCCATCGAAATGCCAACATAACTGAAATACCACTTTAGGAGAGACGGCGCATATGCGCCGTCTCTCTTTTTGCCTGCCATAGCCCCCTTGCCTTTTTCACGCTAAACCGCTATAATATTACGAAAGCAAACGCGTGGGAGGCATGATGATGGAAAAAATCAAGATGACAACTCCTTTGGTGGAGATGGACGGGGACGAGATGACCCGGGTGCTGTGGGCCGACATCAAGAAGGTCCTGCTGGAGCCCTACGTGGAGCTCAACACCCTCTACTTCGACCTGGGGCTGCCCGAGCGGGAGAAAACCCGCGACCAGGTGACCGTGAACAGCGCCAACGCCACCCGGGAGTACGGCGTGGCCGTCAAGTGCGCCACCATCACGCCCAACGCCCAGCGGGTGGAGGAATATCAGCTCACCGAGATGTGGAAAAGCCCCAACGGGACCATCCGGGCCATTCTGGACGGCACCGTCTTCCGCGCCCCCATCATGGTAAAGGGGATCTCCCCTGTGGTGAAGAACTGGAAGGAGCCCATCACCATCGCCCGCCACGCCTATGGCGACGTGTACCGCTCCACCGAATACCGGGTGCCGGGGCCGGGGAAAGCCGAGCTGGTGTTTACCGGGGAGAACGGCGAGACTTTCCGCCAGACCGTCTACGACTTCGAGTGCGCGGGGGTGCTCCAGGGGCAGTACAACAAGGACTCCTCCATCGCCTCCTTTGCCCGCTCCTGCTTCCAGTACGCCGTGGACACCAGACAGGACCTGTGGTTTTCCACCAAGGATACCATCTCCAAGAAATACGACCACACCTTTAAGGATATTTTTGCCGATATTTTTGCCGTTGAGTATAAGGAGAAATTTGACGCCCTGGGCATCGAGTACTTTTACACCCTCATCGACGACGCGGTGGCCCGGGTCATCCGCTCGAAGGGCGGGTTCATCTGGGCCTGCAAAAACTACGACGGCGACGTGATGAGCGACATGGTGAGCACCGCCTTCGGGAGCCTGGCCATGATGACCAGCGTGCTGGTCTCCCCCGACGGGAAGTACGAGTACGAGGCCGCCCACGGCACGGTGACCCAGCACTACTACCGCTATCTGAAGGGGGAGCAGCCCTCCACCAACCCCATGGCCACCATATTCGCCTGGACCGGTGCCCTCGCCAAGCGGGGCGAGCTGGACGGAAACGCCGCGCTGACCGACTTCGCCCACGCCCTGGAGCGCGCCTGCATCGAGACCATCGAGGGCGGCGTGATGACCAAGGACCTGGCCGGGCTCTGGGAGGGGGAGACCCCGGCAAAGAGCGTCACCTCGGCCGAATTTTTGGCGGCCATCAAGGCGCGGCTGGACGCGTAGGTGCGGCCTGCGGCCGCCCGCGGGCGGTCGGAGACCGCCCCTACAGGAGGGAGCGCCGTGGACGACTGCCCGCGGTTTCGCGCCTGCGTATAGAGCGACCCCGCCCTGGATATACTCCCGTTATCTCAAAAAATGGGAGTGAGCGCACATGCCTATCGCATTTGAAACCAGCGTGACCAGGATGAACCTGATGCGCGCCTTCGCGGGGGAGAGCCAGGCCCGCAACCGCTACGTGTTCGCCGCCGGTCTTGCCCGGAAGAAGAACCTCCACGTACTGGAGGGGGTGTTCCTCTTCACGGCGGGCCAGGAGGAGCAGCACGCCAAGCTCTACTACAACCAGCTCGAAGCCCTCACGGGGCAGAATTTACACGTGGACGGCACCTACCCGGTGGATCTCTTTCCCGATATGCTGCGCCACCTCCGGGCCGCCCAGCACAACGAGTACCAGGAGTGGGACCACGACTACGCGGGCTTCGCGCGGGTTGCCCGGGAGGAGGGGTACGACCAGATCGGGCACCTCTTCTCCGGCATCGCCGATATTGAGAAGACCCACGGCGACCGGTTCGGTCTCTTTGCCGACCTGCTGGAGCAGGACAAGCTCTTCGTCTCCGACGTGAAGTGCCGGTGGATGTGCCTCAAATGCGGCCATGTGCTGGACGCCACCGTGGCCCCCGCCGCCTGCCCCATCTGCCGCCACCCCCAGGGCTATTTCGTCCGGGTGGAGATGGCGCCGTACCAGCTATAAAACAGCGCCCCGCCGGGTTCGACCGGCGGGGCGCTCTTGTTGCGTACTATTTAATTTTTTCTTCGGTGACGCGGCGGGTCTCAGCCCGAAGGGCGGCCAGGTAGGGGAAGTCCCGGGCGTTCTCCTCGCCATAGGTCAGGTTGAGCTCGTACTCCAGCGGGGTCCAGGTGTCCAGCGGAGCCTCGTTGTGCTGGATGACGGCCTCCAGCTTGTCCAGGGCCTTGTAAACTCTGGCCTCCAGGGTCTCCAGCGCGTCCATCTCGGCGAAAAGAGCGGTGAGCTCGCTCCGCAGCGGCCCGGGCAGGGGGGCAAGCATGGCGGCGACGGCCCGGACCTCGGCCTCCTCATGGGCGGTCGTCTTGTCAAAGGCGGGTATGTCCCCCGTGACGGCCTCGCCAAAGTCGTGGATAAGGCACATACGCAGCACCTTGTCCATGTCCACGCCCCCCAGCTCGTCCTTCAGCAAAAGAGCCATAACAGCAAGCCGCCAGGAGTGGGCGGCCACCGTCTCGTGCCGCCCGGTGGAGGTCCAGCAATGGCGGGTGTTGCACTTGAGCTTTTCCAGAACAGCGAGAAATTGCAGGCATTCGCTGGGCGTCATGGCGGCATCTCCTTCGGGTTTTGGTTGGTAACAGTATATACCCGGAGGGGGAACTTGTCGAGAGATGGATTTTAACCCTTCGATTCCATCCGCCGCCGCCTGATTCTCAGGAGGGAGCCGACCAGCAGTCCGGCCGCCGCACATAAAATTCCGGGCAGCATCTCTGTGAGCCGGGGCGCGCGGAGGGTGTCGAAGGCGGCCATATTTGCCAGAGAAAAGGTGGCGTACGAGGCCAGCATATACATCAGACCGAAAAACAGGAGCATAACCCACTTATAATTGGCCCAGCCATCCTCTCTCCCAATGAAAACCGAGAGGATAAAGGTGCTGAGCGGCAGGACCAGGTAAAACACCACGATGGAATACCCCATGGCGTCGGCCCTTCCGCCCAGCCAGAACGCGGTGATGGACACCGCCCAGATGACGAGATAGGCGGCGGCCAGAACTAATTTCGAGAGCTTTTGCCGGCTCCCTACTACATCGGTGCTTTCTTCCAGGTGCTGGAGCATCTTTCTATCCTCCTTCAGTAATTCATCTAGACTCAGGGCGTACAGATCGCCCAGAGCTATGACGCTGATGATATCGGGATAGGACCTGTTATTTTCCCAATTTGATACGGTCTGGCGGCTCACGCCGATTTTCTCAGCAACGCCCTCCTGGGTGAGTCCCACCTCTGTGCGCGCGTGTTTCAGCTTTTGCCCAATATCCATACTCAGGCCCTCCCTGGGCTCTATTATGTGGGGACGAAGGGGAGACGTCCATCCAACTTCTTTTCCATCTGGGTGATACGCTGTAAAAATTCTTTTACATTGCCTATTGTATAACAGGAGCCGGCCCGGCACAAGACAAAAAAGGCTGCGGGCGGGCCCATCAGGGCCCGCCCGCTCCAAAAAAGAGTGTTACCGTTTTGCCTCAGCCAGGGCCGCAGCCGTGGCCTCCTTCACGGCGTCGGAGGTAACCGTCGCGCCGGATACGCCGTCGATCTGGTCGGAATTTGCCTTTTTGAGCTTCCCGCTCAAGGGGTCGAAGGCCGCGCCGCCCATCTCGGGGGTCTCGGCGGGGCGCGGCTTCATGCTTTAACGTCAATCTATATGGCCCTATTCTTCCCCCTCGGAAATAAAATATACAAAAAGGGGGATTTTTTCCCGGCGCTGTGGTAAGATGGGGAAAACGAGACAGAGGAGCGTCCCATGAACGAGAAAAAGAAAAAGCAGAACACCTACTACCGGGTGGAGGAGGCGGCCACGCTGCTCCCCTTTTTGCTGGAGCGGGTGAAGGGCAAGTCACGCAACACGGTGAAGGGCCTGCTCTCCCGCGCTCAGGTCCAGGTGGATGGGAAGACGGCGACCAAATTTGACAAGCCCCTCCGGCCGGGGCAGACCGTCACCCTCCTGCCGCCGCCTGAGTATCAGCCGCCCAAGGCCCCCTTTGAATTTTTATATGAGGACGAGGACCTTCTGGTCATCGACAAGCCCGCCGGGCTCCTCACCGTGGCCACCGAGAAGGAAAAAAACCGCACGGCCTACCATATGGTGACCGACTATGTCCGGGAGTGCACCCATGGGGGGCGCATCTTTGTGGTGCACCGGCTGGACCGGGACACCTCCGGCGTGGTGCTCTTTGCCAAGAATGAGGAGACCAAGCGCGCCCTTCAGGAAAACTGGGGGGAGAACGTGGAAAAGCGGGTCTATCTCGCCGTGGTGGAGGGCCGCCCGCCCCAGGAAAAGGGCACCTGCCGCTCCTGGCTGCTGGAGACCGTGACCCACCTGGTCTGGTCTTCGGGGCCGGACAGCGGCGGCAAGGAGGCCATCACCCACTACGAGGTGCTGGCGGTGGAGGGGGGCTATTCCCTCCTGCGGGTGAGCCTGGACACCGGGCGCAAGAACCAGATCCGGGTGCAGATGCAGGAGCTGGGCTGCCCCGTGGCGGGGGACAAGCAGTACGGCGCGGCCACCAGCCCCATGGGCCGCCTGGGGCTTCACGCCTGCGAGCTGGCCTTTACCGACCCCCGCACCGGCGAGCGGATCTCCTTCACCGCCCCCACTCCCAGAGAATTTAAAAAACTCTTTCCGGGCTGGAAAGAGCGGGACTGAAC
>JBLJBF010000028.1:0-2193 GCA_047637855.1 Pseudoflavonifractor sp. | reverse complement strand
ACAGCGAAGAGGAGAAGGAGCAGCAGCAGAGACAGAAGCTTGCGGGAGAGTCCGACCCGTCGCTGTATCAGCTTAATGATGGGGTTTAGAATCCAGGCCATGACCAGCGCCAGCACGAAGGGCATGAGCAGGGAGAGAAGATAGGGCCCCACCCGTGAGAAAACGGCCACGAAGAGGACCGTCAGTATCAGCCGGATGCCCAGCCGCAGCCATAACCTGCCCCGCTCCCGCCAGGTGAGCTCAAGGTGTTCCAAATCGATCCGCCCCTTTTTCGCTGTATTGGTGATTTCAGTATACCACAAAGGCGAAGCCTTTCGTGGTATATGGCATCATCGGCGGCTGAAGCCCGCAAGGGCGGGAGCCGACTGCGCCAAAAGCCCGGTATAATAGCTGCTTTGCGGCTATTATACCACATAAAATTCTCGGCAACAAATCAACAAATTATAAAGATTTACGAAAGGGCGGGACGAAATTCTTCGTCCCGCCCGGTTAAGTGCGTTATTTTCTCGGCTCGGGTACCTCTCCCACAGGGAGAAGGGTGCCGCTGCGGTCATATTTAAGGAGATGGATATCACTTTTGGTATTCTTTGCAATGTCCTCCATGCGCATGCCCTCGGTAATGCCCACCACCAGGGAATAAGCCACACCGTGCCGCTTGGCCCGGCCCGTGCGGCCGATGCGGTGGATATAGTACTCGATCTCGTCGGGCACATCGTAGTTGAAGACCGCGTCCACGTCGTCGATGTCCAGGCCCCGCGCGGCCACGTCGGTGGCCACCAACACCCGGAGCTTGCCGTCCTTGAAGTCGCCCAGGGTCTTCTCCCGGATACGCTGCTGGATGTCGCCGTGGATGGCCTCGGTGGACACGCCACGCATCTTTAAAAGCCCGGAGAGCCGGTCGGCCATGTTCTTGGTGTTGCAGAAGGCGATGGCCCGCTCATACTCGCCGTGATTTAAAAGGGCGGTCATCAGCTCCAGCTTCTGGCTCCTGTCGTCAAGGTCGATGCGGTACTGCTGGATGTCGGGCCTGTTATTTTCGTCGGCCTGGACGGTGATCTCAATGGGGTCGCGCTGATAGACCCAGGAGATGTCCATCACCTCGCGGGAGATGGTGGCCGAGAACATGCCCAGGTTCCGTCTGCCCTTGATGCCGTCCAGGATATGGGTCACGTCGCGGACAAAGCCCATGTCCAGCATCCGGTCGGCCTCGTCCAGCACCACGGTGAGCACCTTGTCAAGGCGCACGGTGCGCCGCTTCATATGGTCCATCAGGCGGCCGGGGGTAGCCACCACGATCTGGGGGCATTTTTTCAGCGCGGTGATCTGCTTGTCGATGGGGGCGCCACCGTAGAGACAGACGGAGCGGACCCCCTCCTTATAGGTGCACAGGTCCCGCAGCTCCTCCTGAATCTGGATGGCCAGCTCCCGGGTAGGGGCCAGCACAAGGGCCTGCACGTCGCTGACGCCGGGGTCGATGTGCTCCACCATGGGGATGCCGAAGGCAAAGGTCTTTCCCGTGCCGGTGGGGGCCTTGGCGATCACGTCCTTCCAGTCCATAAAATAGGGGATGGCCCCGGTCTGGATAGGGGTGGCCTGGATATAATTCTTTTCGTTGATGGCGCGCATCACCTCGGCGGAGAGGCCCATGTCGGAAAACTTTGCAATTTCATTGACCTGCTGGCCATTGATTTCCATAGATAAAACGTCCTTCTATCAGAATCTTTCACCTTAGTATACCACAGAAAGGGCGTTCATGCAACGAATATTGACATTCTCCCCCCGGGAGCATATGATATATGCCTGCGTATACCCGTGTATAAAGGAAGCGAAATAGAGAGGTATTTCCATGAAGCTATCCCTGGTCATCCCTGCCTATAATGAGAGAGACATCATTGAGAGCACCGTCAAAACCACCCTGGCCCGGCTGGAGGCCATGAGCCTGGACTGCGAGCTCGTTGTGGTGGACGACGGCAGCACCGACGGCACGCCCGACCTCCTCCGCGCCATAGCGGATACCCGCCTGCGCCTGGTGGAATACGCTCCCAACCGGGGTAAGGGGGCCGCCGTGCGCGCCGGGATGCTGGCCGCGGCGGGGGATTATATATTCTGTACCGACGCGGACCTGGCCTACGGGCTGGAGAACATCCCCTCCATGCTTGCCAGGCTGGAGAATACCGGGTGCGACCTGGTCAT
>JBLJBF010000027.1:0-9043 GCA_047637855.1 Pseudoflavonifractor sp. | reverse complement strand
TCTGCGGGGACATATAGGTAAAGTAATAGGCGCACAGCTCGTTGGAGAAGAAGATGGAGGGGGACAGGCGCTCTACCCGCTTCTCCAGCTCCTCCTGGGTAATGGGGACGCCCTGGCCGCTGGGAGAGGGGAGAAAGAAGTCCTGGGTCACCCGCTCCACCGCCAGAGCCACCCGCGCCGCGCCGTACTGCTCGGTGGCGTCCAGCAGCCGCTGGTGGAGGGAACCACCAGAGAGGGCGGTGGAGATGAGCACCTTTGCCTTGTCCGAAAAGCGGGCATAGGGCTCGGTGACGTAGAGGGGCCAGCCCCGGCGGTGGGTCAGCTCCCCCAGCTCGGCCACGATCTTGCCCAGAACACTGAAGGGCCGTGTCTCAAAATCGCAGACCACGCCGTCGAAGTTGCGGGCCGCGCACTCCCGCATCACCTCCTGACAGAAGGGGGCCGACTCACCCTGCCCGTCGAAGCCGGTGTCGTCGATGACGACAAGGCCGCCCCGGACGGCCACCGGCATATTGGAGCGGTACAGGTGGGGCCCGCCGCCCACCCGATAGGCCATGTGGGCCACCGGCACGCCCAGGGCCTGAACGGCGCGGCTCTGGTCGGGCGGGGCGGTGAGGATCAATTTGAAGGAAGTCTGCATAAGAGAGGAACCCCCTTGTCCATGTTTTGTTCCCGTGATATAATCCATATATATGCACAGGCTATCAAAGTATGAACGATACGAAGGGGGAAACGCGTGCCCATGCTTCCGATACCGGACCGGGTGTACCGCAGGGTCACCGATATCGACCCCGCCGGGCTGGCGGCCCGGGGCGTCAAGCTGCTGCTGGCCGACCTGGACAACTGTCTGGCCCGATACGGCCAGGCCGAGCCGGAGGCCGAGGTGGTGGCCTGGCGCGGGCGCCTGCGGGAGGCGGGTGTGGCCCTGTTTCTCCTCTCCAACAGCCGCCGCCCCGCGCGGGTGGCCCACTACGCCCAGACCTTGGACATGCCGGTCCTGGGCCGGGCGGGCAAGCCGGGCCGGGCGGGATACCGCGCCGCCATGCGGCAGATGGGCTGTACGCCGGAGGAGACCGCCATGGTGGGGGACCAGATCTTTACCGACATTTTGGGGGCCAGACGGGTGGGGATCACCGCCCTGCTGGTGGAGCCCATCGAGCTGGGGCGCAACCCGGGGCGCTATCTCCGCTACGCTGTGGAGACGCCCTTCCGGGCCGCCGGAAGGCGAAAAAACAACCGAGACTAAGGAGAGACCTATGGCAGTAAAATTCGGACCGGCGGGGAACTCGGACAGCTTTTCCGCCGTCCACAATTCCTCCCTGGCCGCACCCAAGTGGATCCGGGACTTCGGGCTGGACGCCTACGAGTACCAGTGCGGCAAGGGAGTCAATGTGGGGGAGGAGACAGCGCGTAAGCTGGGGGAAAACGCCCGGGCCTGCGGCATCTCCATGAGCCTTCACGCCCCCTATTTTATCAACCTGGCAAACCCCGACCCGGAGAGCCTGGAGAAAACAGCGGGCTATGTCCTCTCCTCCTGCCGCGCCGCCGACTGGATGGGGGCGGGACGCATCACGGTCCACACCGGGGCGCTTATGAAGCGCGCCCGCCGGGAGGCCCAGGAGGTGGCCCTGACCTCGGTCAGGGAGGTCGTGAAGCGCGTGGACGGAGAGGGGTTCGGACACATCGCCCTCTGCCTTGAGACCATGGGGAAGATCAATCAGCTGGGCGACCTGGATGAGGTTCTTGAGCTATGCCAGCTGGACGAGCGGCTGCTGCCCTGCGTAGACTTTGGGCATCTCTACGCTCGCACCCTGGGGGAGATGGACGGCAGCCGCGAGCAGGTCGGGCGCGTCCTGGGCCGGATGGAGGAGCTGCTGGGGGAGGAGCGGGCGAGCCGCTTTCACAGCCACTTCTCAAAAATTCAGTTCACCCCCGGCGGCGGGGAGAAGATGCACCTCACCTTTGATCAGGGAGACTACGGACCCGACCATGTGCCCCTGATGGAAGCGCTGGCCGCACGGGGCTGGAGTCCCACCATAATCTGCGAGAGCGCCGGGACACAGGCCGAGGACGCGTTGACCATGAAGCGGGTATACGAGGCATATTTTGCGCGGCGGTAGGCGCGCGCCGTGGGGCCGCGCAAGGCGAAACTCACTTCCACACTAAATTTACAACGAGAAAGAAGAGAGTACCATGAACCACCTGAAACAGATCGCCGCCAAGCTGGATGAGTGCGGCCTGGACGCGATGCTCCTCTCCAGCGCGCCGGGGGAGTTCTACGCTGTGGGATTCCATGGAGAGGGGTTTGTCATCGTCACGCGGGGGGAGTGCCGCTACTTTACCGACGCCCGCTATATCGAGTCCGCCGGGCAGCAGGTGACCGGGGCGGTCGTCACCATGACCGACCGGAACAAGAACTACCGGGTGCTCCTGAGCCAGGCGGTCACCGAGCTGGGCATCAAGAAGATGGGCTTTGAGGACGGATACATGACAGTGGCGCAGCATCAGGTCTACTCCGACCTCCTGCCCTGTGTGCTGGAGCCTGCCCAGGACCTGGTGAACGGCCTCCGCGCCGCCAAGGACGAAGAGGAGATTGCTCTTATGACCGAGGCCCAGCGTATCACGGACGCGGCCTTCACCGAGATCGTCAAGTTCATCCGGCCGGGTATGACCGAGCGGGAGGTGGCCGCGCGGCTGGTTTACGACCTGCTGCTCCTGGGCGCCGAAAAGCTGTCCTTCGACCCCATCGTGGTCTCCGGCCCCAACGGGAGCCTGCCTCACGGGATTCCCGGTGACAGGAAGATCGGGATGGGCGAGTTTGTCACCATGGACTTCGGCTGCATTTACGGCGGCTACTGCTCCGACATGACCCGCACCGTGGCGGTGGGCGAGCCCGGCGAGGAGATGCGCAGGGTGTACGACACCGTCCTCTCCGCCCAGCGCGCCGGGATCGCCGCCACAAGGGCGGGCATTCCCGGCAGGGAGATCGACCGCGCTGCCCGCAAGGTGATCGAGGACGCGGGGTATGGGCCCTATTTCGGCCATGGATATGGCCACAGCTTAGGGCTTGAGATTCACGAGGGCCCCAACGCCAGCACGGCGGAGGAGCGCCTCATGCCCGTGGGGGCCGTGGTCTCCGCCGAGCCGGGCATCTATCTGCCGGGCCGTTTCGGTGTGCGCATCGAGGACGTGACGGTGCTGACCCAGGACGGCTGCGTCGTCCTTACGCAGTCCCCCAAGGAGCTCATGATTCTCTGAGGAGAAATATGGCGCAAAATTCTGATAAGTTCTGGAAAAGTCCTTGCACATTGGGGCAGAATAGGGTAAAATAGCTTGATAAATTTTGCGTTTCCGTTTGTGATATACTTTTTTGGAGGATGGATACCCATGATTACAGCAAGTGATTTCCGCAATGGCATGACCTTTGAAATGGAGGGTCAGGTCATGCAGGTCCTCGAGTTCCAGCACGTGAAACCCGGCAAGGGCGCGGCCTTTGTGCGCACCAAGATGAGAAACGTTATCACCGGCGGCGTGACCGAGACCTCGTTCAACCCCACCGCCAAGTTCGAGGAGGCCTACGTAGAGCGCAAGGACATGGAGTACAGCTACAGTGACGGCGACCTCTATTATTTCATGGACGGGGAGACCTTTGAGCTTGTGCCCATCGACGGCAAGGTGCTGGGCGATTCGTTCCGGTTTGTGAAGGAGAATATGTCCTGCAAGATCAACTCCTACAAGGGCAAGGTATTCTCGGTGGAGCCCCCCACCTTTGTGGAGCTGGAGATCACCGAGACTGACCCCGGGTTCAAGGGCGACACCGCCACCAACGTGACCAAGCCCGCCACGCTGGAGACCGGTACCGAGATCAAGGTGCCCCTCTTCATCAACCCCGGCGATAAGATCAAGATCGACACCCGTACGGGTGAGTATCTGGAGCGCTGCAAGTCGTAAAACAGCCGCGGGCGGGATGGAAGGACAGACTGCCGCGGGTGTCGATGGGGCCCCACGGAGTGGGGCGCGCCAATAGGCGCGTACAAGCGTTTTGGCGCAGCCAAAACCTTGCCGCAGGGCGAATTCACTTCGCCCGAGGATGAAAAAAAGGGCGCCCATGAAAACCGGCGGTTTTCATGGGATTCGCCCGCACGGGTGAGTATCTGGAGCGCTGCAAGTCGTAAAACAGCCGCGGGCGGGATGGAAGGACAGACTGCCGCGGGTGTCGATGGGGCCCCACGGAGTGGGGCGCGCCAATAGGCGCGTACAAGCGTTTTGGCGCAGCCAAAACCTTGCCGCAGGGCGAATTCACTTCGCCCGAGGATGAAAAAAAGGGCGCCCATGAAAACCGGCGGTTTTCATGGGATTCGCCCGCACGGGTGAGTATCTGGAGCGCTGCAAGTCCTGAACCGGGGCATACGCGCATCCACCGTGGGTATGCTATCCATACCCGCAGTTTTGGCCTTTTGTGGCCTGAAAGGAGAACATGATTATGACAATTTCTGAGAAGGTTGCGTACCTGAAGGGGCTGGCCGAGGGCTTGAGCCTGGATACCGAGAACTCCAAGGAGGGCAAGCTCATCCATGTGATGATCGACATTCTGGAGGAGGTCGCCATGTCCATCGAGGACCTGGAGGACAGCGTGGAATCCCTGGGCGAGGAGCTGGACGCCGTCTCCGACGACCTGGAGGACGTGGAAGACGTCCTCTTCGAGGACGACGATGAGGACGACGACGAGGATGACGACTGCTGCGACGATGACGATTTCTTCGAGGTCGAGTGCCCCAACTGCGGCGAGGAGCTGTGCATCGACGAGTCCGTGCTGGAGGCGGGCAGCATAGAGTGCCCCAACTGCAAGGGCAAATTCGCCATCGAGACTCAGGGGGACGACAGCGGCTGCTGCTGCGGCCGTGACCACGAGCATCACCACCACCATCATCACCACGACCATGACCACGGCAGCTGCTGCGGCCACGATCATGGCGACGCAGAAGAGGAATAAACCTGTTAAAAAAGCCCCGGTTTGATACCGGGGCTTTTTTTGTTATCCAAGGTCCCGGCAGGGGGCGCTTTGCGGTCGTCCGCGGGCGAGCAGAGAGCGCCCGCTGTATCGAGCGTGGTGAAAAAGGAATGGTTTGGCAGCTGGGGAAAAAGAATTTTTGTGCATTTTTATCGGCGGAATACAGCCGCAAGACTTGCGAAAATTACCCCGCTGGGGTATAATAATCCTGTGAGTTAGCAGAAACAAACTATAGATAAGAGGTTGGGGCCTATGGCGGAAGAGATGTCACAGCACAAAGCCACCCTGGAGGATCTGCTGCCGGGTGAGCGGGGCATTATCCTCCGGGTGGGGAGCGACAAGGGGCCGGTGAAACGCCGGCTGGTGGATATGGGCCTTACGCCGGGGACCGAGGTTATAGTACGCAAGATCGCCCCTTTTGGCGACCCTATAGAGGTAAATCTCCGGGGCTATGAGCTGTCTCTCCGCAAAGAGGACGCGCGGCAGATCTCCCTGGCCACCGGGGAGGAGGCCAAAGACCTGCGCACCGCCCGGCGGGAGCGGATATCCATGGTACAGCGCATCCCCGACCAGGAGACCCTGGAGCGGATGCGGGAAGACCACGCACACGAGCGCGCCGCCCACGGCGGCACCCCGGACTATGCCAGCCACGACACCCGGGTCATGAAACTGGCACTGGTGGGCAATCCTAACTGCGGCAAGACCACTCTTTTCAATGCCCTTACCGGCTCCAACCAGTACGTGGGCAACTGGCCCGGCGTCACCGTGGAGAAGAAGGAGGGGAGAGCCAGTATAGACGGGAAGACGGTCACGGTGGTGGACCTGCCTGGCATCTACTCCCTCTCTCCCTACTCCATGGAGGAGATCGTGGCCCGGGAGTTCATCGTGACCGAGCGGCCCGACGCCATCATCAACATTGTGGACGCCACCAACATCGAGCGCAACCTCTACCTCACCGTCCAGCTCCTGGAGCTGGAGCGGCCCATGGTCATCGCCCTCAACTTTATGGACGAAGCCCGCCGCCACGGGGACCGGCTGGACTGTCAGCGGCTCTCCCAGCTTTTGGGGGTGCCGGTGATCCCCATCACAGCCCGCAGCGGCGAAAACGTGGAGGAGCTGCTGCGGGTCGCCCACCGGCAGATGCACGCGGGTGTCACGCTGGAGCCTGACGAGCTTTACGATTCCTATACCCACCGCATCCACCACCAGGTGGGCGAGCTCATCCACGACCGGGCCTATGCCGCCCACATCCCCGCCCACTGGGCCTCTGTCAAGCTCATCGAGGGGGATAGGCTGGTGGAGAAGAGCCTGGGGCTGGACAGCGCTACCGCGTGGCGGCTGGAGCAGATCTACGGGGAGTATGAGGGGGCCTATACCTTGGGAGACCGGGAGACCCTCATTGCCGACGCCCGCTATCAGTTCATCCAGCGTATCGTCAGCGTGGCGGTGCAGAAGGGCCGCCCGGCCAAGGAGATGACCACCTCCGACAAGATCGACTCCATCGTCACCCACAAGTGGCTGGCGGTGCCTGTATTTTTGATGATGATGCTGGCCATGTTCGCCCTCACGTTTGGGCCGGGGACCTTTCTCTCCGACTGGGTAGAGCGGGGGATAGCGCTCTTGGGCGAGGGGGTCACCGCGGTGCTGACCCGGGCTGACGTGGCCCCCTGGGTTACCAGCCTTCTGGTGGACGGCGTCATTACCGGCGTGGGCGGGGTACTCACCTTCCTGCCCCAGATCGCTTTGCTGTTCCTCTTCCTCTCCCTGCTGGAGGACTCGGGCTATATGGCCCGGGCAGCCTTCATCATGGACCGGCTGCTGCGGCGGTTTGGCCTGTCGGGCAAGGCCTTCATCCCCATGCTCATGGGCTTTGGCTGCACGGTGCCCGCCGTCATGGGTGCGCGCACCATGGAGAACGAGAAGGACCGGCGCATGACCATTATGCTGGTGCCCTTCATGTCCTGTTCGGCACGGCTGCCGGTGTACGGGCTCATCGCCGGGGCTTTTTTCGCCCAGTACGCGGGGCTGGTGGTTTTTTCCCTCTACGTGATCGGCCTTCTCTTCGCCATCGGATCGGGCATTCTGCTCAAGAAGACGCTGTTCAAGGGCGAGGCCGCCGCCTTCGTGCTGGAGCTGCCGCCCTACCGTATGCCCACCCTGAAAAACTGCCTGATGCACGTATGGGAGCGGGTGCGGGGGTTTTTGGTCAAGGCGGGCACGCTGATTCTCGCCATGAGCGTGGTGCTCTGGTTCCTCCAGTCCTTCGGTTGGCAAGGGGGCATAGTCATGGTGGAGGATGCGGCCCACTCCTTCCTGGGGGCGGTCGGCACCTTTATCGCGCCCGTCTTCACGCCTTTGGGCTTTGGCACCTGGCAGGCGGCGGTATCCCTCCTGACCGGACTGGTGGCAAAGGAGGCGGTGGTCTCCTCCATGAGCATGTTCTACGGTTTTGCCGCGGGGGCCAGCGGCGCGGCGGTGGCCGGGGCGCTGGGGAGCACCTTCGCCACCCCGGTGGCAGCTTACGCCTTCCTGGTTTTCATTCTGCTGTATGTTCCATGCGTGGCGGCGGTGTCCACCATCCGCAAGGAGATGAACTCCACCCGCTGGACCCTTCGGTCGGTGGCGTGGCAGATGGGCGCGGCCTATCTCGGCGCTTTTTTGACCTATCAGATCGGCTCGCTATTTTTTCGTTGAGGTGACTATTATGATAAAGTATCTGATCTATCTTGCCATCGCGGCTTTGGCAGTCTGGGCGGTGGTCTATCTCGTCAAGCATATCCGCCGTCAGATGAAGGGGGACTGCGGGGCCTGCGGCGGCGGGTGTGACGGCTGCGGCGGCTCCTGCTGCTCTGACAAGGACAAGAAATAAAAAACAATGCCCGGCGTATAGCCGGGGAGCAGGCATAGGTTTCGAGGATTTATTTCCGGGGAGAAATGCCGCCGCTTAACCCGCGCACCGCATAAGTATCAGCTTTCTCTGCTTTGCACCAATCCAAACGGTATACAAAGCCAAATTCAAACCAGCGGCATGATTCGTTTCAATGAGGCGGGTTTGATTGAAACCTTTAACCCCCACGACGCGAGCAGTTTGCTCCTTGCCATCACCGCGGATGAATAAGCGGTGATACCCTTCGGCACAGGCTGTGGTGGAGGTGGTGGGTAAATGGAGATGTAGAGTTTCGGGAATGAAATCGAAATGGCCGGATTACACGCAGTCGTGCCGCCGGTGTGATTGCCAAATGTTGCGGTATGACAAAGAAATATAAAGGCAGCTTCTGCGATGCTTCCTATACCTGTGGCAGGAAGATCCGGAAGGTTACTCCGATTATCCCAAACGCGAGACCGGCACCCGTTTCAGGGCGGATGCCGGTCTCGCCGCTATTTATCCAAGGTGGAGAGGCGTTCATGCGCTGACTTCGGAGCACCGGAGCACATGGAACATTTGGCGCAGTCAGGCGGCAGGCAGCCGCCGATTTCTCCGGCATAGATCTGAAAGATGCACGCGTCCAGCCGGCTCGGTACGGTGAGCGGAGCCAGAAAATGCGTGGAGCCGTTCTCCTGCACCGCCACGATTTTATCACCGGAGGTAGTCACGCGCAGGAGGCGCCCCACCTCATCAAACGTAAGGGAATTGCTGTCCGCGCTGATGCCCAGCGCGTCGTGTCATACGTGGTAATGAGTCCGATGGGGGTGAGCACCGGCGTGGGCACGGCAGGCTCCGCCGATTCCAGCCGCCGGCTCTCATACAGCGAAAACCCGTTTCGCACCCGGATTTCACCGCCAAGCGGAGTGCGTACGGAGATCACTTCGCCGGGAAACAGGGGGATGCTTCGGATGGCTCTGCTCCTGTAAAAACAAAGGCTGCTCAGCAAAGCGGTGAATTCGGAGAAATCAAAGGAAAAGGAAAAGGGGACGTGGAGCGTGCGCTCATCCTCCTCCGACCCAAAGCCACTGATTTTCCCATCCAGCGGGAATATGCGCTTGAGCTCCCCGGTATCGTAAAAGGTCACCAGCTCGGCCGGAAATTCGCCG
>JBLJBF010000026.1:0-10630 GCA_047637855.1 Pseudoflavonifractor sp. | reverse complement strand
CAAAACCTACAAAATTTGTTCGGCGAAAAAATGCATTTTTACGTTGGCGTTGACACGACACAAAGGCTCAATTAGAGGCAAGGTGCGGCGAGGATAATCGACAGGAACCAGCATAGGTTCGACATAAATCATCTGTATTTTCCATGTAAAAATATCATAATAAGGCTATGGACTGGCGACAGCCCGATAACTGAATAGAGCCAGCAGATACGTTTGATATGCGGTCCCAAAAGGAAAAGCCGCACAGGGAGGATGGGCCATGACCCCACTTTGAGAAAGGAGGGTAAAGGGAGAGCCGCCGCCTATGTGCAACAGGCCGTGGCGGGCCTGGGGCGACGACCCGCATATCAGGATAATGATACGCTTGCCCAGCCACAGTCCGAGCGTGAAGTGGCCCCGCAGGGGCCATGAGCCGTCGCAGGCAATGGGGGTGATCTGCGAGAACCGCAGGGGGTGAAAGTCCCGTGTAGGCGCTGCCAAGCGCCGTCTGATGTGCTTTCGTGAGTTTACAGTTTTCTATAAGCGTTGTCAGATAAAGCTACAGTCTAACGCGGAATATGTCGGAAAGCCCCGAGCGTTTTGCTTGGGGCTTTCCGCATAGTACAAACTGAAGTGTTCATAGGCTGTTCCGAAAGGTCGTGAGGCCGTGCGGAAAAACAGGATCCAGAATGTGATCATACATATGGTGCGATCGCCGGACTACACGGCCTTGACCGAAAAGATAAACGAGCTATACGCTGGTTACGTCGAGCGGCGGCTGCGAGACGCCGGCCTGACCACTGACCAAAAAATCGCCGTCATCGATGGGATTCTCTCTCGGCTCTATTCCAATGAAGGATAACGTATCATCCTTTAGAAGTTCTCTTATGCGCCGCCATTCCCGAAATGGCGGCGTAGTTTTTTGTTGCTCCCAGCTACGGAATGTAAATTCCTGCACTTCGAGATAAGCGGCAAGCTCACGCTGCTTAATACCCTGGGTCTTTCTGATTGCTTTTATCGCTGGACCGAACTGCTTTTGGTAGGCGTATGGATAGACAAGAACTTCATGGGAGCAGTTTTTAGAGTCGGCACCGAGGAACAATTTTGTCGCCCTTTTTGCACTTTGTATGGGGGTGCATTCCCCTTCCTCATCAGCGTCATCACCATGTTCTTCGTGGGGGTAAATGCACATCCCGGAAAGGCGGCGGTCTCGGCGCTCATCCTCCTGGCCGTCATTCTGCTGGGGGTATTCATGACCTTCTGGGTCTCCCGGCTCCTGTCGGGGACACTTCTCAAAGGCGTGCCATCCTCTTTCGCGCTGGAGCTGCCGCCCTACCGCAGACCCCAGATCGGCAAGGTCATCACCCGCTCCATTCTGGACCGTACCCTTTTCGTCCTGGGCCGGGCGGTGGTGGTGGCGGCCCCCGCGGGGCTGGTCATCTGGCTGTGCGCCAATTTGCAGCTGGGCGGGGTAAGTCTCCTGACCCAGTGTACCGGGTTTCTTGACCCCTTTGCCCGGCTCCTGGGGATGGACGGGGTTATTCTCATGGCCTTCCTTCTGGGCTTTCCCGCCAATGAGATCGTTATGCCCATCATCATTATGGCCTATCTCTCCACGGGACAGCTCACTGAGCTGGGGGACCTGGCCGCCCTGCACACCCTGCTGACCGACAACGGCTGGACCTGGCTGACGGCGGTGTGCACCATGCTGTTCTCCCTGATGCACTGGCCGTGCTCCACCACCTGCATGACCATCGCCAAGGAGACCGGCAGCGCAAAGTGGACCTTTCTCTCCTTCGCCCTGCCTACTGCCGTGGGGATGGTCGTCTGCTTTCTGGTGGCCACAATGGCCCGGACACTGGGGCTGGGGTAGGGCGCTGATCTATCCATAAAAAAACAGAGGGTCGCAGGTATTTCCTATCCGCGACCCTCTGTTTATAATTGTTATTGCGGGGATGCAGTTTCTTGTCGGTACGCCCGGCGGCGGTCATAGGGGATCATCGCAGGTGCGGTCCTTCAGCAAATGTCCAAAAGCGTGACGGGGACATGCCCTTGCGGTGCCTGCGGCAGCCAGGATCAGAGCGTCTTTATCCCCAAAAGCCCGGCGGCCAGCTCCAGCTCTTTGGAGAGGTCCTCAAACGCGAAGACCTGATGACAGCCCAACGCGGTGCGGAGGTACTTGTCCGGGTCGTCCCAGCGGACCCGCAGCTGGGTCCGGCAGGTTGGCTCCCTGGGCCCCTCTACAGGCGCACCGGTCTGGACCGTCATGGCCTCCACAGCGGCGGAGAAACGGCAGGCGGTAAGACGCTCCACCATGGGTAGTTCCACCTGGGGGCTGACGCCGATGCCGCTCTCGTGGTGGCTGCGCAGGATGTAGGGGCACTGCTCCCCGCAGACGTGCAGGGGCGCTGTGCAGTGGGAGAAGCTGACCGTCCCGTCGCTCTGGAGGCTGGGGTTTGCCATCCACAGCCTTGTCTTTGCCAGCTTCTTCATCAGCAGCATGGTGCAGGCGCTGTCCAGGTCCCCCTCGCAGGCGGCCACCTTGTCGGCGCTGTCGTTCAGGCGGCTCACACCCAAGCAGGTGGTCGTGCCGGTGGCGAGGAGGGAGAAGCAGGCCACGGCCGCGCCGTCCGCGTCATAGCGCTCCAGCAGCTCCTCCAGGGCCGCGCCCATCCGCCCGGCCTCCAGGAGGTCGGCAGAGCTGGGCTCCCGAATTGCCCCGGCCCCGGCACGCACCGGATGGATAAAATCCTCGGCCCGCTGGTCGGACGTGGCGCGGTAGAGCTCCTCCAGCTCCCGCTGTGCCACCTGCTCTACCGTGACGCCCAGCAGCCGGGTATAGTCCGACCCGTCCCGGCTCACGCTGATGACCCAGGGCTCGGGCTCGCCCACCATAAGCAGCTTGGCCCCCCGGAGAAAGGCGCAGGCCTCGGCCGCCCGCAGGCTCTGCTCCAGCTCCTTCCGGGTGGCGGCCAAGAGGGTCTTCCCGCCGCGCCGGAGTACGGCCCAGCAGTCCATCACCGTGGGGGCGGCATTGTGGCCCAGCATCTTCCCGGAGCATCGGGGGGAGAAGAAACCGTTGACATACCCCGCCAGCAGCACGGTGAACATGCTCTTCTCCGCCGCCGAAAGGATCATGCTCTGCACCGCACCGCTCATGGGGATTGCCGCCAGCACCTGGCCCGGCGCGATCCCCTCCAGGTCTCCCGGCTCGGTGATGAGGCGGCAGTCGGCCCCCTCGCCCAGCTCCCCGCAGAGGGTCTCATAGACCTCCTTGAGTTCCGCCCCGTCGGTCCAGTAGCGCCGTGCCGCAAAGAAACAGTAAATTGTTTTCATACCGCGTCTCCCTTCGCTGCATATGCAGCTATTTTTTTCAGCATAGCGGCCATACCCCCTTTTCGTCAATTCATCTCTGTGTTAGAATGATTCCAAAATGGAATGGAGGCGGTTTTATGGAGATGCGGCAGCTGGAGTATTTCCTGGCGATTTTGGAGACGGGCAGCTTCTCCGCGGCGGCGGAAAAGCTCTACCTCTCCCAGTCCTCTCTCTCGAAACAGATTATCAAGCTGGAGCGGGAGCTTGGTCAGACCCTCTTTCTCCGCAGCAGCCGCCCCGTGGCGCTCACCGAAGCGGGCAGGGCCCTGGCCCAGACCGCGCCCGACATGGTGCGCGCCTGGGAGCGGCTGCGGGGCGAGCTGTCGGCGGGCGGACTCTCCCTGGCCGTCACCCAGATTTTGGCCCACTATGGCCTCGCCGAGCGGCTTGCCCAGTTCTCCAGAGTCTACCCGAACTTTCGTCTCCAGATCTCCGAACGAAACAACGGTGAGATTCCCCGGCTGCTGGAGAGCGGCCAGGCCGAGCTTGCCATTTTCCGCTGGGACGAGGGGGAGGACGACCGCCTGGAGCGCCTGACGCTCTGCACCGATGAGCTTGCCCTGCTCATACCCCGGAGCCATCCGCTCAATGGCGGCGGCCCGGTCTCTCTCCGGGCGCTTGCGGGCGAAAAATTTATCCTTCTGGGGGGCGGCACACACCTCCAGTCCACCATCGGCCGCTGCCTCGCGCGCGCCGACCTCGACCCCGACGTCATCTACGAGGGCTCCAACACCGACACCATCCGGGCGCTGGTGGCCACAAACTCCGGCATATCGATCATGCTCTCCCGCATTGCCGAGCATCTGGCAGAGGAGGACACGCGCCTGGGAGCCCTGCGGTTTATCGAGACCAGCTCCCTTGAGATCGTCCTCGCCGCGGCAAAGGGGGTTCCCCTCAGCCCCGGCGCCCGGGCCCTGTGGGGGTTCCTCCGCACCGGTTCCCGCTGAGGGTGCGGATTCGGTCCTCTCGCTTCTTGCAATTCCAAATTTTTATTTTGACTTTCTTGTTTTTCGGCGATGTGCAAACCTTTTCATTTGATATTTTGTGAAATACGCTGATTTTTTAAAAGGAAGATTGACAAGCCGGTTACAAAAATATAATATATGCATAAATTCAAATCCTAAATTTGAATGGAATCCAGACACTTTCCATGGTTCCCTGGGTTCCATTTTTTCTGGACTTGCAAGAAAACGTTTGCACAGATATAGTTTTCCCTTTTTTTCACCGTTTCTCTTTGGTATTTTGTCCGCAACGGACAGAGTATATAATCAAAATAGGAGGCACCAGAAATGAAAAAGAGACTCTTTTCGCTCCTGCTGGCCGGCGCAATGGTCTTCGGCCTGACCGCCTGCGGCAACACTGCCAACAATCCCTCACCCAGCGCCAGTACCCAGCCCTCATCCAGTGCCAGCACCCAGCCCAGTGCCACGCCCACCGGTAAGGGCGGCGAGATCGTCATCGGCTGCCTGCAGGATATCTCCGGTGCAACCTCCACTCTGGGCGCGATGGTGACCGCCGGCGCCCAGTGGGCCGTGGACGAGATCAACGCCAAGGGCGGCGTGGACGGCAAGACCATCCGGATGATCACTTATGATACCAAGGCCAATGTGGACGAGGCCATCAACGCGTTCAACCGCGCGGTCACGGTGGATAAGGTCTCCGCCATCATCGGGCCTCCTGTGGCCAACATTGCTCTGGCTATCGCCCCCATCTCCGAGCAGTATGACGTGCCCGTCCTCGGCTTTGCCCTGGATACCAAGGCGGCCGTCAAGGCGGACGGCACCCCCTACAAGAACATGTTTACCTTCCAGCCCAACGCCAACCAGCAGGCCGGCATCATGTCCTCCTACGCGCTGAAGAACGGCCTTAAGACCTTTGGCATTATCTATAACCAGGGCAACGCCTATTCCACCTCTCTGCTCCCCAACTTCAAGGCCACTGTGGAGGCCGGCGGCGGCTCCATCGTGCAGGAGGTCTCCTACACATCCAACGATAAGGATTTCAAGACCCTGCTGAGCAAGATCGTCAACGCGGGTGTGGACGCCATCTATATCCCCAACTACACCCAGGAGCTTATCCAGATCACACAGGCTGTCCGTGCGCTGGGCTATGAGGGCTCTCTGGTCTGCGGGCTGGACGCCTGCCCTCCCTTTAATACTCTGTTGGGCGAGACCTGCGACAACATCTACTTCATCAACAACGTGGACGCCACCGACGCCACCCTGCAGGCCATGATCAAAAGCGTGAAGGAGAAGACCGGAATCGACGCCACCAACAAGTTCTTCCTGGGCTATGACGTGGCCAATATTCTGGCCCAGATCTTCGGCCAGGTGGGCTCTGCTCCCGCCGACGTGTGCACCGCGACTGCCAAGGTCAGCGACTATCACGGTCTGACCGGCAATATCACCATCGACCCCGCTACCCATATGGTGAAGGGCCTTGAGATGGTCATGTTCAAATACGAGGGCACCACTCCCGTCATGCAGGAGCGCTACGCCGCGAAGTAATTCCTCTCCGCGATTTTCTCCTGCCCCCATGCCTTTGAGCGTGGGGGCAGGAGCCCCTTAGGGTGGGGTGCATCTGAAAGACCTGGTGGTCCCGCCCCCGGTCTTCTCCCCGGACACCCTGGTTTTTCAGATGCACCTTTTTACTGTCATGATTTCCTGACAAGGAGGCTCTCGTTATGTCTTTGCAAATCATCATTAACGGTCTGGCGCTGGGCTCTGTGTACGCGCTGATCGCCACCGGTTTTTCGGTCATCTTCAATGTGCTTAAGTTCTCCAACTTCTCTCACGGCGCGCTTATGACCCTCAGCGCGTTCGTGGGCTACTTTATCTCGGCCTCCAACGGCTGGGGGCTTATCCCCACGATTGCCGTGAGCATGGTCTGCGGCGCGCTGGTGGCCCTGGTGGGAGAGTTCGTCGCGTTCCGCCGGATCACCGTCCGCAACACCCCCAACATTTACTTCTTCGTCTCCTCCATCACGCTGGGTACGCTTTTCGAAGGGATCGTCACCGTCAAGGTGGGGGCCAACTTCTATAACTACCCCCGTTTTTTTGAGAAGGCAAACCTGAAGGTGTGCGGGATCATCATTTCCACCGCAGACCTGCTCATGTTCTGCTGCAGCGTAGCCGCCCTGATCGTTCTGGCCCTTGTCATCCAGAAGACCCGGCTGGGCCGCGCTCTGCGCAGCGTCAGCTTTGACCGGGACACCTCCAGCCTCATGGGCATCAATGTGACCCGCACCATCCAGTTCGCCTTTATCGTCTCCGGCGCGCTGGCGGGCCTGGCGGGTGTGTTCCTGGGCATCAACTACACCCTCTATCCCACGCTGGGCAGCCTGGTGGTCAAGGGCTTCATCGCCTCGGTCATCGGCGGCCTGGGCAGTCTGCCCGGCGCCATCATCGGCGCGGTGCTGCTGGGCCTGGTGGAGACGGTGCTCAATTATACCGTCTCCAGCAGCTGGACCCCTATCTTCACCTTCGTGATCATGCTGGTGTTCCTGCTGGTGCGCCCCCGTGGCATCGCCGGGTCCAACATCCAAGAGAAAGCGTAGGGGGCCGGGATATGAACGCAATGATCGAATCCATGCTCATCCAAATCCTCATCACCGTCATCGCGGTGGCGGGCATCTATGTGCTCACGGGTCTCACCGGGATGTTCTCTCTGGGCCAGGCCGCCTTTATGGCCATCGGCGCATACACCTCCGGCATTCTGGTCGTCAAGTATCACCTCCCCGTGGCGGTCGCCTTCCTCCTCGCCATTCTGCTCGCCGTGGCTGTGGGCTATATCGTGGGCCTGCCAACGGTACGGCTGCGGCGGGACTACATCTCTCTGGTTACTCTGGGCTTTGGCGAGGCCATCATCGCCCTGCTGAACACCGCCACGCCTCTCACCGGCGGCGCCTCCGGATTCGCGGGCATCCCCAAGAAGGTCACGCTCCCCATCGCCATCGTCTCCGCCGTGGTGGTCGTGGCCCTGGTGGCCTGGTTTAAGACCTCCAAGTACGGCCGCCAGTGCATTGCCGTCAAGGGGGACGAGCTGGCCGCCAAAGCTATGGGCATCAACGTGGCCTATGTAAAGATGTCCGCATTTCTGGTCTCGGTGGCTGTCACCGCCTTTGCCGGGTGTCTGTACGCGTTTTACATCACCTACGTGGACCCTTCCGGTTTCGGCTGGAAGAAGAGCGCCGACTGGGTCATCATGGTCTTCTTCGGCGGGGTCAGCAGCCTGACCGGCTCCATCGCGGGCGCGTTTATCCTGGGCTCGCTGCCCGAGGTCCTGCGCAGCATCCTCACAAATCTGGTGGAGTATCGCAGCATCATCTATGCGGTGCTGGTGCTCCTTATTATCAACTTCAAGCCCTCCGGCATCTTCGGCGAGTGGGAGCTCTCCCCCCGCGGTCTGCGGCAGCTGGCGCACCGGGGCGCAAAATCGGGCAAAAGGTCTGGAAAGGAGGGGGCGCGGTAATGGCACTGCTTGAGGTAAAGAACATCCATAAGAGTTTCGGCGGCCTCAAGGCCATTCAGGACTTCTCCCTGGAGGCCGATGTAGGCGAGATCCACGGCATTATCGGCCCCAATGGCGCGGGCAAGACCACCATCTTCAACGTCATTTCCGGGGTCTATCCCGCGGAACAGGGCTCCGTCACGCTGGACAGCCGGGATATCACCAAGTCCGAGCAGTATAAGATCACCCGCCAGGGCATGGGCCGTACATTCCAAAACATCCGTCTTTTTAAGGGCCTTACGGTCCTGGAAAACGTCATGTGCGCTTACGGGCCCCAGACCACCTACAATGTGCTGGGCGGGTTGCTGCCCCTCCCCATCCGCCTGAGGCAGGAGAGAGAGGGCCGCGAGGTCTGCGAACGGCATCTGCGCACCGTGGGTCTCCAGGACTACCTGGACGAGCGGCCCGAAAACCTCTCCTACGGCATCCAGCGCCGTCTGGAGATCGCCCGCGCCCTCACCTGCAACCCCAAGGTGCTGCTGCTGGACGAGCCGGCCGCCGGCCTGAACCCCACCGAGGTGGGCGAGCTCACCGCGCTTATCCAGATGCTCTCCAGCACCATGCCCATCGCCATTTTACTCATCGAGCATCGGCTGGAGCTGGTGATGAGCATCTCCCACAGCATCCATGTACAGAACTTTGGCAAGACCATCGCCGTGGGCACCCCGGCCGAAGTCCAGCACGACCCCCAGGTCATCGAGGCCTACCTGGGCAAGGAGGATGAGTGACATGGCAATGCTTAAAATAACCGATCTCAGCGTCAGCTATGGCCACATCGACGCGCTCCACAATGTCTCCGTCGAGGCGGAGGAGGGCCAGATCGTCAGCATTATCGGCTCCAACGGCGCGGGCAAGACCACCATTTTGCGCACCATCTCCGGGCTCGTGAAGCCCAAGACCGGCACCATCGAGTTTTTGGGCGAGCCCGTGCCCAGGCAGCCCCATCAGATCGTCCAGAAAGGCATTGTACACGTGCCCGAGGGGCGCAGGACCTTCTCCGGCCTCACCATCCGGGACAATCTTCTGGTGGGCGGGTATCTCTTTAAGGGCAAAAGTCTGGAGGAGGATCTGCAGGAGCAGTATAGGCTGTTTCCCATCCTTGAGGAGCGCAAGAGCCAGTTCGCCGGCACCCTATCAGGCGGCGAGCAGCAGATGCTGGCCATCTCCCGCGGGCTCATGTCCAAGCCCAGGATTCTCCTTCTGGACGAGCCCTCTATGGGGCTTGCCCCTATTATTGTAAACCAGGTCTTTGACATCATCCGCCGGATCCGGGATGCCGGCGTCACCATTCTGCTCGTGGAGCAGAACGCCCGCAAGGCCCTAAGCATCTGCGACAAGGCCTACGTGCTGGAGAACGGCCGCATCAATATCACCGGCACTGGCGAGGAGCTGATGCACTCCGACGTGGTGCGCAAGGCCTATCTGGGGGGCTGAGGATGGAGACATTGAAGAACTGGAACTGCACTGTCGTCCACGTTGGCGTCAACTGCACGGACGGGGCTGAGGCTGAACAGCTGGCCCAGTTCCTGTTGGGCTGCTTCGGTATCTCCCCCGAGCGGACCAGCGACGCCTCCGTATTCGCGGGCCCCATGGTCGAGCTGATGAAGCACGGGGGTCGGGGGAGACATGGCCATCTGGCCATTGCCACCGATGATCTCCCGGCCACAAGGGCCTATCTGGAGAGCCTCGGCTGCGCGTTTGACGACTCCGGCAACAAATATTTTGAGGATGGCTCCCTTATGCTCACCTATCTTGAATACGACTTCGCGGGGTTTGCCATCCACCTGCTTCAGCGCAGCTGAAAAGGAGAAATTAATATGATTCGCCAATGGAATGAAGAATCCCTGGACCACCGCAATGCCCTGCTCTACGCCATGGGCATCTCCGAGACCGACGCAAAGCGGCCCGTCATTGGCCTCGTCTCCTCCTGGAACGAGATGAACCCCGGCCATTTCCCCTTTAAGGACGTCATCGCCGAGATGAAAGAGGAGATCTACCGGGCCGGCGGCCTTGCCCTGGAGCTCCCCGTCACCGGTATTTGCGACGGGATCTGCTCCAACACGCCGGGGGACCGGTACACGCTCCCCGCCCGGGACCTGGTCTCCTCCGAGGTAGAGACCGTGGCTGAGCTGAATATGCTGGAGGGCATGGTCATCATGGCTACCTGCGACAAGGTGGTGCCCGGCATGATTATGGGCGCGCTCCGGGTCAATATTCCCACCGTCATGTTCACCGGCGGCTTTATGGCAGCGGGGCACTGCGGCGGGAAGATGATCACCCTCACCCACACCAAGCAGGCCTACGCCGCCTATGTGGCCGGTGAGAAAACCGTGTCCGAATACAAGGACATTGTCCGCAACGCCTGCCCCACCCCGGGCGCCTGCCCCTTTATGGGCACCGCCAACACCATGTGCGCCACCGCCGAGGTGCTGGGTCTGTCCCCCCACGGCAACGCCAGCGTCCGCAGCCAGACCCCCGAGTGGCATGAGATGGCCCGCACCGCCGCCCGCCGGGTGGTGGAGGCCGTCCAGGAGGCGCTGCGCCCCCTGGACGTCATCGGGCAGGAGAGCTTTGAGAACGTGGTGCGCTATATGATGGCCACCGGCGGCTCCACCAACGGCCTTTTGCACATCCCCGCCATCGCTCGTCAGGCCGGGATCGATATCACCCCCGAGACCTTTGACGAAATAAGCCGCCAGGTGCCCATCATCAGCACCATCTACCCCAACCACCCCACCTATACCATGGAGGAATTCGCCGCCGCAGG
>JBLJBF010000025.1:0-4280 GCA_047637855.1 Pseudoflavonifractor sp. | reverse complement strand
TCACACAATCCCTCCCTCCGATTCCTTCAGATTGAGGGTTTATTGACAGTCTGAAGAGCCTGCCACAGAAGCGGCAGGCTCTCTTTTTACAGGGGTCAGCCCTCGGTTTTTATGACGTGGGCGCAGCGGGTGCAGAGGGTGGGGTGGTCGGCGTCGCGGCCCAGGTCCTCCTTGACCATCCAGCAGCGCTCGCACTTGCCGCCTTCGGCGGCCGTCACCGTGATGCCGGCGGCGGCAGGGTCCAGCCTGACCAGAGAGACGATGAAGATCTCGGCCAGGAACTCCTCGCCCTCGGCCGCGAGGGCCTTGGCGTGCTCCCCGCCGAGCACGACGGCGGCCTCCAGGCTCTTGCCGATGGTCTTGACGGCCCGGGCGGCCTCCAGGGCCTTGTTCACATCCTCCCGGGCGGAGGACAGGGCGGCCCAGCGGGCGGCCTCGGTCTCACTGAGGGCAGGCAGGTCCTCAGCCCCGGGCATATCGTTGAGGAGGACGCTCTCGGCGCTGTCGGCGGCCCGGTGGGGCATGGCCGCCCAGATCTCCTCACTGGTAAAGGCCAGAATGGGGGCCAACAGCCGGGTCATCCCGTCCAGAATCAGGTACAGCGCGGTCTGAGCCGAGCGGCGGGCGGTCCGGTCGGCGCAGTAGAGCCGGTCCTTAATCACGTCGAAGTAGAAGTTGGAGAGGTCCACCACGCAGAAGTTATAGATCGAGCGGTAGACGCCGTGGAACTCATACCTGCCGTAGTACCCGCGGACGGCGGCGGTC
Source organism: Pseudoflavonifractor sp. (assembly GCA_047637855.1). GTDB lineage: Bacteria > Bacillota > Clostridia > Oscillospirales > Oscillospiraceae > Pseudoflavonifractor. Next base: position 3,515 of record JBLJBF010000025.1, on the reverse strand, counting down.
AGCTCCCGCAGGCGGGAGAGGGCCCATCTGTCCAGGTCCTGCAGCTGCTCATAGGGCAGGGCGTCGGCGTCCGGGTCGAATCCGGCGAGGTTGCCCAGCATATAGCGGGCCGTGTTGCGGATTTTCAGGTAGGCCTCGCTGAGCTGCTTCATGATGTCCTTGGAGATGCGCATATCCTGGGTATAGTCGGCACTGGCCACCCAGAGGCGGAGCATATCGGCCCCGTAGTCCTTGATGATGTCCTCCGGCGGCATGGCGTTACCCAGGGATTTGTGCATGGCCTTGCCCTCGCCGTCCACGGTCCAGCCGTGGGTGATGATCTGCTTGTAGGGGGCCACGCCCTTGGTGGCGATGCTGGTGAGCATGGAGGACTGGAACCAGCCCCGGTACTGGTCGCCGCCCTCCAGGTACACGTCGGCGGGGAAGTGGAGGTAGGGCCGCTCCTCCAGCACGGCGGACCAGGTGGAGCCCGAGTCAAACCACACGTCCATGATGTCGCTCTCTTTGGTAAAGTGGCTGTGGCCGCACTTGGGGCATTTGAAGCCCTCGGGCACCAGCTCGTCGGCTGTCCTGTCGAACCAGACGTTGCTGCCGTGGGCACGGAAGAGGAACGAGACCCGGGCGATGGTCTCCCCCGTCACAATGTCCTCCCCGCACTTTTCGCAGTAGAAGATGGGGATGGGCACGCCCCAGACCCGCTGGCGGGAGATGCACCAGTCGCTGCGCTCGCTGATCATGCTCGTCATGCGGTCCTTGCCCCAGTCGGGCTTCCACTTGATGTCGTCACAGGAGTTGACGGCCGCTTTTTTGATGGCGTCCACCGAGCAGAACCACTGCTCGGTAGCCCGGTAAATGATGGGGTGCTTGCAGCGCCAGCAGTGGGGGTAGGAGTGCTTGATGTGCTCCTTGGCGAGGAGGGCGCCCTGCTCCTCCAGGTCCACCACCACCTGTTCGTTTGCCTTGTCGTAGAACTGGCCCTCGTAGCGGGCGTCGGTCATGATGCCCTTGGCGTTGACCGGGACGGGGACGCCGATATTGGTAAGCCCCGCCTTATCGTAGGCCCGGCAGATGGCGTAGTCCTCCGCGCCAAAGCCGGGGGCGGTGTGGACGCAGCCGGTGCCCGCGTCCAGCGTGACATGGTCACCGTTCAAGATGACGCTCTCCCGGTCAAAAAGCGGGTGGGTCGCCGTCATCAGCTCAAAGTCGCTCCCCTTGAGGGAGGCCAGAATTTCGCAGGCGGCAAAGTCGATGCGCCCAGCCTTGCAGACGCTCTCGGCCAGGTCCTTGGCCAGGATGTAGACCTCTCCGCCCGGGACCTGCAGGAGCACGTAGTCAAACTCGGCGTTCAGGGAGATGGCCATGTTGCCGGGGATGGTCCAGGGGGTGGTGGTCCAGATGACAAAGCTCATCTTGGACACATCGCCGTAGGGTGCCAGCTTGCCCTTGTCGTCCCTCACGGCGAACTTGACGAAGAGGGTGGTGCAGGGATCGTCGGCGTACTCGATCTCGGCCTCGGCCAGGGCGGTCTGGTCGTGGGGGCACCAGTAGACCGGTTTCATCCCCTTGTAGATAAGCCCCTTCTCGGCCATCTGGCCAAAGACCTCCACCTGCTTGGCCTCGAAGCCGGGGGTGAGGGTGATATAGGGGTCCTCCCACTCGCCGAGGACGCCCAGCCGCTTGAACTGCTCGCGCTGCTTGTCCACAAAGTCCAGGGCGTACTCCTTGCACTTCTCCCGAAATTCCGAGGTGGTGAGCTCCTCCCTCTTGACCTTCTTATTCTTGAGGATGGCGCTCTCGATGGGCAGGCCGTGGGTGTCCCAGCCGGGGACATAGGGGGCGCAGTAGCCCGTCATATTGCGGTGCTTGACAATCATGTCCTTGAGGATCTTATTGAGGGCGGTGCCGATATGGATGTTGCCGTTGGCGTAGGGGGGGCCGTCGTGGAGGACAAACTTGGGCCGGCCCGCGTTCTTCTCCATCAGCTTGTGATAGAGGTCCTTCGCCTCCATCTCGGAGAGCATATCGGGTTCCCGCTTGGGCAGGCCCGCCCGCATGGGGAAGTCGGTCTGGGGGAGGTGGATGGTCTTGTTGTAGTCCATTTTGGCACTCCTTCTATCTGGTTTTTTATAGTATGGTCTGTTTGCAGAATAAAAACGCCCCTGTCTCTGTTAAGAGACAGGGGCGTTCATAAACCTCTGCGGTACCACTCTTTTTGCCGCGTCACGGGATGCGGCCGCTCAAGACGGGCGGATAACGGCGCCCGGCCGGAGCGCTCTGAGGGTGATCTTCCCGCTCCCGGCCCGTCCGCCTCTCACCACACGGCGGCTCTCTTTACAGGCTGTTGGGGGCGCTACTCTTCCTCGTCATCGCGCTTTTCCTATTGTCCTCGTATCTTACCCGGAACGGCCGACTTTGTCAAGAGAAATCAGCGGATCTCGTAATCTCTCCCGAACTGGAGGTTGTCAAAGCGGCGGGTGGTCTCGCCGAGCTCCTCCTGCTCCTCGTCCTCCTCATGCGCCGTACCGCGGGCACTCTCCCTGTCCCGGCCCAGGTTCAGCTCCAGCAGCTCGGCGTACAGTCCGCCGTCCTCCTCGGGCAGGGCCTCCTCCAGCTCGGGCGGCACCTCCTGCGTCGGCTCTCCCACCAGCTTTTGCACGTTGGTCTCGATCTCCTGCGCCGTGCGCTCTGTGGGGGTGGGGGCGGGCGGAGTGAGCCGGGGGAGCGCGTCGAGATAGCTCAGCTCCCGCTGGCACAGGTCGCGGACCTGCGCCACATAGGCCGCCGTGGCGGCCTGGGCGGCGGCGAGACGGTGCTGCTCGGCCTCCAGCTCCTGGCGAACGCCTGTCACCTTGGCCCGCGCCTCGGCCTCGGCCTGCTGGACCAAGGTAGCCCGCTCGGCCTCGGCCTTGGCTACGATGTCCTCGGCCGACTTCTGGGCGACCAAAAAGGCCTTGCGCATACTCTCATCAGTGGCGCGGTATTCCTCCAGCTTGTCAACCAAAATCTTCATCTTGCTCTTGAGGACCTGGTTCTCCTTATAGAGGGTGGTGTAATCCTCGGTGAGCGCGTCAAGGAACTCGTCCACCATGGTCATATTATAGCCGCCGAAACTGGCCTTTACAAAAGCGTGCTGAGAGACTTCCTGCGGTGTCAGCATATTCGTTCCCCCGTTTCTTTGTGGTTTTATGAGAAAGCGGGCGGCCAAAGGCCGCCCCTACGACAGCCGACGGCCCTTGTAGGGGCCGCCCCTGGCGGCCCGCCCGATCGCAGCGCGATTTCTATTAGAAGTAGAGCCCGTTGTTCTCCAGCTCGTCGATCAGATCGCCCAGAATGTCCACATTGTAGGGGGTGATAATGTAGGTGCTCAGGGCCACCTTCTTCACCTTGCCCTCGTTGGCATAGGCGGCTCCCGAGAGAAAGTCGAGCACGCGGCGGGACACGTCCTTGTTCGTCTGCTCCAGATTGAGGACCACCGTGCGTTTCTCCCGCAGATGGTCGGCGATCTCGGCGGCATT
>JBLJBF010000024.1:0-20252 GCA_047637855.1 Pseudoflavonifractor sp. | reverse complement strand
CCCATATCCATCCCGGCGTCAACGTGGGCAAGGGCAAGGACGATACCCTGTTCGCCCTCAAGGACGGCAAGGTGAAGTTCGAGCGTCTCGGCAAGGACCGCAAGCAGGTCTCTATTGTTGAGATTGCCCAGTAAAACCAAAAACTTTGGTGATACTAAGAGCCTCGGACGGGTCCCCCGTTCGGGGCTTTTGCTCTGGGTGGGCGGGAACAACCTGCCCACCCCGTAGGGGCGAGCGCTGCTCGCCCGCGTACCTAGGAGGTGCAAATTATGCCTAACTTTATCGACACCGCCCGCATCACGGTTCGTTCGGGTGCCGGCGGCAACGGCGCGGTAGCCTTTCACCGCGAGAAATACGTGGCTGCCGGAGGGCCCTCGGGCGGCGACGGCGGCCGCGGCGGCGACGTGATCCTTCAGGTGGACCGCCATATGTCCACCTTGATGGACTTTCGCTATAAGCGCAAATACGTCGCCGAGAGCGGCATGGACGGCGGCTCGAAGCGCTGCTCGGGGAAGGACGGCCAGCCTCTCACCATCCGGGTGCCCCTGGGCACCGTGGTGCGGGACGCCGAGACCCGCGAGGTCATCCGCGACATGTCTGACGACGAGCCCTTCGTTTTGGCCCGGGGCGGCAACGGCGGCTGGGGGAACAAGCACTTCGCCACCCCCACCCGGCAGGTCCCCAACTTCGCAAAGTCCGGGCTGCCCGGCAAGGAGCGCCTGGTGGTGCTGGAGCTCAAGCTGCTGGCCGACGTGGGGCTGGTGGGCTTCCCCAACGTTGGCAAGTCCACGCTGCTCAGCGTGGTGAGCAAAGCCAACCCCAAAATTGCCAACTACCACTTTACCACCCTCTACCCCAATCTGGGCGTGGTCTATGTGGACGAGGGGACCTCCTTCGTCCTGGCCGATATCCCCGGTATTATCGAGGGCGCCAGCGAGGGGGTGGGCCTGGGGCACGACTTCCTCCGCCATGTAGACCGCTGCCGCCTGCTCATCCACATGGTGGACGTGTCGGGCGCCGAGGGCCGCGACCCGGTGTCAGACTTTGAGACCATTAACGAGGAGCTGCGCCAGTACTCCCCCGAGCTGGCCACCCGCCCCATGCTGGTGGCGGGCAATAAGGTGGACATCGCCCCCGACCGCACGCTGGTAGACGCCCTGCGCGCCCATGTGGAGGCCAAGGGTCTTCCCTTTTTCGAGCTGTCGGCCGCCGCCCAGCAGGGCACCCGGGAGCTGATGCAGTACGCCGCCGGTGAGCTTGCCCATCTGCCCCCCATCACGGTGTACGAGCCCACCTATGTGGAGCGCCCCCCCGAGGTGGACACCTCCGAGCCCCTTACCATTACCCACGAGGACGACGTCTGGATCGTGGAGGGTCCCTGGCTCCAGAAGACCATGGCCAACGTCAACTTCGGCGATTACGAGTCCCGCAACTGGTTCGACCGTATGCTCCGCGGCTCCGGTCTTTTCGAGCGGCTGGAGGAGATGGGCATCCAGGACGGGGACACGGTCTCCCTCTACAATTTGGACTTCGAGTACCAGAAATAAAAAAGAGCGCCCCGACGAATCCCGTCGGGGCGCTTTTTCCTATCCCGTGCTTAGCCCAGCCGGCCGACCGCTTCCTTGGCCGCGTCGGCGTCGGCCGGAACCACCAGGAGCACCGAGGTGCCCCGCTGGGAGACGATGGCGTTGCCCAGCTTTTCCACCTCAAGAGGGGCGTAGCTCTTGTAGGTGTCCTTCATGTCCTGGAGATAGACGGCGAAGGCTGCTACGGCGGCCTTCGCGTCGCTTTCGGTCTTCCACAGGGTCACCGAGACCTGCTCGGTATACCCGGAGGCCGACAGGGCCTTGGAGCCGGTGAGCTTTGACGCGTCCATGCCGTACCCGGCAAAGTCGTAGAGCAGGGCGGCGTCCAGCTCCTCCAGCGGCACAGAGAAGGCCCCCGCGTCCACCAGGGCCTGCGTGGCCTGCAGGTCGTAGGGTTCGGTGGTCTTCCCGCCGCAGGAGGAGAGGAGCAGGAGGAGAGACAGGGCGAGAGGCAGCAGTTTTTTCATGGTGAGCAGCTCCTTTACTGCGCGGTCTGTCCGGCCCAATAGGAGTCGGCGTCTGCCGCGTGAATTTTGAGGTAGTCATACCACCTCTTGCAGTAGTCCTTGGTAAAATGCACCCCGTCGGTGGTGCCCTCCCGGGGGAGGATGCCGTTCCCGTCCACCAGGGCGGCATTCACATCCACCAGGGCGGCGTGCTTGTCCACGGAGATGGCGGCAATGATGGCGTTGTAGACGGCGATCTTCTCGTTGGTCACATAGTAGGGCTGGTTGTTGGCCTTGGCCTTGTCCGGGTTGATGCAGACCAGGTTCTGGAGGTAGAGGATGGCGTCGGGCTGTAGCTCTTTGATCTTGTCCACCAGGCCCTCATACTCCAGGCGGAACCCCTCGTCATGGTTGTGGCCCAGCTCGTTAACCCCCAGCATAAGATAGATCTTCTTGTACTGCTTGAGGGCCAGAGCCTCCAGCACCGTGTACTTCTCCCCGGCGATGCGAATGACCTTCTTGGTGCCCACGTCAAAGACCGAAATGCCGGTGTGCTCAATAAAATCGGCCCCCTCCACGCCGCCGTAGAGCCGCAGCCCGTCGGTGCGGGAGTCGCCGATGAAGACGGCGTCGTCAAAGTACCCGCTCTCCACAGGGGCGCTCTCGGGGACGGGCTGGGTGAAGTCAAAGGGGATAACCGGGTCCGGCGTCGGCTCGGGCGTCGGCTCCGGCGCAGGTGCGGGGGTAAGCGACGGCTCGGGCGTGGGGGTGGAGGTGACAATGGGGGACGGGGTCACGGCGGACGGCGGAGTCTCCTGCCGGGCCGAGAGGGCCGCGCCGACGGCGACCAGAAGAACCAGCCCGGTTATGATACACACAAGGGCGATGGCCCCCGGCCCCAGACGGGGGGAGCGGGGGGGCGAGGAATGGGTGAGCTCGGACTCAGGCAGAGTAGGCATGTCAAAAATGCTCCTTATGTATCCCTACGGCAGATCGAGAGGATCTGCGGCAAACGGGGTGATGTCAAGTATGGTCGAGCGGATGTCGTCAAAGCTCCGGGCCACATAGGTGGGCTGGGGACCGTCGGGGTCGGGCTGTCCGCCGCCGGGCGCGTACCAGACCGAGTCGAGCCCCGCGTTGACCGCACCCTGGATGTCGGCGGCCAGGCTGTCCCCCACCATCACGGCGCGGCTGCCGGCGGGAAGCGCCAGCGCGGCCAGCACCTTGTCAAAAAAGACCTTCTGGGGCTTTTGGCAGTCCATCTCCCCCGAAATAAAAAGATGGGGGATGAGCGCCTTCAGGGGCGAGCGGGAGAACCGCCCCCGCTGGGCGATGGACAGGCCGTTGGTGAGGATGGCCAAGGTGCAGTAGGGTGCCAGCGCGCGGCACAGGTCCTCCGCGCCGGGGAGCAGGTCGGCCCCCTCGGCCAGCCGGGAGAGATAAAAGCGGTTCATCCCGGCCGGATCGTGGTCCCCGCCCAGCTCCCGCTGGAGGGCGGCGAACCGCTCCACCACCAAAAAGTCCTTCTCCAGCTCGCCCCGGTCAAAGGCGCTCCACAGCGCCCGGTTGATGGCGAGGTAGCAGCTGCGGCGGGCCTCGTCGGCGGGATAGCCGTAGTGCGTCAACGTCTGGTTCAGGGCGCGGCGCTCGGCGGCGTCAAAATCGAAAAGTGTATTGTCCGCGTCAAAAAAAACATAGTCATACCTGGGCATAAATCAGCATCCTTTCAGGTTTTGCGGCGCAGCGCATTGACCATGCGCACGAGGGAGGAGACCAGCAGCACCCCCACAGCCAAAGAGCCCGCAATGCCCAGCGTGTGCAGAAAGGACTCCAGAAAAAGCCCGGTCTCGCCGTTGATGGCGTGCTCCATCGTGTAGTAGATGCCGCCGCCGGGCACCAGGGGGAAAAAGGCCACCAGCAGATACCCGATGGCGGGACATTTGCGGATTCTGGCCATGATCTCGGCATAGGCGGAGATCACCATGGCCGCCACAAAGGCCTGGATCAGGTCGCTGTGGAAGAGTGGCCCAGCCAGCAGATACACCAGCCAGCCCAGCGCCCCCCCGAAGGAGCAGATAAAAATGCCCGCGTGGATATTGAAGAGAACACAGAAGGGAATACAGGCCAGAAAAGCCCAGAAGCAGGGGAGAAAATAGTCGAAAAAGAGAAGCCTCATCCGATGCCGCCCCCCCACATAAGCCGGGCCAGCCACAGGGCCGTGCCGGTGCCCAGCGCGATGGCCGCGCCGATGAGCAGGGCTTCGGCGGTCTTGGACAGGCCGGTCACCATATCCCCGGCGATAATGTCCCGCATGGCGTTGGTAAAAATAAGGCCGGGCACCAGCAGCATCAGCGCGCCGATGGTGATGAGGTCAACGTTTTTCCCCAGCCCCGCCACCGTCAGGGCCAGTGCGGCCAAAGCGGACACCGCGCCCCCCGCCACCGTCTTGAAGAAGAGGTTGGTTCCCAGCCGGGAGAAGAAGACAAGGACGGCCCCCGCCGCCAGGCCGCACAGCCCGGCGCACAGTGCGTCAAGCACGGTCCCGCCGAAGAAGCGGCAGAACATGGCCGCCCCGAAAAAGTAGGCCAGGGCCTGAGCCGGCAGCCCATAAGTACGGCCCGCCGCCTCGGTGGCGTCCAGCTGGACCAGGGCCTCCTCCAGCGGGGGCGGCCCGGCGCACAGGCGGCGGCACAGGGTGTTATACTGCTCCAGCCGGTCGATGTCTGTGCCGTGGCCCGCCAGGCGGCGCACCCGGGTAAAGGTGCGGCCCGATGGGGTGACCATGCTGACGATAATGCAGTTGGGAATGGCGAAAACCTCTCCCGTGGAGACGCCGTAGGCCCGCAGCAGCCGCTGAACCGATTCCTCCACCCGGTAGACCTCGGCCCCCGTGCTCAGGAGCCGAAACCCGACGTCGGTGACCAGATTGATGAGCTTATCGTAGTCCAAGCAAAGTCCCCTCGTCCCTACTCTAATAATCGCGGGCAGCTCTCCCGCCGTGCATTTCCGCGTGCTCACGGCCCAGCTCCTCGTAGAGGGCGTCCAGCGTCCAGCCTTTGTTGGTGGGGGTCAGGACGGCCTTGCGGTTGGGCGGGGGCGTCCCCGCCGCCCGCATGGCAGAAAAAAGCTCGTCTATCCGCTGCCGGGAAAACCCGCACAGCACCATGACCGGCTCGTCAAACCGGGGCGGAACCAGAGGCCGGGGCGCGGGGCTGTGGCCCGGCAGCCCGGCCAAGGAGCCCACGGTCTGGGCCGTCTCCACGTCGGCCACAGGGCGGGAGCCCACCCCCAGCGCGGCAAAGACCTCCTCCGCCCTGGCGGCATAGACCGGGTCGGGAAAGCGGTGCAGGATCAATTCACCCGTGCTCATCGCGCCCCTCCTCTCACAGCAGGCTGAGGTATGCCCCATACCCCTCCCGCTCCATCATTTCCTTGGGAATAAATCGGAGGGCGGCGCTGTTGATGCAGTAGCGCAGGCCCCCCCGTTCCGCGGGCCCGTCGGGGAAGACATGGCCCAGGTGGGCGTCCCCGTGCTTGCTGCGCACCTCGGTCCGCCGCCGCCCAAAGCTGTTGTCCTCCCGCTGGGCGAGAAGGGCGTCGGCGATGGGCCTGGAAAAGCTGGGCCAGCCGCAGCCCGACTCAAACTTGTCGTCCGAGAGGAAGAGGGGCTCTCCGGTGGTGATATCCACGTAGATGCCCGGGTTGAACTCGGCATAATACCGGTTGTGGAAGGGGGGCTCGGTGGCGCTCTCCTGGGTGACGGCGTACTGGAGATTGTCCAGCCGGGCCTTCAGTTCCCCGGCGGGGGGCTTGGGGTAGCGGGCGGCCGTGTCCACCGCCCCCCGGGCCGCCTCGAATTTGGCGGGGCCGATGTGGCAGTATCCACCCGGGTTTTTGTCCAGATACTTCTGGTGATAGTCCTCCGCCGGGTAAAAATTGCGCAGGGACTCCACCTCAATGGCGATGGGCTGGGCGTACTTTTCCTGCAGTGCCGCGATGGAGGCCCGGATCACCGGCCGGTCCGCTTCGTCGGTGTAGTAAATGCCTGTCCGGTACTGGGGGCCGTGGTCGCCCCCCTGGCGGTTGACGCTCACGGGGTCGATCACGTCGTAGTACCGCTCCAGCAGAAAGGGAAGGCCCAGCAGCGCGTCGTCGTACTCCACCTTCACGGTCTCGGCGTGGCCGGTGCCGTTATGGCAGACCTCCTCGTAGCTGGGGTTTTCGGTGTTGCCGTTGGCGTAGCCCACCTGGGTGGACAGCACGCCGGGGAGCATGCTGAAATACTTTTCGGTCCCCCAGAAGCAGCCCCCGGCCAGGTAGATTTCACGTCTCATAGAACGCCTCACTTTCGGTTTTACGGCGGTCAAATCATCTCGTTGAGCAGGACCATATGGACATGGTCCTCCCATATGCCGTGGATTTTCAAATACTGCCGGGACAGGCCCTCGCTGCGAAAGCCCAGCCGCTCCACCAGGCGCAGGGAGCGAGTATTTCTGGGCATGATATTGGCCTCGATGCGGTGCAGGCCGTAGTCCTGGAAGATGATCTCGATGCCGGCGCGGAGGGCCTCGGTCATATAGCCCTGGCCGCAGGCGTCCCGGCCAAGCTTGTAGCCAAGATGGCAGGAGAGAAAGGGGCCACGCACAATGTCGCTGAAGGCAAAGGAGCCGATGATCCGGTCCTCCTCCCCACGGCGGAAGAGATAGAACCGCAGGCCGGTCTTCTCTTCGGCCTTGGCCGCGTCCTGGGCCAGCTTATCCGCGTGGCAGGCCAAGGTGTAAAAATCGGGGGGATATAGTGGCTCCCACGGGGCTAAAAAGTCCTGGTTGTGCTGGTAGAACTCCAGCAGCATGGGCGCGGCATCGGGCTCCAGCACCTTTAAAAGCAGTCGCTCGGTCTCAATGGTAGGCTGCGCCATCTCCGTGTCTCTCCCTAAAAAGATATAATAACCGTAATACGGTTATTATATCATATACTGTAGAATTTCCAACAGTGGCTGAGCAATATTTTTACCCCGTTGGAGGAAATAAAAGGGTCCCTTCGAAGTTTTGCTCCGAAGGGACCCTTTTCTTCTATTTTTTGAATACCGCGTCCGTATTGGAGGTGATGACCTCGCCGGGACTGCCCGAGGAGTTGGCCGCCGACCACTCCCGCTCCAGGGCCGCCCAGTCGCGGACGGGCCGCAGGGCGGTCCATATCTCATAGACCCTGTTGTCCTTGTCGTACTTCTGGTCGTAATTATGAGAGTTGGTGGCCTCCTGCACATCGGCGTAGTACCAGGCCGAGCTGTCCAGGTTGTCGGGCCAGGTGATCATGCCGGGCAGCAGATGCCCTGGGCTGGGGGTGCGGTCCAGCACCCGGTTGATGATAGTGATGGCCTCGCTGCGGACGATGTTGCTGTCGGGCCGGAAGGTGCCGTCGGCGTAGCCCTTGACCAGGTTGTTCTGATAGGCCCGGTTGATCTCGTTGCCCGCCCAGTGCCCGGCGATGTCGCTGAATTGGTCAGGCCCGTCGTACCCGCCGCCGAAGAAACGAATGGCGATGGCGGCAAACTCCGCCCGGGTAATGGGGGCGCTGGGGTCAAAGCGATTGCCCGGCTTGCCGGTGAGTATGCCCGCGGTCGTGAGAGTGGAGACCGCGTTGTTGTACCAGGCGGCCGCGTCCACGTCGCCATACGGGCTGCTGCTGCTCCAATAGCGGCTGCGGGACTCCTCGGTCAGCAACCGGAAGAAGATGGTGGCCACCTCGGCGCGGGTGATCTCGGCCTCGGGGTGGACCAGTCCGTCGTCCCGGCCGATGATGTAGGCGAAGTGATCGCCCTTTTCCAGTTGGGGCAGGGGGTTGGCGGGGGGCTTGGTGTCGGGGATCGTAATTTCGCCGTCTCCGCCGGGGATGTACATGGCGGTGAAGACCCAGGCCACTGCGCCCCGCAGACCCTGGAGGGCGTTGCCCGCGCTTAGCGGGATGCTCAGGACCACGCTCAGGTCCAGCGAGGCGTTGTTGCCCAGCTTTCCCAGCAGGACGCCCTGGGTGAGGCTGCCCGCCGCCAGGACCTCTCCGCTCCCCTTCTTCACGGTCAGGGTGACCCCCTCCGCGGCCAGAAGGGCTGCATAGGCCAGCGCCTCGGCGTCGCTGACGTCGTCGCCCCCCGGCGCAACCTTGAGATACATGTCCACGGTGCCGCCGCCCGTATTGGCGGCTCCCACCTTGATCCGCTGCTCCGCCGTGTCGCCGGGCATCAGGTTTTTCAGCCGCCCGCCGAAGAGGTCGGGGTACTGGTGGCCGTGGCCATCGGCAAAGGGGGCCGCGTCGGTGAAGACGAATTTTTTTTGGCTGTGGTCGTAGATCACGGTGGGCACACGGTCATCCGCCAAGGCGGCCGCCGCCATGAGACCGATGACCAGCGCCACCGACAGCACCAGTGCCGTCAGCGCGCGGAGCTTGGACTTTCTCATGACCCAACACCCCCTGTAATCGTACCGGAATTGTCCAAGGTGACCTTCCAGGCCAGCTCCACGGGGGACTTGCCACTGCTGTCCACGCCGTCCGCCTGGATGGCCTCGGCGAGGATATGGAGGTTCATCCGATTGCCGCTCTCTGTTTTCACGGTGGCGGAGGAGATCAGCGCGGGGGTATTTTCGCCGGGCGGAATGGCCGTCGTGCAGTAGTAATAATCACCGATTTTAAGCCAGCCCTGGGTTTTTATTGTGATATTCAAATCATCAAGACTGGCCGGTTTGGCCACCACATTCCCCTGGTCGTCCTCCCAGGTGGGGACCAATGCCACGCGGATGTAGGCGGTCACATTTTCCGGCAGCTTGGGATTAGAGATGTACACATTGTTCTTGGCTCCTTCATTAAAAGACTCCACCACTTTGCACTGTACCTGGGCAGGGGTGAAGACGTTTGGTACCGGGCCGGTGGAGGTAATCAGCCAGGCCAGCGTGCCCCCGGCCAGACCGCACAGGAGCAGCGCCAGGATGGAAACGGCCATGATAGCCCGACGGGGCAGGTCTCGTTTTCCCTGCATCACGACGCACAACTCCTCTCTGCGGCTCTCCTGCGTTTTGTCGGGTTAAAAAGGTTGGCGTTTATGTTATTGCCGCTGAGCCACTTGTCGTTCACAAGCACGTTGGCTATCCCGACAGGGTTTACAAGCGAAAGGCCCATAGGCGCCGTGTTGCCGACTTGGTTGGAGGTACAGGTGACAGGCCCGGAACCACTGGCGGTATACCGCCAGGACCAGCGGCCGTCCTCGGTTACGGTGTAGGACTTGCCACACACGAGACCCACCACGGTCTTGGTCCCGCCGCCGGCCGGGATCACCACCCGGAAGGAGGAACTGCCGCTGGTCACGGTAAAGATGCAGTCCTGCTGATAAACCGAGGCGCCCATAAACGTTTTTTTAATGGTCATTTTAAACCTGTTGATATGGACGGTGAAGTCGTGGCCCTCGCTGTCAACCACCGTAGTGACCGTCAGCGCGTCGGAGGGGACGGTATAAGCCGTGCCGCCCACGGTGCAGGACGATAGCCCCACATTGAAGTCGGCATCCAGCTCCCCCGTGGTGTAAATACCTTCCGCCCATGCAGTCCCGGTCTTAAAGATAAATTCGTAATCGGAAATGGCGGGCGCGGAATTCGCCATTGTGAGGCCTAGTGCTGTAGATGCAATGTTGTTGCGCATCCAGGTCACCGCCACCTTTGGCTTGCCATCTTCCTGCACCAGACCCCATCGGGCCAGGGGAACCTCTGCGCCACAGTCGGCCCACACATCTTGGGCATCCACCGCGAACTGGGGCAGGAATACGTGGATGGTGGCCATCGCCGTCTTTGTCTGTGTTTGTGAGTCTGAGGACGCCGTCATGGAGATGGTATAGGTTGCGCCGTCTTCCGTTGTGCTCACGGGTCCGCCGGTCACGGCATACGACCCCGGGGAGACAAAGTCAGCCTTCCAAGCGTCGTCGCCAGTGGGGTTTACGAGGGGGACGTACAGTGAGGAATTTTCGGGGGCTGTGCCGCCGTAGTGGACATTTACGGTGTTGCCCGTAAAATCCGGCACATTCAAGGGGACGTTCACCACGGGGACTTCAAAGGCCTCAACCAATGTGCCGTCTTTTCCGTAAACGCCGGAGGTGGAGACGTTAGTGGGCACATTGTCACCACCCCAGAAACCGGCTCTGGGCGTAATGGTAAACTCAATAATGAGTTTCCTTCCAAACGTGCCGTCCTCCTTTTTTGTGCCCGAGACAAAGTTGTCAGTAAAATTGAAACCCGTAACCGAGATTGCCTTTTCTGTGGCCATCAATGCTATATTTATATCTTGAAGTGCGACATCTCCTTCAAAAGTGCTGCCATTGTATGCAGCGGTGTAGGCTTTGATTGCGTCAGAACTAGACGGCGCATCGAAGTACGGTGAGACGAAGTCCTTTATTACCGTTGAGGCGTCCAGATCAATGGTCGCTTTTTCAATATTTGTATTAATCTTTTGAAAAATTTCGTTTAGACTCCCGGAAGTGCTTGCAGTCAGATAATAACCGTTAGAAGTGGAGGCATACACCTTGGTAATTGTATAGGTGAGAGAAACATAAACAAAAAGGTATGTTATGTTTCTGGTTAGGCCAAGTTCTTCGGCGGAAGGGTAGTTGCTGGAAAGGAAATTCAGAAACCGGTTTCCGGCAGGCCGATCTGCCTCAGGAAATTCTGTTCCGGGGAACAGCCCCCATATTTCATCAGTCCACTTTGAATTGACTGCTCCGTTGCTGTTTGTATCAAATCCAGAGGCCCCATATGTTTCGCTCGGGTTTGCGCCGCTGAAAATTCCGATTGAATACACAGTAACGCCCGCGTCTTTTAAGCGCTTTGCAACGCCTATAGCGTCGCTGGCAACTGTCGTATCAAATGTCGATGCCTTAGTTGGCACACCATCAGTAAAAACAATGACAACTTTTTGGCGTGCCCCATTTTGCCCGGTATAGTTATAACCGCTACCCATCAGGGTTTCGGCCCGACTCATACCGGCGGCAACATTGGTGGCCCCGGTGGGGCTGTCAGAAAGGTCGGTCATTGCGCGCTGAAGTGCAGTCTTTCCGGCACCGTCAACAAAGGTCCAGCCTTTCAGCACAGATGCGTCTGCCCCAAAAGTCACAAGTGCTATCCGGTGATCCGAATTCGTTGCATTATATTTTTCATTTACAGAAGATATAAAGTTATTTACAGCCTGTTTCATGGCATATTGTCGTCTATCTTGAATTTTCCCGGTTGATTTTCCGTTAAAATCACATACCATAGATCCAGACTGATCAAGAACCATGATAATGTCCACGGGAGTTACGGTAGTATTGGTGGTCACTGTGCCAGTGGTGTAGGCCTCCAGACGAATTTTATAGCCGTTATCATCGTTTACGGCGCTTTTGCTTAGTTCAAGGCCGTTATTCTGTGTCCCATCAGCAAACAATTTTTTTCGGGCAGAGAAAACGCCCGTCTCCACAGGGGGCATAAAAGGGCCTGCATCGGTAAAATCCACTGTTTCAGACGGCAGCTCCGTGTCCTGTGCGCGCAGTTCCGCGACCCGCGCCTCCAGTGCGGCGTACTGCTCCTCGGTGATGGTTTCCATAAAGGCCGCGGCATCTTCCTCGGTGAGGGGGGAGAGCAGGGCTTCGATTTCCTCCAGGCTTTCCGCCGCCATCAGCGCGGCGTAGAGGTCGGCATTTCGCGCCAAGGCAAGGCACTGCTCACAGTCGGAGGGAATCTTCCCGTGCTCGCACAGTTCGGGGGCGGGAACCTCCGTAGGTTCCGGGGGCTCGGTCTCGGCGGGGGCTGACACGTCGCCGGGGGATTTGGGCTTGGTGGGCGCGGGGGGCTCGCTCTCGCCGGGGTTCTCAGTGGGCGGGACGGGCGTTTCTTCGGGCTGGGCGGGGTCTTCCACGGGCTCGGTGCCGGGCTTCTCGCCGGGGACGTCGGGCGTTACGGTCACCTCCACGCCGTCAGCGGCGGGGGGCGTCTCCGTCGCATAGACGGGGGCGGCCATACCCAAAGTCAGGGCAAGACAGAGCGCCAGGGCCAGAATACGTTTTGTCATCTTTCGTCACACCTCTTTTCCGCCGGACGCTAGGCAGCCGCGGGCCAGCCCTGCACGTCCAGGATGGTACGGCCCGCGGGGATGGGGTTGTTCTTCACCTGGACCGCCTGGGCCTGTATGCTCAGGGTCACGGTGCAGCTCTGGTACTCGTTGCCCATCTCCGGGGCAAAGGTGACGGTCCCGAAGGGGGAGACCGACGCGCCGGGGGCGACGGTGCCGGCGTAGTAATACCAGCCGTCGTGGCCGTCCACCCAGGTCTCCGCATGGATGCCGGGCCGCACCAGCTCGGTACTGAGGGCTCCCCCGCTTTGCCCGAGGGCGGGCTGGATGACGATGTCCACCCTCACCCGGGTGTAAAAGTCCTCGCTGCCGGCGTTGGCGACGAGGGGCTGCTTGGACACCACCTGGCCGGGCATCACCCCGGTAAACACCATGCCGGTGCCGTCCGCCAGAGCCGTGCCCTCGCCCGTCTCGGTCAGGGTCAGGGCCACGGTGCCGGTGGTGATCACGTTGGTGGCTCTGCCATCCGCCGTGAAGGCGGCCAGAGTGCCCAGGGCCAGCAGGGCCAGCATTGCGGCCAGCGCACCGGCAAGCATCAGTCGTCTTTTCATTACCTTACCGCCTTTCCATACGGGGGTCATCTATGTCCACTGCGGTTCTCGCAGGAGCTTTCAAAGTTATGTGGGGGCTTGTACCTGTGGGGGAGATCTTGGCAGGGAGGGCCGAAATGAATGGCGGAGGG
This sequence comes from Pseudoflavonifractor sp., assembly GCA_047637855.1. GTDB lineage: Bacteria > Bacillota > Clostridia > Oscillospirales > Oscillospiraceae > Pseudoflavonifractor. The sequence goes on along the minus strand of JBLJBF010000024.1, from coordinate 7,398 downwards.
GAGGGGGAAGCTCCCCTCCGCCTGTTGCGTTTTGAAACCGGTACTGTCAAAGATCAGGAAATGAACGCCGAAAATACAGGTTTGTTAGGGGACAAATTATTAATTTAAGCCGAACTTCCCAAACCACGTGACGATATCGTTAAACTTCATATTCTGAACGGCATCCCAGCCGGGATACGCAGCGCCCTGGGCCTGGATAGCCTCGGCGGTGACAACGATATCGTGCCACTCATGCCTGTCATCACCCTTGAGCGCGGTGGGCATGACAATATGGGTGAAGAGCGGAGGGGTTTTTATCGAATCAGGATTATCGCGATTTAAGTTTTCAGGCCGGTCGGCCTCTAGAACTTTTGTGTAGTAGTAATAGCCGTCTAGGGCGTTGTATTCCCAGTCCTTACCTAATGCACCGACGTCACCGCCGCTGCGCAATTTGATTGTCCATTTGTCCTTTTCAGCATCGGAGGCGCCCTCGGGAACAAGGAAATTAAGGCCAGTAACCTTGATGCGGACAAAGCAAGGGTTGGTACCAATGTTTTTAACGGTGGGGTCTTGCTTGATGGCTTCGCCGGCGTAGACAAGGGTGGTTTTTTCCGGTCTAGTCTGTGACAGCTCAATTTTCACGTTGCCTACGGTGAGGGTATCGGTCTTCACATCTTGAGAAGTGAAGTAGGCCAGGGTCATGCCGACTGCGAGGGTGGCCATCATGCTGACGGCCAGGATGGAGGCGATGAGTTTCTTTTTCATGTGTAAACATCCTTTCTTATTTTGGATATGTAGTTAAGGGGACACTAGGTTTTGGAAACCTCTTCCCAGGCTTTTTCTGCTGTCGTAAAACCAAACTGCTGGATGGCATAGGCGGTAAAGGTCAGGGTGGGAAGGACGGCATGTTCTCCTTGTAGCTCGTTCATCATTTCTTTGGTGACAGTGTTCTTAACAAGGACTTTGTCGTTCACGAACTGGCGGTTACTGTCGGTATAGCCAATTACACTGAAATACTGATCGTTGTCGGGGTCGGCATCGACCGGGCGATACCACACATTATCTTCGCTGTCCAGCTTCGTCCAGTCGCCTTTGACAGACCAATTAATAAAATCATCAAACTTGTAGGGCGTCCCACCAATAGTCACATCACCACCAGACGGCTCGACCTTCACGAACAGCCAGCAGTCCTCGCTGCCGGCCGCCACGGTCACCACGGGGTCTTTGTCGATGGCTTGTCCGGGTACCATCTTGAAACTTGGGCCCTTGGTCTCGGTCAGCGCAATGTTGATATTGCCCACGGTAAAGGTGTTCACTAAGGGACCGGTCTTGTGCGTCAGCCATGCCAGAGTGCCGCCGATGCCGATGGCGACAGCCAGCGCCAGGGAGAGTGCCACTGCAACAATTTTTTTCATGTGTTTTTCCCCTTTCTTATCTTAGGTACCGGATAATATATCATGCCTTTCGGCTTTCCCCCTGGGTCAGCTCGGCGCCGCGCTTTTTTGCCGCCGCCTTCTGGTCGGCCCGCTCGGCCAGCCCGAGCAGCTCCGGCGTGAAGAGCAGGAGCAGCAGCACGGCCATGACGCTCCAGCCCATATACATGCCGGGCGGATGGGTCAGGTAATCGGACAGATAACCCAGGCGGGGAATGTGGAAGACGGGCGTTCCGATCAGGTTGTTGAAATGGACGGGCGCGCCGTCCGCCGCGTCGTTGGCGTCGCCCTTGGTGGTGAAGAGCTGGTTCTCCCGGTCGATGTCCACCACGCGGTGGGTGGCCACCACCAGGTCCTCGTTCAGGACAAAGGTGATGGGGTCCCCCACCCGGACGCTCTCGGCCGGTACCTTTTTCACATAGATCAGCGAGCCGGTGGGGTAGGCCGGCTCCATGCTGCCGCTGAGCACGACGAAGGGGGTAAGCCCCACCAGGCGCACCCCCGCCAGCGCCGCCGCCAGCAGCACCAGCACGGCCACCAGCACGGTGGTCACGGCGTTCCATAGTTTCTTAAGTATCGGATGCATTTACGTCACTCCCAAACTGACAGCGCGCTGTCTATAAGCCCGACGAGCTCCAGCACGCTGCGAAATTGTGCCTCCGCCTTGTGGTCCAGCCACAGCAGGCGGCCCTGCCAGCTGGCGTGCTGACGGAAGAGCACGCTGATCCTGAAGGTGGCGAGCACCGGTTTCCTGCCGAGCCCCGGGGGCGGGGGGCGAAACCGGCTCACCGCCTCCGGATGGTCGAATACTCTGCACTCCATGCTCCGCTGCGGAAAGTTCAGGGCGTCCAGCGCTGTCTCCATCAAAAATAGGAATTGAATCAGGTTGTCAAAATACTGCTCCTCGGGAAAAAGGGGGTGGCGCAGAACGCCCCGCAGGCATTTTCCCCTGTAGGAGTACACCCGGATCAGGCTGCTCTTCATCTCGTATGGAATAAACCGGTTTGGCGCCGTCGTCACACCGCGATCTCCTTCCTGAATCCCATGAAAAACACCCGCCGCGCAAAAATAATTGACAAAATATTCCTATTGCTGTGTACAGTCTACCACCAAAAAGTTTCCACAAGGTTACATCCTGCGTTTTTTTAGGGAGGAAATAACCTTATTTTCCCAGATTAAAGCAGAGCAAGGCCGTAGCCTTTCGAACATTCCGTTGTCTTCTCCCAATTTCGCCCAATTTCGTCCCGCTCCATATGTTAAAATCTGGAACGCCATAGAGAGGGACATAGAATTGCCTGACCCATCACATACGAAAAAGGGGGGCTGTCGCGTGGGGGCCGCTGATACGCTACATATCACCATGTTCGGAAGATTCACCATGACCCGCCGGGTGACCGGCGAGGTGCTCACCGTGACCGATCAAGCCAGCTCGTCTAAAAAGCTGTGGACCTTTCTGGAGTACCTGATCGCCTTTCGCAGCAAGCCCATCTCGCAGGATGAGGTCATCGATATGCTCTGGAGCGACGACGAGGTGGACAACCCCGTCAATACGCTCAAGACTTTGCTCTACCGGGCCAGGAGCGCGGTCGAAGCCCTGGGCTTTGGAAACGGCAAGCAGGTCCTTCTCTGCCGCAGGGGGGAGTATATGTGGAGCGGCGCGGTCGACATCGCCGTGGACACCGAGCAGTTCGAGGCCCTGTGCGAGGCCGCGGCCCAGCCAGGCCCGGACCGCCTTCGGCATATGCTGGACGCCATCGCCCTCTACCAGGGGGACTTTCTCCCCAAAATGTCCCGCGAGCCCTGGGTGGTCTCTTTCCGGGTCTATTACCGCGCGAAGTTTTTGGAGCTGTGCAGCCGGGCTTCCGCGCTGCTGGCCGAAGAGGGGCGGTATTCGGAGATCGTGGACCTGTGCCGCAAGGCTATTCTGATGGACCCTTATGACGAGGGGATGCACCTGCGGCTCATGCAGGCCATGATGGCCACAGGCGCCCAGCAGGCCGCCCTGGACCACTACCACTATGTCACGCGGCTGTTTATGCAGCAGCTTGGCGTCACCCCATCCGAGGAGATGACGGCCCTGTACCGGGCGCTGGTCAAGACCACCAACAGCGTGAAGCTGGACCTGCACGCGGTGCGGAGGGGCCTGGGCGAGGGGGTGTTTACGCCCGGCTCTTACTACTGTGAGTACGCCATTTTTCAGGATATCTATCGCCTGCTGGCCCGGACGGCGGGCCGCACCGGCCAGGTCGTCCAGCTCGCCATGCTCACGGTTCTGGACGACCGGGGAAAGTCCCTCGCCCCCAAGCGCGTGGGGGTCGCCATGGAGAGGGTGAGGGAGGTTATCTTCTCCGGCCTGCGCCAGGGCGACGCCTTTACCCGGTTCAGCGCAACCCAGTACCTGCTCCTCCTCCCCTGCGCCAGCTATGAAAACGGCGAGAGAGTCCTGATGCGCCTCATGTCCAGCTTCCGCCGGGCCTACCCCAAAATGCCCGTCCTGCTGCAGTACAGCGTGCTGCCTCTCCTGCCCGTAATGGATTGAGCCAGACGCGGGCGGCGGTTCATAAGCAGCAGCCCCCGGCCGTTGGCCGGGGGCTGCTGCTTATGAGAATAAACAGGTATATGAAATGGCTGTCGCATTTTGAATAAATATCCAGGGAAAAACCGCCCAAATTCAAAAAAATAGAGAAATTCAAAAAAAAGGGCTATCCAAAGGGGGAGATATGGGGTATAATCGTGTTGAAATTTAGGGGATACGCGTTCTTATGAAACTTTGCGGGGGAGATGGTTCGATATGAGGAAGGGCACAGGAAAGCGCCTTGCCGCCGTCGTGCTGACGCTGGGGCTGATGGTGGGCCTTATGGCGGCGGCCAAGAGCCCGGCCATACCCGAAAAGGCCGAGGTCAAGACCGGTGTCACCGTCTACTCCAACACAAAGGCTGCGGTCGATGCGTCCAACCTGGCCGAGGGTTATCTTCTGGTGCGCTATACTGGCGGCAAGGACGTAAAGATCAAGGTGCAGATCACCAAGACCGGCGGCACGACCTATACCTATAATCTGGGCAACACGGGCGTGGACGAGACCTTTCCCCTCACCGAGGGGGACGGGACCTATACCGTCAAAGTCTATGAGAACACCACGGGCACCAGGTACGCCCAGGCGTACAGCGTCACCTTGACCCTGAAGCTGCGCAGTGAGTTTCTTCCCTTCCTGTACCCCAACCAATTTGTGAACTACACGGCGGAGTCGGCCGTCGCAAAGAAGGCCGCCGAGCTGACCGAGAAGGACACCACTGCCCTGTCCCGCCTCCAGCATATCTACGACTTCGTGGTGGGGAGCTTCAGCTATGACTACGAGCTGGCCAAAACCGTCCAGAGCGGCTATCTGCCCGATGTAGACAAGATTCTGGAGGCGCGCAAGGGCATCTGTTTTGACTACGCGGCGGTCATGTCCGCCATGCTCCGCGCCCAGAATATCCCCTGCAAGCTGGTGGTGGGCTACGCGGGCACCACCTACCACGCCTGGATCGACGTATATATCGACGGGATCGGCTGGGTAGACAAGGTAATCTACTTCGACGGCACCGCATGGACCTTGATGGACCCCACCTTTGTCTCCAGCGGCAACCACAGCGACAGAATTATGAAATATGTGACCACCGGCAGCAACTACGCCGCGAAGTACGCCTACTGATCTCGTCCCACCTACAGGAGAAATAGAACCACGGGGGCTTCGCGGTGTCCGCGAAGCCCCCGTTTCAAAGGGAGATGAATTATGAAAGAGCGTCCGGGAGCCGCCCTTGCCCCCGACAGCGACGAGCTGTCCGTATTTTGCTGCCAGCTCTCTTTAATGCTTCAGTCGGGCATCGGGTTTGAGGAGGGCGTGGAGCTGCTGGCCGGGGACGCGGGCAGCCCCCGGGTCAAGGCCCTGCTGGGCAAGCTCGGCGTCAGCCTTGGCCGGGGGGAAACTCTGGCCGCCGCGCTGGCCGAAACCGGGGCCTTCCCCCCCTATCTGCTGCGCATGGCTGAGATCGGCCAGGCCGCCGGGCGGCTGGAGCAGGTGCTCTCCGCCCTGGGGGCCTATTACCGGCGCGAGGCCGACCTGCGCCGGGGCCTGCACCGGGTGGTGGTCTATCCCGCCGCCATGGGCGCCCTTGTTGCGGCTGTGTTTCTGGTGTTGGTGGCCCGGGTGCTCCCCGTGTTCCAGCAGGTCTTTACCCAGCTGGGCATGGGCATGAGCCCTACGGCCTACGGCCTGCTGCGCCTGGGTGCGGTGGGAAGATATATTGCGGGCGGGCTGGCCGCGGCGCTGATACTGGGCTCGGCGGTCCTCCTGCGTCTCTTCCGGGGAGAGCGGGGCATGGCCGCCTTCACCCGCCTTTTTTCCGGGACGGCGGCATCCAAGGCGCTGAGCCGCAGCCGTTTTGTCTCGGCCATGGCGCTGATGCTCTCCAGCGGTCTGCCGCTGGATGAGGCCATGGGGCATGCCTGCCGTCTGCTGAAGGGCTCGGCCCTCTCCCCTGCGCTGGAGGTCTGCCGAGTCCGGATGGAGGAGGGGATCGACTTTCCCCGGGCGGTGGCGGACCTGTTCCCCCCGCTCCAAGCGGGACTTCTCTCGTCCGGATTTCGGGCCGGAGTCCCCGACCAGACCATGGAGGAGCTGGCCCGCCGCTGCCAGACCGAGGCCGACGAGGCCCTGTCGCAGCTGTTGGGCCGGATTGAATACGGCCTGGTCCTCACGCTGTGCGCGGCGGTGGGCCTGGTACTGCTGGCGGTTATGCTTCCCCTGCTGGGGGTGCTCTCCGCCATCGGGGGGTAGCGGCATGGCCCGCAGAGCTGCCTTTTGGCGGCGGCTTTTACCCTTGCTGGTGTTCCTCGCCGTCCTCCCTCTGGCCTTTCTGTGGGCCAGCCGCGAGGTGGGGGGGCGGGCCGACCGGGAGGCCCTGGCCCTGGCCGAGCAGGCTGTCCGCCGGGCGGCGGTGCAGTGCTATGCGCTGGAGGGCTTCTATCCCGCCGACCTGGACTATCTGAAGGCACATTACGGCGTGACGGCCGACGGCGCTTACTGGGTGGACTACCGTTACGTGGCCTCCAATCTGATGCCTGACATCACCGTGCTGCCTGTCTCGTAGGGGAAAGGAGACCGATTTATGCCGAGAAACGCGGGCCTGGGCCATGCCATGCGCACGGTCCTGACGGCGACACTCTGCGCGCTGTTCTTTCTGCTCGCCGTGGGAGTGGTAGCGCTGAGCAGCGGGGTCTACCGCGGCGTGGCGGCCGCAGCCGACAGGAACTTCACCCAGCGCACCGCCCTGAGCTACCTGGTGAACCAGGTCCGCCGGGGCGACCGGGCCGGCGGCGTTATCCTGGGCTCCTTTGGCGGAGGGGACGCGCTTTTTTTGAATGAGGGCGGGTTTACCACCGTCCTCTACTGCTATGACGGCCAGCTCCGGGAGCTCTATGCCGAGGATGGCCTTGCCCTTACTCCGGGGGACGGCGTGGCGATTCTGCCCCTGGCGGCCCTGGAGGTAACGCCCGAAGACGGCTGCCTGCGTATGACCGCCACCGATGAGGACGGTACGCGCTGGGCCGTGTCCCTCTCCCCGCGCTGCGGCTGGAGCAGGGAGGCGACGCCATGAGCAGAGAACCCCGTCGGCTCCGCCTCCTCCTGCTGGAGCTGGTGTTCAGCCTGGCCCTCTTTGTCCTGTGTGCCGCAGTGTGTACGGCGCTGCTGGTCTATGCCCGGGGCATGAGCCGGGAGAGCGAGACCCTGACCCAGGCGGTCTACCTGGCCCAGTCGGCGGTCGAGCGGTGGCGTGCCACCGGGGAGACCCCCGCCGGGGCCGCGCCCGGCGCGGAAGGCCTTGTCGGGCGGTATATCCTGGAAAACGGTGCGCTGACCGTGTCCGTCTATCAGGGGGAGCGGCTGGTCTATACGCTGGAGGGGGTGGCCGCGCCGTGAAGGAGTCCTCTCCCGCGGGGGTGGGTG
>JBLJBF010000023.1:0-2896 GCA_047637855.1 Pseudoflavonifractor sp. | reverse complement strand
CCCCGCCGCGTCGCACAGCGCCTGCATGGCGCCGCCGTCGGAAAACATCCCCACCAGCTTCTGCAAAACCGTGAGCTGCTCCTTGTCTCCGTTCACCGCCAGCATAAAGACGATGTCCACCGGGACGTCGTGTACCCCCTCGCCCATCTCCTTGAAGGGGATGGGCTTCTTCAGCGTTGCCACCACGATGACGGGCTTCACCACGTGGACGCGCTCCATGGTGTGGGGCACGGCCACCTTCATTACGGGAGTGGGCAGCGCGGTGGGATAGAGGCGCTCCCGCTCCAGCACAGCGTCAAAGTAGCTGTCCTTGACATAGCCCCGCTCCATGGCCGCGTGAGAGAGCTGCCGCAGCACGTCCACCCAATCCTCGGCCTCCAGACCACAGAAGACCAGTTTCTCGTCCAGCAAGCTCTCGATCTTAAATTCATCCATTGCTTGTCATCCTTTCAGCGGTAAGTTTGCTTCCCCTTTCTGACCTTTAAGAGAAGCAACTTACATGCCAAAGAGTGTATAGGACATAGGACGGCGGGTCATAGCGCCTTATTATACACTATCCGGCGCGCGTCTTCCACCGGGGATAGTGTATACCGCCCCCTCCACCCGCCCTTGCCCCAGTGCTTTGACTGCTATACGCAACTTTGGCACGCCGTTTGCAGATACATAGGGCATCACCAACAGGCCGCCTGCCGGGATACCGCGCGCCTTTCGGGCAACAGGGGTCTGAATATACAAGAAAGGAGGAACCACAATATGAAGACCGTCATTGTAGCCTGCGGCGGCGGCATCGCCACCTCGGCCACCGTAGCCGCCAAGATCAACAACCGCCTGGAGGACCTGGGCCTCTCGGGCAAAGCAAAGGTGGAGGCGGTAGACATCAAGTCGCTGGAGCTGTTTATGCGCAACGCCGACGTCTACGTCTCCATCACACCCACCGCGCGGGGCGCGCGGGAGGAATTCCCCATCCCCACCATGAGCGGCATCCCCTTCCTCACCGGCGTGGGCGTAGACGACGCCATGGATCATCTCCTGGCCCTGCTGGGGCTGAAGTAGCTCTCCTTAGGAGGTAGTATACCTCAAAACACAAATATCAGAGAGGAAGAGACATCATGGATGTTTTGCAAAGTGTATTTCAGAGCATTTTGAATCTGGGCGCACCTGTGTTCCTCCCCATCGTGATCTTTATCATCGGCCTCATCGTGGGCCTTCGGCCCGGTAAGGCCCTCTCGTCCGGCCTGACCCTGGGCGTGGCCTTTATCGGCATCAGCGTGGTCATCGGCTTCATGGGCGACACCGTGGGTGTGGCCGCCACCAGCTTTGCCGAGAATACCGGCATCCGCCTCACCGCCCTGGATATGGGCTGGGCCCCCGCGCTGGGCCTGTGCTGGAGCTGGAAGTACGCCTTCCTTATGTTCCCCGTACAGATCGGCATCAACGTCCTCATGCTGCTGCTGGGCTGGACCAAGACCCTGAATGTGGACATGTGGAACGTGGCCAACAAGATCTTCACCGCCTTCCTGGTGGCCTCTGTCACCGGCAGCGCCGTCATCGGCTTTGTGGCAGCCGTCGGCCAGATCATTCTGGAGCTCAAAAACGCCGACGCCACCAAGAACCAGATCACCGAGCTCACCGGCGTGCCCGGCATCTCCATGCCCCACCCCATGTTTTTGAGCAACATCATCTTCTACCCCATCAGCAGGCTCCTCGATAAGATCCCCTTCATGCGCTATCAGCTCAACGCCGCCAACCTCCGTGTGAAGATCGGCATCTTTGGCGAGAACCACATCCTGGGCTTCATCGTGGGCACCATCATCGGCCTGCTGGGCGGCCAGGGTATCTCGGCCCTCATGACCGGCGTCCAGGCCGGCGCGGCCCTCACCCTCTTCCCCTTGGTCTCCAAGCTCTTTATGACCGCCCTCACCCCCATCTCGGACGCCGCCAATTCCTTCATCAAGAAGAATTTCCCCGGCCGCGAGATGACCATCGGCCTGGACTGGCCCATCCTGGCGGGCAACCCAGAAATCTGGGTCGCCATCATCTTCACCATCCCCGTGGCCTTGGGTGTGGCCATGATTTTGCCCGGCAACACTGTGCTCCCCCTGGGCAACCTGATGAACGTGTGCGTCTGCGCCGCCGCCTTCGTGGCCTGCAAGGGCAACCTCACCAAGATGATCACCATCTCCTGGCTCATGGTCCCCGTTTTGTGCTGGTCGGCCTCCGACTTTGCCCCCATGCTCACCTCTTTGGCCCAGGAGGTCAACCCCACCATCATTCCCGCCGGTCAGCAGCTGGCCTGGTGGGGCATGGACATCGCCGAGATCCGCTGGGCCCTCATCGAGGCCCTGCGCATGAACCCCATCGCCATCGCCGCCATGGTGGGCTTTATTATCCTGTCCGTCTTCTATCTGAAGTGGCAGAAGAAGGAGGAGCACGAGGCCGCCGTGCGTATGGGCTGGGTGGCCGAGGGCGTGAAATAAGCAAGCATTGAGAGAAAGGGGCAACTACCCATGCTGGAAGAACTGAAAGCCGAAGTCCTGCGGGTCTCCCGCCTGGCTGAGGAGACCGGGCTGTGCCACCACGGCGGCGGAAACTTCAGCCAGATCGACCGGGAGAGCGGCCTGGTGGTCATCACGCCCCACGCCGAATCCCGCTATGATTTCAGCGCCGAGGATATGCTGGTGATGGACCTGGAGGGCGCCGTCGTGGAGAACAAGCGGGGCTTCACCCCCAGCAGCGAATTCCCCATGCACCTGCACATCTACAAATCCCGGCCTGACGCCGCCGCCGTCTGCCACACCCATGCCCACAACGCAGCCGCCTTCGCCTGTCTGGGTGTGCCTGTCAAGCCCGTGATCTTCGAGGCCATGATGTACGGCGGCTACTGCCGGGTCGTCCC
>JBLJBF010000022.1:0-13434 GCA_047637855.1 Pseudoflavonifractor sp. | reverse complement strand
GTGTCCATTGCGCTGCTGACCGGCCTCTCCTTCAAGGTATCAGGCACGGGCGAGCAAAACTGAGGAGGTGTGCCGGAATGAAGAGAAAAACAGGTTCGGTCTCCCTAAATCTCGTTTTGGCCGCGTGCAGTGTCCTGACTATCCTGCCCTTCCTCTGGATGCTGGCCTCCTCCTTTAAGACCAACGCCGAGATCAACGCCCTGTCGCAGCACTTTCTGCCCCAGAGCTTTACGGCGCAGAACTATGCCGATGTGCTCCAAAAATTTGACTTTCTGCGCTATTTCCTCAACAGTCTCGGCTATGCCCTGGTCATCACCGTGATCACGGTCTACACCAGCGCCCTGGCCGGCTTTGTACTTTGCAAATACAGGTTTAAGGGGCGCCAGACCCTCTTTGCCGCCATCCTCATGACCATGATGATCCCCGGGGTGGTCACCATCTTGCCCCGCTACAGCATGATGCAGCTCTTCGGCTGGCTGGACTCCTACAAGGCTCTTATCCTCCCAAGCGTCTTTACCCCCTTCGGCATTTTCATGATGCGCCAGGCCTGTACCTCTATCCCCAACGAAATCCTGGAGGCCGCCCGCATGGATGGCGCCAACGAGTTTTACTCGTTTCACCGCGTGGTGATTCCCATGCTCCGCAATTCTATCGTCAGTATGGCCATTTTCCAGTTCCTTTGGGCGTGGGATGACTATCTCTGGCCTTACCTGATGATCCGCTCGGGCAACAAACAGCTCCTCTCGGTGGCCCTTAACCTCTTCAGCGGACGTTACTCCACGGACTACGCGGGCCTGTTCGCCGCCACCGCCATCGCCATCATTCCGGTGGTCATCTTCTACATCATATTCCAGAAGCGCTTTGTCGAAGGGGTCTCCGCCTCGGCAGTCAAGGGCTGATCTTTAGGGAGGAATTTAATATGGCCAAACAGACAAGCAAGGACCTGCGCAACCAGGTCATGTACTCCGTTTTCGTCCGTAACCACAGCGCCGAGGGCAGCTTTGAGGGCGTGCGCCGGGACCTGGAACGCATCCGCTCCCTCGGCGTGGATGTGATCTGGCTCCTGCCCATCCATCCCACCGGCCTTTCCGCCCGCAAGGGGGCACTGGGCAGTCCCTACGCCATCCGCGATTACCGGGCAGTCAATCCGGAATTCGGCACCCCGGAGGAATTTCAGGCCCTGGTGGACGACATCCATGCTCTGGGCATGAAGTGCATCATCGACGTGGTCTACAATCACACCTCGCCCGACTCCGTACTGGCCCACGACCACCCTGAGTGGTTCTACCACAAAAGCGACGGGAGCTTTGGCAACAAGATCGGCGAGTGGAGTGACATCATCGACCTCGACTATAACCAGCGGGCCCTCTGGGATTACCAGATCGAGACGCTGAAGCAGTGGGCCGCCATCGTGGACGGCTTCCGCTGCGATGTGGCCCCCCTCATCCCGCTGGACTTCTGGCTCCGGGCCAGAGAGGAGGTAGAAACCGTGCGCCCCGGCTGCCTGTGGCTCAGCGAGTCGGTAGAGCCCTCCTTTACGGTGGACAACCGGGCCCGGGGCATGGTGAGCCTGTCTGATTCTGAAATTTTTCAGGCCTTCGACGTCAGCTACGAGTACGATATCTTTTTCTGTTTCCGGGGCTATTTGGAGGGGCGGTATACCCTTGCCGAGTACGCCGACCGGGTCAATCAGCAGGAGGCCATTTATCCAGAAAACTACGTGAAGCTCCGCTATCTGGAGAATCACGACAACGCCCGGGCCAAGTTCATTCTTCCGGACGAGACCGCCCTCCGCAACTGGACTGCTTTTCTCTACTTTCAGAAGGGGATGACCCTGCTCTACGGCGGACAAGAGGCCGAGTGCGCCCATCTGCCCAGCCTTTTCGACCGGGACAGCATATGCTGGGATACGGGCAAGGACCTCTCCCCCCTCCTGAAGCGCCTGGGGAACCTGAAAAAGCATCCTATTCTCCGTGACAGCCGCTATGAGGTGAAGGCTCTTCCCCACGATATTTTATATGCGACCCACACCCACGGCGGGCGCCGCCTGATTGGCGTGTTCAGTATGAAGGGTGAGTGCTCTTTGCTGGACACCGACGCGCCCAGCGGGCGATATGTGAATCTCGTCGATGGCGGCGAGGTGGAGGTCCACAACGGGAAGCTGAGCACCGGGGGTCTCCCGATGATCTTCGAGGCCGGCGGGGAGGGCGCCTGAGGTATGGACAAGCTATCGACCAAGGGCCTGTGCCGCACGGAGAGCGTCGCGGCGGGGGCTTGCTACCGCTTTACCCTCCTCACCGCTCGTCTCGTCCGCATGGAGTATGCCGCCGATGGAGTATTCGAGGACCTGCCTACCCAAATGGCGCTGAACCGTGATTTCGAGACACCGGCTTTTATCGTCCGTGAGACAAATGCGCTGCTGCAAATTGATACGGAATTTTTAAGCATCTCCTATGATAAAAAAGAATTTTCCCCCGGTGGCCTCTCGGTCAAGGTGCTCAGTCCATGCCGGGGCATCTATAGCACTTGGCAGTTCGGCGACCCCCTCATGGAAAATCTGGGTGGGACCGCTCGCACATTAGACCAGGCGGATGGGGCCGTGCCGCTGGAGCCCGGACTTCAGTCCCGTCTTCAAGGGTACAGCGTGTTAGATGACAGCCGCTCTCTCCTTTTACTGGAGGATGGCTGGATCGCGCCCAGGAGAGAAGGGATTCAGGACCTCTACCTGTTTGGCTATGGCTATGCCTATGAGGACTGCCTGCGGGATTTTTTCCACCTCTCGGGGCAAACCCCTCTGCTTCCCCGCTTTATGCTGGGCAATTGGTGGAGCCGCTTTTATCCCTACACGGATCAAGAATATACCGTGCTGATGGATCGCTTTGCGGAGAAGCGCATCCCCCTCTCGGTGGCGGTGTTGGATATCGACTGGCACCTCATTGATATTGACCCGAAATATGGGAAGGGCTGGACGGGGTACACCTGGAATCGAAAACTCTTTCCCCGTCCGGACGAATTCCTGGCGGGACTCCACACCCGTGGACTGAAGATCACCCTGAATCTTCACCCGGCAGAGGGCATACAGCCCCATGAAGCGCAGTACCCCGAGGCGGCGGCCCGGCTGGGGCGAGATCCCGGACAACAGCTGCCGATCCATTTTGATTTCTGCGATCCGGATTTTATTCGGGTCTATTTTGAGTGCCTGCTTTACCCGGAAGAAGAGCGGGGTGTTGACTTTTGGTGGATTGACTGGCAACAGGGCAGTGCGGCCCGCTTCCGGGGCGCAGACCCGCTGTGGCTCCTCAATCACTTCCATTTTCTGGACAGCGCGAAGAGTGGGAAACGGCCTTTCATCTTTTCACGCTATGCCGGGCCTGGCAGCCACCGTTACCCCATCGGTTTTTCCGGGGACAGTATCATAAGCTGGGCCTCCTTGAAATTCCAGCCTTACTTTACAGCAACAGCCTCCAACATCGGATATGGTTGGTGGAGTCATGATATCGGCGGCCACTGCGGGGGTGCCAAGGATGAGGAACTGATGGTGCGCTGGCTCCAGTTCGGAGTGTTTTCGCCCATTATGCGTCTGCATAGCACCTCCAACCTCTTCAACGGCAAGGAACCCTGGAAGTTCAGTGACTATGCCTTCAACATTATGGGAGAGTTCCTGCGCCTGCGCCATGCAATGATACCGTATCTCTACACGATGAACTGGCATTACGCGCGAGAGGATAAGCTGCCTCTGCGCCCCATGTACTACCATTACCCGGAGCAGGATGCCGCCTACGAGGTCCCCAACCAGTACGAATTTGGCAGCGAACTCACCGTCTGCCCGATTACCTCGCCCGCCATCCCGGAATTGAAATTGGCCAAGACGACTGCCTGGCTCCCGGACCGGGTTTACTTCGACTTCTTTACCGGCTTGCGTTATCACGGCTGCCGCAAGCTGAACCTCTATCGCTCCCTTAACCAAATGCCGGTGTTGGCGAAGGCGGGCGCCATTGTGCCCCTGACGGGGGATCGTGAGCGGAGGCAAAACGGAGCGGCTCTTCCAGAGGAACTGGAGGTGCGCGTCTTTGCCGCGAAAAACGGGCATTACGATCTCTACGAGGACGATGGGGAGACGCTTAGGTATCAGAGTGGGCACTATGCGATTACCAGCTTCGACTTTAAATGGAATTGTGACGGGGCAACCACACTTACGATAACTCCGACTGCAAATGCGGCAGAAATTCTGCCCTGTGATCGGCGGTATACCATACGTTTGGTAGGGGTCGCACCCTTAAAAGATGTTTGTGTGGCGGCAAATGATCACCCGGCCGATGCTTCCTGGGAGTACGATGAGGAACAGGGCGCCGCGGTACTGTCGTTGCCTGCCCTTGGTGTGGGGAGCATGGTCTCTGTTTCCTTTGGCGGCGCAGCGCTGGGAGACAACCGAACCACACAGCGTATGTTCAACCTGTTAAGTCCAATGGAAATGAGCTACGAACTGAAAGAGCGCATTTATGATTGCATTACACGCAATCATGGAGAAGATTATGCTTTCTGCGAGCTGCAAACCATGGGCCTCTCGCCCGATCTGCTGGCGGCCATTTCAGAAATCATATTTGCTAAATAATACGCAACTGCAAGAGGGGGTAAATTGGGAGTAGTCTTTTGTAATGTAGGCCGCGGATAAGTTGCCCGAGACCCGATGGAAAGCAAATATCGATTGGGCTGCAGACAACCTTCTGCCCTATGAATACAACATGGTAACCACAGACGGTTGGCTAGGCGGCTCCACGCTGACCACCCCAAACGGCTATCTGTTAAAGTACAACGATGGGTGGGCGCGCGACTGGTCCTACTGGGCAAATTACTGCAATTCCAAGGGTTTGGACATGGGTGTTTATTATAATCCGTTGTGGATTATCGACTCCGTTCGAGATGACCCCAGTAAAACAGTGATTGGGACAAATATCCCCGTGAGGGATATCTATACCGCTGACTTTGCCGATGTGACCAAGGCTGGCGCAAAAGAGTATATCCAAGGGCATGTCAAGTATTTCAAAGATATGGGAGTTCGCTTCCTGCGTGTGGACTTCCTTTGCTGGTATGAGACTGGTGCAGGTTCGGGCGGTGCCCCGCCGGCGTTCCCGCTTGGGGCAGTGCAAACTACGCCACTGCATTGCACTGGATTTCCGAGGCGGCAGGCGACGATATGGAAGTAAGCTGGGTTATGCCAAACTCTCTAAATCATAGTGCTAATGAGGTTAAGTATGGCGATTTAATGCGTGGGTTGATTGTAAAATGAAGTTGGACACATGAATAGAAAAGTCCATAGTGATTTTTGCTAATGGTAGAATGGAGTTCTCACACAACCATCTGCCAAAGGAGGGCAATCACTATGGACTGCCGAAATTATACCATACTACAAGCACAGCGCAAGCGTGGTCAACATCTCCAACGTGACGAAAGAGGCCGCCGGTCTCCAAATAAAACAAAAAAGGATGGCAACACGAAGGTGCTGCCATCCTTTTATACAGGGCTGGAGCGGGGGAGGAAACCCGGCAAAACGCCGTCCCGATATGCGCGCCGCAAGGGGTTTTCTGTACGAGGCGGCCGCAATGCAAAGGTAGTGGCCGGCCCGGGCGCTCCAAACGCCAAGGCTTTCCCCGCCCCCACATCCGGGCCGGCACAAGACAAGGCGGGCCCCTAAAACGGCTCCGGCTCATCCGGATACCTGACGCCCTCACAACTGCTCAAGGCCTGTATCACATGGAGATGGCTCATTGTCTCCCCCAGGTTTACCGGAACGGAAAAGTCAAGAACCGTGCAGAACGGGAACACCCAATATCTATTGGTTACCCCTGGATACGCGGAAGGTCATGGTATCGGTATCTCCGCCATTCACAAACGGATAGTAGAGGCTGTTTACGGTGTTTGCGTATTTATCTACGCTGGCAAAGGGATGGCGTAGACCATCGTTTGCTTCATAGCCGGTTTCTCGGGGAATAAAGTTTCACCGTAATAGTTTTGAGGTAGGGTTCATTCTCTCCCACCGTGCTGCCGTCGCTGTCCACGGGACTCTCGCCCCATTGACCAGGGTCTGCCAGTCGCCAGTAGGCCAGGCAGACCCCAAATTGTTGTTCAGCATGCCGCGCCAATAGCTGAGCTTGTGTGCGATCCCGGCCACGTCGGCGGCAGGCGAAACTGCTTGTGAGCTACTTCATGGCCGGCCTTCGGGTTTTCGGGCATTTTGCGCAGATAGGGGATGCTCAGGGGAGCGGTGATGGAAGGCTGACCCGTCATGGCACGCACCTCTCTGGGCGCGGCAACAGCATTGGCCGCAGTATCGGTGCCGATTCCCACGTCATCCTCTGTCAGGGGCTACACAAGGTCAAAGTCAGAGCGGTTGTTTGCGCATCATTCAGCCGTAGGCAGATCAAGCTGACTATATTGAGCGAAGAGGGCCCGATTGTGCTCGTCCGAGCCGTCCAGATTGCTGCTGCGCAGGACAGGAGGGACCTGGCCGTTGTCCAGGTACTGCTGCGCCACCAGCATGGCCAGGCGCTCCATGAGATAGGCCCCCGCAATGGTGGAGGTCGCTCCCATAATGATGCTGCTGTCTCCGAGGGGGGTGGCGGCGTCGCCCGCTTCCCCGCAGTTATCGATGACCAGTTCCGCCACATCCTTCAGCAGCATTCCACTGGGATGGCGGGAGGCGCAGCCCGCGCTGTGGCGAAGGGAGGTGAGGGCGATTACCGCCGCCCCCCTCGCCCGGGCCTGGAGTGCCAGCTCCACCACCAGGCCGTTCCGGCCGGAGTTGGAGGCGATCAGCAGCACGTCGCCCGCGCGCACGGGGTACTGGGTCAGTACCACCTGGGCGTACTCGGGGATGCGCTCCACCAGCGTGCTCTTCATGGGATGGGCGTCCAGCGTGAATTCGGGCGGGGCGATCATCCGGATGAAGGCGAGGCCGCCCGCCCTGGCGTAGAGCTCCTCGGCCAGCATATGGGAGTGCCCCGTACCCGTGGCGTAGAACCGCCCGCCCTGGGAGACCCGCGCGTAGATCAGCTCCGCCGCCTGCCGAAGAACAGGCTCCTGGGTCTCATGGAGCCGCGCTAAAAGTTTGGTTGTCGTTCGAAAAAACAGATCGTCCATATTCCGTTCTCCTTTCACCAGCCGTACTGCTCCGGCCCCCAGTTGTCCTGCTCCAGCGTCTGGCGCAGGGAGAGCCTAGTGCCGTGGGGGACCTCGTGTTCCACAATGACGCCCGGGCCGATCACGCTGCCGCAGCCCACCTTTGCGCCGGGCTGGAAGACAGTGTGGACCCCCGTGCGCACATAATCGCCCAGATAGGTGGCGTTGAAAAAGGGGTGCGTCCCCGGCTCGCGGCGGCCATTTACTCGCTGAGCGGTCTCGCCGTCGTCAAAGCGCAGTGTGCCGCAGACCGTTCCGGCTCCAAGGTCGCAATAGCTGCCGATACAGCCGTAAAATTCCCCGTAGTGGGAGAGGTAGACCTTGTCCATCAGCATGCCGCCGATGAGCTCGGCGCAGTGGTCCACCAGACAGTCGTCGCCGATGGAGCAGCCGTCGTAGATCTGGCAGTAGTTGCGTACGGTGCAGCGGTCTCCCACCACGCAGTCACCCATGAAGACGGCCCCGTTGTCGATGACCGTGTCCTCTCCCACCACCAGGCTGCCGCAGACCCGCACGTTTTTCCCCAAAACGCTGCCGCGTCCCAGGGAGACGTGGCCGTCCACCTGCGCGGTGGGGTCCATGCGGCTGCCGGGGCTGAAGGTGTTTTCCCGGAGCGCTCCGCAGCGCTGGGCCACCAGGAAGGCGTTGGCCTCCAGCAGATGCCAGGGTTTATCCACGTCAAAGCACCAGCCCTCTCCCTCCAGCGCCCCGACGGGGCGGCGGCCCAGCAAAGCGGCCTCCAGGTATGGTTCGCAGGGGACCGACACCCCGACCTTGACCTGGGGGAAGTAGCTGGGCGTGCGCTCCAGCGCACGGCGAAAGCCGCCGTTCAGTCGAAAGGCGGCAAAGAAATGGGTCATGGCGTCCCCGCGGTCGTGGGCACCAATGCGGCCCAGCGCGCCGTTCTCCAGCGCGCAGGCGATGTGGTTTCTGGCGCTCTCGCGCAGAGGGTAGACCAGGGCGGTGGGGCTCGGCCGCTCCAGGAGGGCACGCAGGTCATGGGGGTCCATCACGGTGTCGCCGTAGAGCACGAGGTACTCCGCCCCCTCGTTCTCACCCATGCCCAGAAGCAGCGTCTCCGCCGTTCCGGCCGTCTCCACGGGGCAGACCCGTACATCGCCCCAGCCGTCCAGCGCGGCGCGGACCGCCCCCGCGTCCCGGGGGCGCGCCATCACGCGGATGGGCGCGTCGGTCATGCTCCGCAGCGCCTGGACGTTCCAGAGCAGGAGGGATTTTCCCGCCGCCTTGCGCAGCGTCTTGGAGACGGTGGCGTCATAGGGAAAGAATTTAACGGCGTTTCCCGCGGCCAAAATGATGATTTCCATAGGCGTTAGTCCTGCCACATGGCGCTGAAATAGAGGGCGTTGCCGAACTCGTGGCTGCGGACGATCTTCTTTGCAAGATCGGTGGCGTCATAGCCATGGCAGCCGGTCATCTCAAAGCACAGGCGCATGCCCTCCCTGCGCAGGAAACGGATGGTCACGCCGTCCTTGTCGTATCCGTCCAGCACCTCTTTGACCTGGTCTGCCTTCAGCGGGGAACTGATGATGAGCATAGCGCTGCCTCCTATTTCATGTTGTTATAGTCCACCAGGCGGAAGGGAGTCCCGCCGTAGCGCAGGACCCGGACCAGACCTCTGGCGTCCTCGTGGATGTAACCCAGAACATTGACCGTCGGGTCGGCGCCCAGGTTCTGGAGCGGGATCTGTACCTCGCCCATGTATTGGAGCCCCCGGCGGTTGTCCATGGTCAGGGAGTAGGCTGTCCGGGCGGCGCAGCAAAAGGGCTCCAGCGGGATACCCCGGGTATCGGTGGCGCGGATGACCGTCTCGGGCTGATCCCGGCGGCTGAGAAGAGGGATAGCGGATAGCTGCCTCCTGAGCGGGTCGGGGACCCAGGTGCGGTAGACCACGGGCAGCTCCAGCTCGGGCGCGGCGCTCAGGCGGGCCATGGCCTCAAGCTCCCTGTGTGTCGCCGAGGTGTCTCCCAGAAGCACGCAGTCCACTCCCATGGCAAAGAGCTCGGCCATAGCATATTCGGGAGGAAGCCCCCGGTGCCGCTCCACCGTGCAAACGCCACAGCTCGGTGCATGCAGCCGGGATATCCCCGACTGCGAGGCGACGAAGGCGCTGACCTCCACGCCATAGGAGCTGCACAGGGCGATGGTCGCGGCCATATCCCCGGTGGCGAGACCGGTGTTGCTCCTGGGGTAGAAGTTGAAACAGGCGACTGTCTGGGACAAGTCCCCCTGGGCGCGGATACATTGGAGGGCCTGCTCCAGGCCGCCGTCTTTCAGACCAGGCACCACGAGCTCGGACGCGTTCAGCTCGATGAAAATGCCGGAGCGGTTGCGCGTCAGCCGGGCCAGCTCCTCTCCGTTCAGGCCGCTGTCCACCCGAAGCGCGGCGATGCCGAGTGCGGCGAGGGGGGAGAGGTCGTCCGGCGTACACCCGAGCTGGGCCAGGATTACCTCATCCACGTCGGCGGTGAGGCGCATGCCAAGGTCTGCACACATACGCCATGCCGCGGCGAATTCGGGGGCGAGAAAGCTGCGGCTCCCCTCGAAGTGGAGCCGGTCCAGCAGCAGGGAGGTGAACACCCTGGTAAAGCCCAGGGAGGACGCTGCCCGGAGATACCGTTCCAGCTCGGGGCCGTCGGTAAACTCGGGGTAGATGCTGACGCCAAGTGTGCCCATGGGGCCGGCCTCCTCTCAAGTATCAGTCGTGCAGGTCCCCCAGATAGGGGCGGTGCGCTTCGATCATCTCGGCCAGCATGGCCTTGGCGGTCTGGTAGTCGGTTACAAAGGGATTAGCCAGCAAGGCCATCAGCGCGCCGGAATAGCTCCGCTCCACCGCGGCCTTTGCGGTGAGTTGCTCATAGGCCTTCACCTCGCTGATGAGGCCCGCCACATGGGCGGGCATTTTCCCGAGCACCAAAGGCACCGCGCCCCGGCGGCCGATGAGGGCGTTGGTCTCAATAACGGCGTCGTAGTCAAGCCCCGTGATGGCCCCCTGGTTCTTGATATTGACGGTATGGACCTCCATCCGGTTGCAGTAGATGGCGTCGATGAGGGAGACTGCGGCCTCTGAGTAATATGCGCCGCCGCGCTGCTCCAGCTGTTTCGGCTTTTCGTGGAGCTG
Organism: Pseudoflavonifractor sp.; assembly: GCA_047637855.1. Taxonomy (GTDB): domain Bacteria; phylum Bacillota; class Clostridia; order Oscillospirales; family Oscillospiraceae; genus Pseudoflavonifractor. The sequence goes on along the minus strand of JBLJBF010000022.1, from coordinate 3,119 downwards.
CCGGTCGGCATAGACGGTGAAGAGTTCCTCCTCGATCTTTTGTACCTGGCGGGCGCGGGAGCCCTTCTCGGCCATGTCGCGCTGCTCCTCGGCCAGCATTTTGGCGTTGGCGTAGTAGTAGCGGTGGTAGGGGCTGGTCAGCATACCCAGCGCGGAGAGGAAGTCGGAGTCCCACACCATGTCAGAGATAGCCTCCAGTTTTTGGTGCAGGGGGCCGTCCTTGCCGGTGCGGTAAAGCTCCAGCAGCTGGGGAAGAATGTTCTCGCCGTCCAGATAGACTGCGGGGACATAGCCCATGTGGTTGAGACCCAGAAAGTCGGCGTCGATCCGTTCAGGGGCCACCTCCAGCAGCTTGGCAATGTCCCGCTTCATGCAGATGGGGACATTGCACAGCCCCATGGAGCGCACATTCGTGTAGTTGAGGATGGCCTCGGCGTTGATGCCGGAGGGATTCGTGAAGTTGATCAGCCATGCGTTGGGGGCTACCGCTTCTATCTCACGGCAGATTTCCATCAAGACGGGGATGGTCCGCATCGCATTGCAGAACCCGCCCGGCCCGGTGGTCTCCTGCCCGATGATACCGTATTTAAGTGGAATGCTCTCATCCTTGGCCCTGGCGTCCAGTCCACCCACTCGGAACTGGCTTACCACAAAGTCGGCGTCCCGGAGTGCGGCGGTGCGGTCCAGTGTGGCATAAATTTTCATGGGCACTTGGGCAGCCTCGGCCATGCGCGCGGCGAGGCCCGCGATAATTTCAAGCTTCCGCTCTCCATCAGGGATATCCGCAAGCCAGAGCTCGGCCACGGGCAGATGGTCGGCGCGCTGCAAAATGCCCTCGATCAGCTCGGGGGTGTAGCTGCTGCCGCCGCCGATGACCGCAAGCTTCAAATGGTCTTTCATAAAAATGGCCTTCTTTCTAATCTTCAGAGCAAAGCCGCTCTGCCAGCAGGAGTGCCCCCTCGGCGGCGGAGCCGGCGGGAGGCGTGATAGTGATTGCGGGACAGCATTCGCCAAGGGCTTCACGGAAGAGGGCGGCATACCGGGGCACATGCTCCAAAAGTCCGCCCATCAGCGAGAGGGGGAAGTCGGCCCGACCCATTCGGGAGGCAAGACCACTCACCACGCGTGCCAGCGCCCGGACCTGTTCCTGCACGATGCTCCGGCAGACCGCGTCGTGCTCCATCAGCTCCAATACAGGCGGTGCGGCTGACGCGACAGCCCGAACGGGCAGGCCACTTTCCTCCACCAGCACGTCCAGCAGATCGGGGACTTTTATCTTGCCGTACAGGGTGAGAAGGGCTTGGGTCAGCGCGGTCTGAGGGCCGCTGCCGTCGTGGGCACGGAAGACGGCGGCGATGCCCTCGATGCCGAGGCGATAGCCGCTGCCCTCGTCTCCAGCCAGCGCACCCCAGCCGCCCGAGCGGACCTCCTCGCCACCGTCGGTCTTCCCCGCGGCGATAGAGCCGGTGCCGCAGATCACGATGGCGCCGCAAGCCCCGCCGTGCGCGCCGAACAGGGCGGTGCTGGCGTCGTTGCGGGCGTCGACCAGGCCCTCGTAGCCCAGCTCACGCAGCATGGAGCGGTAGAGTTCCGCATCGCTGTCCCGGTCAATCCCCGCCATGCCCATGGCCAGCGCGGACTGGTGCGGGTTCGCGGGCAGGAGGGGGCGCAGGTCGGCCAAAATGTGGGCAAAGACCGCCGACACCGCCTTCATGCCGATGCTCTGATAGTTCGTCTCCGGGTAGATCCGGTCCAGAAGAAGAGAGGATTCGCCGATCTGGCGGACCAGGACCCGTGTCTTGGTCCCGCCGCCGTCTACGCCAATCAAAATCGGGTTTGTCACTGTGCTCCACTCCTTGCTGCGCGGCCCAACCGGACCGGCCGTGTCCGAATCACACGCAGGCGGGCGATCCGGTCGTACCCGGTACGGTTTTCTTCATCCGCGAAAAGGTACAGGATGCTGATAAGAAATGGGAACCCCTGGAAGAGGTAGAGGGACAGGCACTTCAGCCCGCTGCGCACCGCCAGCTTCCATACGGTCAGCAGGTGGTTTTCCGCGTGTTTTACCGGGACGATACGCAGCCCCATCAGCAGCTTTCCGGGGGTCCTGCCGCCCAGAAGCAAGGCGCTGAAGAATTCGCAGAGGAACAGCACCACGAGGCTGAAGACGAAAGCGCGCTGAAAGAGCAGGGCGCTCTCCAGAGTCAGCTCCTGCAGGGCGGGGCGTGGGCCGGTGAAGGCCGCCACCGCGCCGAAAGAGTCCCTGACGCCGCGAAAATCGGGTCGGCCGGTCAGGAGCCCGCACAGGGCCAGAAGAACAAGGTAAAGACCGAGGTCCGCAAGACCGGCTAAAATACGCGTCACCCGTTCCCGGGTAAAGACACGCTGCAGAAAGTCCATATGTACGGGCTCCTTTCCTTATAAATGGGATTTAAGCGGCGGTTTCGGCGGGCTCCTGGGTCTCCATGAGCACATTGCGCTTATCCCAATTGCGGATAAAGGGGAACCAGATCAGGAAGGCTACCACAAAGTTCAAAAGCTGCAGGATGATGCCGCCGATATGTCCGCCGGTGGCGAGATAGCCACTGATGAGGTAGGGCGTGGTCCATGGAATGGTGAGGCCCGCCATGCGGGGGAAAATATTGAGGAACATTCCGAAGTAAGAGATGCTCAGGATGACCAGCGGGGACAGGATGAAGGGGATCATGAGGACGGGGTTCATAACGATGGGAAGGCCGAATACCACCGGCTCGTTGATGTTGAAGAGGCCTGGGCCAATGCTCAGGCGGCCCACCTGCTTGAGGGTCTTGGACTTGGCAAAGATCAGCATGTAGACCACGACGGGCAGCGTGGCGCCGGAGCCGCCGATCCACAGGAGGTTTTCCACGAAGGTCTGGGTGATGATGTGGGGCAGGGGGGAACCCGCCTGGAACGCAGCCAGGTTTTCCAGGCTGGCGTTGAGCCAGATGGGCTCCATGACCGAGGTGACGATGGACGAGCCGTGGATGCCGAGGGACCACAGAAGCTGCTCCATCAGAGTGGCCAGAACCGCGCCGGGGTAAGAGGTGCCCGCGAAGGTGAGCGGGGCAGAGACCACGGCTGTGATAAAGCCGGACAGG
>JBLJBF010000021.1:0-3659 GCA_047637855.1 Pseudoflavonifractor sp. | reverse complement strand
CATGAACCCCACGCTACTTCTACCAGGGATGTCCAACTTGCACTTGCAATTTACGTACAGAATCAATCTCATACAAAATCCCAAAAGCCGAGAGTATCCAGCGAAACAGAACGTGCAAAAGAGTTCGAATCCCCCATTAGGGATGGAGTGAAGAATATCAAACAGTTGCAGACACTGCTGGTTGAAGGCTCAGAGGGACATTTTGAAGCAGAATGCCGGGTGTCCGAGTCACCTTACTCCGACCATTTTTTCCGCGTTTTTGGTTTGGATTTTAGAGTGCCATCCCAATTTGATTTGTCCGGTTTGAGACAAGAGGGGCTGGACGGCGGCAGGACCAAGCGCATCCTGAACGAGCTTGACGGGCTCACCCAGGCGATGGACAGCGATGTCTCTCAGGCAAAGGGTAGTGTACGCATGGGGGCACTGCGGACATTTGGGTATCTGGGCATCCCCGGGCAGCTCGCCTCATTCCGGGAGAGTCCCCCGGAGGTGCCGGATGCCCTCTGTATCCAGCACAGCGACAGACTTGCCATTATCCCTAAGGGCATCCGCTGTCCCAGCGGACGCAGCTATGTACAGAGCAGCCGGACGGCGAAAAGCCGATCCTTCCTGAGCCCGGCCCCAAGCTGTGCGAAGAGCTCCTGGGCCATATCAGTATTTCCTTCCTGTCCAGGGATTTGGCGGACGCCTTTCCAAACGATCAGGTCGTCTGCCGGCCGCTTACCCCAAAAATCTACCGCACGCTTTATGCTGTGACATTACCGGCTTTGAGTGACATCCCGACCGTTCAAAAATTGGTGCGCCATGTGCAGTCACATCTTCCTATGGCCCCGCCGGAAGCCGGGCGGGTGCAGCATCCAATTCTGTGGACACGCGCCTCGAAAAGGCTTGTTTTTGTTCTTCTCGCTATGTATAATACCCTCATATACATGCAACTTATCGACAATTAAGTTGCAAAAACAAAATACCTATACTTAAAGCGAGGGATGATCATGGCCGAGAGACAATTTACCAAGGTCCTTGTCGCAAACCGCGGGGAAATTGCCATCCGAATTTTCCGCGCCTGCAGTGAGCTTGCGCTGCAGACCGTTGCAATGTATTCCAACGAGGACACCTTCAGTCTCTTCCGCTCCAAGGCCGACGAGGCCTACCGCATCGGGGAGAACAAGAGCCCCCTGGGCGCCTATCTGGACATTCCCAGCATCATCGAACTGGCAAAGCGCCGGGAGGTGGACGCCATCCACCCCGGCTACGGTTTTCTCTCGGAAAACGCGGACTTTGCCCGGGCCTGTGAGGAGGCGGGGATCCAGTTCATCGGCCCCAGCTCCGACATTCTGGAGAAGATGGGCGACAAGCTCAACGCAAAGGCCATTGCCGTCGCCTGTAATGTGCCCACGGTCCCGGGCTGCACCGTGCCTTTGAAGGACGCCGACGAGGCGCTTGCAACGGCCAGAGGCTTCGGCTTCCCCATCATCTTAAAAGCGGCCGCCGGCGGCGGCGGCCGGGGGATGCGCCTTTGCGCCACCGAGGGGGAGATCGCGCCAGCCTTCGAGCTGGTGAAGAGTGAGGCCAAGAAGGCCTTCGGAAACGACGATATCTTCATGGAAAAATACCTCGTGGAGCCCAAGCACATCGAGGTGCAGATTCTCGCCGACGCCTACGGCAACGTGGTGCATCTGGGAGAGCGGGACTGCTCCCTCCAGCGCCGCTACCAGAAGGTGGTGGAGTTTGCGCCTGCCTTTTCCGTGCCCGAGGACCTGCGGGCACGGCTCCATGCCGACGCCGTGAAAATCGCCAAGAGCGTGGGCTATAAAAACGCCGGGACCATCGAATTTTTGGTGGACAAGGACTGGAATTATTATTTCATCGAGATGAATCCCCGCATCCAGGTGGAGCACACAGTCACCGAGATGATCACCGGCATCGACCTGGTCCGTGCCCAGATCCTTATCGCCGAGGGGAAGCCCCTCTCCACCCCCCTCATCGGCATTTCGCGGCAGGAGGATGTGTGCTATAACGGCTACTCCATCCAGTGCCGTGTGACCACCGAGGACCCCGCGAACAATTTTGCCCCCGACTGCGGCAAGATCACCTCTTACCGCACCGCCGGCGGCTTCGGCGTGCGCCTGGACGGCGGCTGCGCCGGGACGGGCACCGAGGTCTCGCCCTATTACGACTCTCTGCTCGTCAAGGTGACCAGTTGGGACAAGAGCTTCGACGGCGTCTGCCGCCGGGCTCTGCGCGCCATCAACGAGGTCCATGTCCGAGGCGTCAAGACCAACATCCCCTTTGTGACCAATATCCTCCACCACCCCACCTTCCGCGAGGGGGGCTGTCACACCAAGTTCATCGACGAGACCCCCATCCTCTTTGACCTGACCCTCTCCCGGGACCGGGCCACCCGGGTGCTGCGCTATATCGCAAAGCTCCAGGTGGACAACCCCGAGATCTCCCGCAAGCAGTACTACAAGCCCCGCTTCCCCAAGGCCGAGGGCCCCGCGGGGCCGGGCCTCAAGCAGCTTTTGGACAGCGAGGGCCCCGATGCCGTGAAGAACTGGGTGCTGGGCCAGAAGAAGCTGCTGATTACCGACACCACCATGCGCGACGCCCACCAGTCCCTTCTGAGCACCCGCGTGCGCACCCGGGACATGACACAGGGGGCCGACGGCACGGCGGCCATCCTGGCCGACTGCTTCTCCCTGGAGATGTGGGGAGGCGCCACCTTCGACGTGGCCTACCGCTATCTCCACGAGTCCCCCTGGGAGCGGCTGGACATCCTGCGCAAGCGGATCCCCAATATCCCCTTCCAGATGCTGCTGCGCGGCGCAAACGCCGTGGGCTACAAAAACTATCCCGACAACCTCATCCGTGAGTTTGTGCGCGAGGCGGCCAGGAGCGGCATCGACGTATTCCGGGTGTTCGACTCCCTCAACTGGATCCCCGGCATGGAGATCGCCATGGAGGAGGCCGTCAAAGCGGGTAAGCTCTGCGAGGCGGCTATCTGCTACACCGGCGACATCCTGGACCCCAAGCGGGACAAATACACCCTGGAATACTATGTGAACATGGCCAAAGAGCTGGAGAAGCGCGGCGCGCACCTCATCGCCATCAAGGATATGTCCGGCCTGCTCAAGCCCTACGGCGCGAAAAAGCTGGTCAAGGCCCTGAAGGAGGAGGTTGGCCTGCCCATCCACCTGCACACCCACGACATCAGCGGCAACCAGGTCGCCACCTATCTCATGGCGGCCGAGGCCGGCGTGGATATCGTTGACGTGGCGGTCTCCTCCATGTCCTCCCTCACCAGCCAGCCCTCCATGAACGCTCTCGTGGCGGCTCTGGAGGGGCAGGAGCGGGACACCGGCCTAAAGCTGGACGAGCTGCAGAAGCTCACCGACTACTGGGCCGACGTGCGCCTGCGCTATGAGAAATTCGACGGCGGTCTGAAGGCCCCCGTGACCGACGTCTACAAGTACGAGATCCCCGGCGGGCAGTACACCAACTTCCAGCCCCAGGTGGAGTCCCTGGGCCTGGGTGACCGCTTTAACGAGGTGCAGGAGATGTACGCCACCGTGAACAAGATGCTGGGGGACATCGTGAAGGTGACCCCCTCCTCCAAGATGGTGGGCGACCTTGCCATCTTCATGGTGCAAAATGGCCTG
>JBLJBF010000020.1:0-7950 GCA_047637855.1 Pseudoflavonifractor sp. | reverse complement strand
AAGGCGACCGCAAAGAAGGCCGCGTTGCGGGGGCAGACCAGAATGGAGTCGTACCCGTAGCGGTATCCGCCCGCCTTGAAGGGGACAATGATAAGCTCCTGCTTGGACAGCCACTCGAAGGTCTGCGCGCGCAGATCGGCAAAGGGATAGCCGTATACCTCCTGAAAACGGGGCTTGTCGGTGGGCAGGTCGTCGGCGATGCGCATACAGTCGGGGTCCCGGCGGCGCATATAGTCCTCGGCAAAGTTCACCGAAGCGCCGTTTTTGCAGCGTACCACGTCGCCTTCCTTCACGCTCCTGCCATCCACGTCATAGAAGACCTCCACCTTGTTGGTGTGCTCATTGCCGAAGATCAGCTCATAGAGGACCTCCTTGCTCTCCGGGATAATGACGCTGGGACTCTTGGAGAGCACATTGCTCAGGTCCTCCGGGAAGGTAAATTTATCAAATAGCATGTTCATGGACGTTTCCCTCTCTTTCACGGGGTTGGTATCGTGACTGCGCTTTTTTTACTTTACCCCATTACACACAAAGTGTCAATACCAAATTTGCAGTTTTAAAATCCGAACTTGCATTTTCCCAGTTTAACCACATCATTCTATGTGTTTGATATGGACTTTTGACCCCAAACACGCAAAATGGCGGCGGGGTTCATGCAAAAACCCCGCCGCCCTCTGCTCTGTATTCAGCTTAAGTACTGCTCGCGGAACCGCTCCGCCGAGATCGGCTTTGAGAAGTGGAACCCCTGAACGTGATCCGCCCCCAGCCCGACCACCGTGCACAGCTCCTCCTCGGTCTCTACGCCCTCCACGCAGACCAGAATGCCCACGCTGTGGCACAGCTGGATAACGGCGCGGAGGAAGGCGCGGTTGACCTCATTCCGGTCTACCTGTCTGATGAAGGCGCGGTCGATTTTGACCTCGTCGGCGGGCAGCTGAGAGAGCAGGCTGAGAGAGGAGTACCCGGTGCCGAAGTCGTCCATGGCGACGCGGATGCCCATGGCCCGCAGCGCACAGAAGATACCGCGCAGCCCGTCCATATCGGTGACGAAGTAGCTCTCCGTCATCTCCAGGACCACATGGCATGGGTTCAGGCCGTACCGCTCTAAAATGGAGCGGCACGCCGGGAGAAAGCCCGGATCGACAAGCTGAAGGTAGGAGACATTGATATTCATCACAAAATCGGGGTTGAGATCCACCCACCTCCGGCAGACCTTGACGGCCTCCTCCAGCACCCAGCGCCCCACCGGGATCATAAGGCCACTGCCCTCCAGCAGTGGGATAAATTCCCCGGGGAAAATGGCCCCCAGCTCCTCGCTGGACCAGCGGAGAACAGCCTCCGCCCCGGTGACACCGCCGCCGTCAGCCCGGATGATGGGCTGGTATACCAGCCAGAAATGCTCCATGCCGTTGACGACGTTGAACTGGAGCCGGTCGATCAGCCTTTGCACCCGGAGCTCGGCGCAGATCATGTCCCCCGTGAAGAGGGTGCCGGTGTTCTTTCCCCTGCGCTTCGAGGCTCGCAGCGCGCTGTCGGCGCAGCGCATCAGCTCGTCATAGCTGCCCCCGTCCCGGCCCAGCAGAACCATCCCCGCCGACACGGTACAAAAATAGGGCGCACCGTCAACACGCCCGCGGTTGCTGAAGGCGTGGATCTTCCCGTAGAACTCCTGCAAGCCCTCCGCGTCGGCGGCGGGGAGGAGAATGGCGAACCGGTCCCCCTCCATGCGGAAAACCATCCCGCCCGGCGGCAGGCAGTCCTCAACAGCCTGCGCAAACCGGCGGAGCACCAGATCGCCAAATTCCCTGCCGTTTAAGTTGTTGATCCGGGCGAAGCCGTCCAGGTCCAGCAGCATGAGACCGCCCCCGACACCCTGGCTGAGAATGGCCTCCACCTGTTTTTCGCACCCGAACCGGGTGAGGAGACAGGTGACGCCGTCAGCCCGCTCCGTCCACCCCAGATTGGTGATCGTGCCGATAAAGCTCACCGGCGCCCCCGCCCCGTCCCGGGTCACGCGCCCCCGGCAGCGGAGCCAAGCATACTCGCCCTCCCGGTTTTTTGCCCGGCACTCTATGTCGTGCTCCGCGGTCTCACCCTCAAGCGTCCGCCGTATGGACGTCCAGAAGGGCCCCCGATCCGCGGGGTGTATCCGCTTGAGCCAGGCCGACATCATCTTGGGCACCACCCGGCCCGGCAGCTCGAATTCCCTCGCCATGCCCTCGGTGACCAAAGCCACATCTTCCTTCAGGTCCATGATGTAGACAAAGTCGTCCGTACTGCCCACAATGGAGGTGTACAGCGCGCACGGGTCTAGGCCGAGACGCTCCAGCATGCTCTTTATCTCATCCACAGCGCGGTATCCTCCCCCATTTTTCCCGTAAAACCGACTTTTCTCTGTGCCTGATTATATCAGGCCCGAGTGGGAAAATCCACATAAAAATGCACACACTGTGAATGCCTATACAGCGGGGTGCGTTTTTGTGTGCCGGTCCCCTGCGCTCAGGGCGGCGCAGGGCGGCCCGTGGCAGTCGATCGCCGCAATTTATCTCTTTTTCATCTTCCCAATCTACAAGATTTCCGCTATAATGACCGTATACACTTTTAACTTGGAGGCGGCAGCATGACTTCTTTTGACGACCTGTACCGTGGACTCTTGGACAAGGCCAGCCGTGGCGAGATCCCGCTCCCCGGAGACGACGACTATGACGCCCGGCACCTGGACTGTCTGCTCCACCCGGAGAAATACGGCCCCGTATGGCGGCTGAAGGACTGTACCTGCGATGGGGACGACCCCCGCTGCACCGCCTCCTGCCTCTTTAACGCCATTACCCGCGACAGCGACGGTGGCGTGCTCATCGACCCGGTAAAGTGCGCCGGGTGCAGCGCCTGCATCGATGCGTGCCAGTCGGGCGCACTGACCGCCAGCAAGGATATCCGGCCCGCCCTGGCCGCCATCAAGGAGGCCAAGGGCCCGGTCTACGCCCTCATCGCCCCCGCCTTCCTGGGCCAGTTCTCAGCCGAGGTCACGCCGGGCAAGCTCCGCTCCGCCTTTAAGGCCGTGGGCTTTGACGGGATGATGGAGGTGGCCCTCTTTGCCGATATCCTCACCCTGAAAGAGGCCCTGGAGTTTGACCAGAACATCAACACCGAGAGCGACTTCCAGCTCACCAGCTGCTGTTGCCCCATGTGGATCGGTATGATCCGGAAGGTGTACCATGAACTGATGCCCCATGTGCCCGGCGCGGTATCACCCATGATCGCCGCCGGGCGCACCGTCAAGAAGCTGCACCCCGACGCTCTTACTATCTTTGTGGGCCCCTGCGTCGCCAAAAAGGCCGAGGCCAGGGAGAGTGATCTGAAGGGGGCCATTGACTACGTGCTCACCTTCCAGGAGGTGCGGGACATCTTCGATGCCGCGGCGATCGACCCCGCCAAGCTGGAGGAGAGCGAGAAGGACCACTCCTCCCGCGCCGGGCGCATCTACGCCCGTACCGGCGGCGTAAGCGAGGCCGTGCGCGTCACGGTGGACCGTCTGCACCCCGGCCGCTCCATCGGCGTGCGCACCCGCCAGGCCGACGGCGTTCCCGCCTGCAAGGCCATGATCGAGGCCATCCGCAACGGCGAGGGAAACGCTAACTTCTTTGAGGGCATGGGCTGCGTGGGCGGCTGTGTGGGCGGCCCCAAGGCCATACTCCCCAAGGAGGCGGGCAAGGAGAATGTGGAACGCTACGGAGACGAGGCCGCCTACCACACCCCCTTGGACAACCCCTATGTGCTGGAGCTGCTGCATCAGCTGGAGTTTGAGACTGTAGAGGAGTTTCTGGAAAAGAGCGACATCTTTGTTCGTCATTTTTGAGTCTTACTCATTTTTAATAGAGGGTCGCGGATATGAGATTTCTGCGGCCCTCTGTTTTTATGGGCGGACGGCCACGCTTCCAAAAAAATATTCCGGCAACCGCGGCTTGCTACAACCAATCGGCGACCACATCCATAAGCCCGGCAGGGGTGACCGTGTTATTCGCCAGCAGCGCTATCAGGTCATAGATTTTTTGGCCGCTCATGGTCAGGGCGGAGACCGACGCGCCGTAGGGTGCGGATTCTTCCGTGATTTTAACGCCGTAACACTCCAGTCCGTCGGGGGTCTCCTCCGCCAAAATGGCATATCGGAGCGCAAGCTGGCAGTCTTCCTCCGTACAGACTATACGGGTTGTGATAGGTAATACTCTCATGTTGTTTCCCTCCCAAATATTGTTTTTCTTTTTACCTGGTAGATGAAGTACCGCTTGTGTTGAGTGGTAAAATACACAATTTGAGCTGCCCTATTACGCCGACACACCGCTCAAATTGAGAGTTTTCACATCTGTCGCCGGTCAAAGCCGTGTATAAAAAAGCGACGCCCAAATTCGGGCGTCGCCGGTGGGCTAATTGCAATCGCCTAGGGCGCTTTCACAGTGGAGGTAGTAATGGTGCGGCTGTCGGATACGCTCCCAATGGTAGCAAACACGGTTACTTTTGCATAATAATAGGTCCCGGAAGTTCCCAAATAAGCATAAGAACCAGCGTGTCCAAAATCAGAGGATACAATCAAGCCATTCCCGGTTGTACCAGTGATCGTCGTAACGTAGCTGCCATCTGATTTATAGATGACAATTGATGATACCCCTACTAAATCCGCAAGCCTACTTGCTGTCACATCATAGGCAATTTTAAGCTCTCTGCTGCTAGTTCCCGCCGTCATAATTGCAATATATTCTGCAAGAGTTGGACTGGCCATAGGGGACGCCCCCCCGGAAACAGCAGTTGCTCCGCAAGAGAGTGCAAACATCATTGTCAGCGCAAGAATAGAAGAAATAATACGTTTCAAGTTGATTACCCTCCAATCGAATCAAGCAAATCTTTTATTTTAGCCTTTGGGATGTTGCCTACAATACTTAGCACCAATGAACTACCGTCAGACCATGTTGCCGTTGTGGCATCCATGTTTGACATAATATAAAAGATCTTTCCTCCTATAATGTACTCCTCCACATCTTCATTATCTTTTTCAAGAGTTTGCACATCTAAATAAGAGGCCGAATTATAGCGCCGAACTTGGATACTAAACGACTTATCTTGGGGGCCGGTAAAACCACAAAGAACTTTGTTGCCCAATTCGTTATTTGCTGTTTTTGGCTCAGACATCTCGAACCCCTCTGGATACCATGTCGGGGCTAACTTTTCGGTAATCCCACACTCATCAAGTGCATTTTGCAGCCTGTGATAATACTCGCTGTTCCTTTGCATGGAAGATATACCTGCATTTACATCGTCTTGCATTGCTCCCACAGGAGCGGTCACAAAATGAAACGTCTCCTCCGTCCAGCGGCCAATCGCGCCGAAGATATCAATTCCTGCCGCCTGGACGCCCACCATCAGACCCACGGTACACACGGCAACAACAGCAGCGATTCCCGCGGCCCTTAGCATGCGGGATGGACGATTCCTCTTGGTCCTTTGCGGCCATCTGGATGCAGGGCCCTCCTCTTCCTCGCCGGCAGGAGCCTCTTCCCCGCTTTCGTTCTCAATGGGATACAGGGACAGGCCCTCCCCCTCGGGGATGTTGTAATACTGCTGAAACTCCGCCCATGCCTTGTCCGCATCCGGCAGACGGCTGTTGAGGCAGCCATCCTCTCTCTCTTCCATCACCTCCAAGATATGAAAAATCACGCCATCATTTCCATTCTCCGGGGATTCAATGTCCGCACGCAAGAGTTCTTCCAACCGCGCTGTGCTTAATCGGTCCAGATAGGCGTATTTTTCATTCTTGTTGCTCTTCGCCATTTCATGAACCTCCTTCACTGTATATATTGCCGCTCGATGCAAGACCTGACATAAAAACACAAAATATTTTTTATTTTCTCTTTTTTCTTCGTTCGGGGTATTCCCTGTACAGTTTCTCCCGGATTCGCTCCAGGCGTTTTTGGCTTGCATAAACAGTGATGCCAAATTCCTGCGCCGTTTCAAGATGGCTTGCTTTATCAAAGATAAGCCTTTTTAAAAGTCGATATTCCTCCGGCGTAAGTAACTGTTCTATCTTTTCCATCAGTACAACATCATCAGATTCATCAAGCTCGACGGCCGAGCTGTCCACAGCGAAGAGTTCTGCGGAAATTTCGGTATCCAGCGAGAGAAAGCGTCGCATATAGCGCCTGTGGGTGCGTTCACTGTCTCTGACTTTATTTTTCACCGTCTCCATCAGCCAGCCGCCAGGATTTTCATGTCTCATCAAATCGTTGACATTACGAAGTGCCTCGTGAAGAGCGTCCTGAACAACATCCTGCGCTCTCGCTGAATCCCTTAAAACAGACATGGAATATAACGTCAGTTTTCTAAAGTATTTGCGGTGCAGTTCCTCCATAAATCTATCCTGTTCGGGTAACACGCGGATTCCACCTCCTGCTGCGACCATTATATCATAACCCTGACGGAATTTCTCTCTTTGGCTCAAACTCCGCCACACAGACCCGAATCAGCTTTTGTCCCCGCTCCCCCCGGGAGATAAATGCGGTGCTGACGCGGACCCGCTCCGCAAGCCGTATTCGGGTCATGCATGACCTGTCCCAATCCTTTGCGATATGTTCCCCGAGCCTCTTTGCACGGAGAATCTCTTCCATATGATCGCCCTCCTGTTAGGTAAAATTATATTACCCAAGCAAGATAATATCTAGGCCCCGCAGGTGCTATTTTATTTGACCAAAGTAAATAAATATGGTAATATCAGGTGTAATTGTGGCATAAAGTAAAATATTTATTTTAATTATGTAAATCCTGCACTTTTCCGTAAATATATGGGTAAGGCACAAAAGGAATCGTCCTGTCCCCTCACCCGAGAGGATGTGGGCCGGCTTTTTTGTCTTAATAAGCGTTACCCGCCGTGTGAAAGAGCGCCGCGAGAACCGTCCCATCGTCTTTACAGCCCTATCTGTAGTATTACACGATAAAATCTGTTCGCCGACAAACGTTGCGTTCTCTTGGCTGGGGGTATCTCCCAGTCAAGAGAATTCGATTCTGGGGATTATTATGGAGGACAAAATGAAAAAGAGATACCTGGTTGCCGGTGCCGCAGCGCTGCTTATCCTCGTGGCGTTGTTCTTTATCTTTGAAAGCCCGGCCGGCCGCTACTTTTCCAAAGAGCACCGTGTGGACAATTACTTGAGGCGGTATGAAATTAACAGCGATGTTGGAATCAGCCTGTTTGTTACGTCAAATTTCTCTCAACCAATGAACGATGTGATCACCAACGCCCCACACCCTGACGCGCATCGGAGCGCATACTATGAGAATCTCATGCCAACCGCCTGCCGAGGCGGGATACTACGCATTTATAATAGCTTCCATGGGTCAAACTTCGACGTTTTGCCCATTGATGAGAAGAATTTTACCGGCTACACGATTTATCGGACATCCCTCATGAGCTTTCACGGAGCTGCTGTGACGGAGGGTGTGTACACACACTCGGGCGAAGCGATCGGTATGCCGGCGGAGATGGAAGTCTTTACGCTGTTTGCTCACAGGGGCGACAATGAACCTGCTTTATCCTATATTTTGGTTCGCAAGGTGCAGGACGGCAGCGTTGATGTGCTGCCGATTGATATGAGGCAGGCCGAGTTCGAGGCGTATTTTAACGCACTGAAGGCTGATTTTATTGAGTCTAGGGCAGAGGGGGCGGTTCGAAACCACTGAAAAAGGCCCCGATTCTTCAAAAATGGCAAGGAGATTGACCGCACGGTGGGCGTCATGCCCGCCGAGACCTTCCCCGCGGCCATGGGCGCAAACCTGTAACACCTGAAAACCGGAGGGGACTGCCACATAGCGCGGCAGTCCCCTCCGCCTGTCGAAAAAGTCTTTTCGACAGGCTGAGGCACTTTTTGAAACACCGTAAGAAGTTTCAAAAAGTGGTTTTCCTGCACG
>JBLJBF010000019.1:0-2706 GCA_047637855.1 Pseudoflavonifractor sp. | reverse complement strand
TCGCGGTGCCCGAGAATCAGACCCTCAAGCTGGAGAGCCTGACGGCGCTGATGAAGGCCGCCGAAAAATACGGCATGGCGGGCCGGATGCAAAGCTATGACCTTACCGCCGCCAACGTAATTTTGGCGGGCTACGCGGGCCGGTTTACCCTGAAAATGCCCATGAGCGGCGTGGACTACGACAGCCTGATGAACGCCGTGGACCGCACGGTCAAAGAGAAATTGGACGAGAACACCAGCGGGGTGATAGACCTGAGCCGGCTCAAGAGCGAGGGCATTCTGAACGTGATCCCCTATTCCTAGGGTGGGATGATCCCATCCAGATATAAGGAGCGGAACATGATAAAGGCAAAGATAAACGGGGGCGAGTGGGCCATAGGCGTGGTGTGCTTGCTGCTGGGTGTGCTGCTGGCGATCCAGCTGCGCAGCGTCAAGGTCAACAACGCCGACAACGCCGGCCAGAGCGGACGGCTGGAGACCTTACAGGGTATGTATAACGAGACCAAAGACAAGCTGGAATCCACCCAGGCTCAGCTTGGAGAGGTGCAGGCCGAGCTCCAGAGATACCGCGACGAGGCGGCCTCGGGCAGCGGCGGCAGCGGGGCCCTCAAGGCCGAGGTGGACAAGCTGGAGATGGAAGCCGGGCTTACCGAGGTGGTGGGCCCCGGCGTGATGGTCGCCATGCGGGACTCCACGGCGGTCAACATCACCGGGGATGAGCACAACTACCTTATCCACGACAGCGATCTCCTGGCCGTCATCAACGACCTGCGTGACGCGGGGGCCGAGGCCATCTCGCTCAACAACGAGCGGCTGCTGGCCACCAGCGAGGTCCGCTGTGCCGGGGCCGTGGTCATCGTCAACGGCAGGCGCTACGCCGCGCCCTTCGTCATCAACGCCATCGGGGACAGCGCCACCCTCTATAACGCGCTCACCATGCGAAACGGCGTGGTGGACGTGCTGGGCCAGTGGAAAATCGAGGTCAAGGTCACACCCAGCGAGCTGCTGACGGTGCCCGGATACAATGGCGTGCTGAGCTTCCGGTACGCCCGGTCGGCGGCGATGTCGGCCGAGGGGGAAGGGGGGAGCGTGGGATGATCGAGCTTATTGGCCTTGTTCTTGGCCTCGCCGTCGGCGGATTTCTCCCCTGGCATGTGCCCGCGGAGTATAGCCTCTATGTGGCCACCGGCCTTCTGGCCGCGCTGGATACCGCGCTGGGGGGCATGAACGCCCGCGTTAAAAAAACCTTTAAGCTGGATATTTTTCTTTCGGGTTTTTTTGGCAACGCGCTGATCGCCGTTTTCCTCGCTTGGCTGGGGGATAAGCTGGGCGTGCCCCTCTATCTGGCCGCCGTTGTGGTATTCGGCACAAGATTGTTCCAAAACTTTGCGGAAATCCGCAGGGAGCTCTTGACCTCCCGCAAAAAGAAGGCTAAAATAGAACAAGATATAGTAACGCCCCCCGAAGAGTGACTACCATAATTTGTTGAAATAGAGAATATCAAGTGTCTTTACATAGGAGGAGCAAGTATGGCTTTTGGATTTGACGCCGTGGCCGATAATGTGGTAAACATCAAAGTGATCGGTGTTGGCGGCGGCGGCAACAATGTGGTCAACCGTATGGTGAAGTCCGGGATGCGGGGTGTGGACTTTATCGCTGTCAACACGGACAAGCAGGCGCTTGCCGTCTCCAGCGCTACTTATAAAATTCAGATCGGCGAGAAGCTGACGGGGGGCCAGGGTGCCGGCTCCAACCCCGACGTGGGGCGCAAGTCGGCAGAGGAGAGCCGGAGCCAGGTCTCCAAGGCCCTGGAGGCCACCAACATGGTCTTCATCACCGCGGGCATGGGCGGCGGCACCGGCACCGGCGCGGCCCCCATCGTGGCCGATATCGCCAAGGAGGCCGACATCCTCACCGTGGGCGTGGTCACCAAGCCCTTCAATTTTGAGGGGCGGCGCCGCATGGAGCAGGCCGAGCAGGGCATCGCCGAGCTGCGCAGCAAGGTGGACTCGCTGGTCATCATCCCCAACGAGCGGCTGAAGTTCGCCACCGACCAGAAGATCACTTTTGCCAACGCCTTTGAGATCGCCGACGACGTGCTTCGCCAGGCGGTACAGTCTATTTCCGACCTCATCAGCAATACCGGCTTCATCAACCTGGACTTTGCCGATGTGACCGCCATCATGAAGAACGCGGGCATGGCCCATATGGGCGTTGGCCGGGCCGCGGGCAAGAACAAGGCTGAGGAGGCCGCCAAAATGGCCATCTCCAGCCCTCTGCTGGAGACCAGCATCAACGGGGCCAAGGGCGTGCTGGTGAACATTACCGGCTCCCCCGACATTGGGCTGGAGGAGGTGGAGACCGCCGCCAACCTGGTGCGTCAGGCCGCCCACGAGAGCGCCAACATCATCTTCGGCGCCGCCTTCGACGAGACGCTGGAGGATGAGATCCGCGTCACCGTCATCTCCACCGGGTTTGACGAGCACCAGAGCGCCATTCCCGGCAAGCCCTTCACCGCCGCCGCCAATCAGGTCCAGTCGCCCGCCCTGCAGGGCTATCAGCAGTTCGGCGCGGTGGTCTCCCCCCCCGCCCCCCTGCCCGAGCAGGAGCCCGACCAGGACGACGACCCCTTTACCGAGATATTCAAGATCTTCAATAAATAAGAAATAAAAAGAAAAGCGGCCCGCCCGACGGCGGGCCGCCCAGA
>JBLJBF010000018.1:0-19040 GCA_047637855.1 Pseudoflavonifractor sp. | reverse complement strand
TGTCCTCCTGGCCGTCTCCCGGTATTGATTGGACAGTCTTTTGCAACAGTCCTTCCTTGCAATAGTCGCTGATGCGCTTGTCGCGCAAAAACTCGCCTAGTTGTTGATGGCTGATGTGGCCTGTGCGCCCTAAGGCGGCCATAGCCGCACGGTCGCGGGGATAAATGCGGTCAATGCGCTTTCGGCTCATAGTCAGCCTCCTTTCGGTGCTGGGGCTTGGTTGCCTTCCCCGCAGGGGCGGAGCGGAGGGGCTACGATTTTAGGGCTTGGCGGCTTGCCGACAAACCGTTAAAAAATCGTAGCGCAGTGTCGGCAGGAGCATTACGGCAACCCGCCCGGCGGCGGGGGCTGGGATGCGTCCCGTGTGGCCCGTCTGAACGATGCCGTGGCATCGGCTAGACGCGCCGCACGGGGGCGACACCCCGAAGCGAAGCCCCTGCTCCCGGTTTGTGCTGTGCGGCAGGGCGGTTTGTAGCGCAACCCGCTGCCGCTCAGGCGAAAGCGGAATTGTTGGGGTTGCTCGGGTGGTGAACCACCCCCAGCAACCGCCAAATTCACGCTTCCACACAACCCTATGTCATCGTGGGAAAAGCTATCAAAAGACAAAAAGCAAAGGACAGGGAATATGGTGTGCGGGCGCACCGCGCCCGGATACCATTTCCCCGTCCTGCTGCCAGCACTCCCGCTTGCGGGAGTGCTGGCATATCGGTAAATGTTTAGTGTTGATACAGTCGTGCGAACTGGGTAACGGCGAGGTCTTTCGCTCTTCCCCTTAGCCTTGACATGGGGATTGAATAAACTAGAAGTCCGCAAAGCCTAGCGGCGCAAGGGCTTTCAATATGAGGGTTTAGATTGGAATGCTTTACCTGCTCCAAAAAGAAGAGGCAAAAAGATTTTATCTTTTTGCCTCTTCTTTTTGGGTTCCGCGCCCTTCGGGCGCTTCACCCGTTTCCTTTAAAATGCTCGGCGGAAGTGAATTCCGCCTTCCGCAAACCACTTGTGCGCCGCACTGCGGTGGTCTTGCCGACTGCTTTCCATGCGGATTTACCTGGGCAGCATTTTTCTGCTCAGACACTCAGGGGGCAGCGCCACAGATGGTCCCCCTCCCCCTCCATTGCGGGGCGGGCCCGGGCGCAGGCGGGCTGCGCGTCCGGGCAGCGGGGATGGAACCGGCAGCCCGCTGGGAAGGACGCGGGAGACGGCGGCTCCCCCTCCAGCAGAGGGAGTGGCCCCTCCTCCCGGGCCGCGGCCAGCAATGCGCGGGTATATGGATGGCGGGGGGCCGAGAGCACAGCCGGGGCCGCCCCCTGCTCCACCAGCTCCCCGGCGTACATCACCAGCACCCGGTCCGCCAGCCGGCGCACCAGGGTCAGATCGTGGGTGGCGATGAGAAAGGAGCAGGCCCGCTCCCGTTTCAGCCGTCCGAAGAGGTCGATGATCTGGGCACGGATGGTCATATCCAAGGCGGAGGTGGGCTCGTCGGCCAGCACCAGCTTGGGGCTGTGGGCCAGCGCCCCGGCAATGAGCACCCGTTGGCGCATACCGCCCGAGAGCTCATGGGGATAACGGCCAAAGAGGGCGGAAGGATCGGGGAGCCCCACGGCCGCCATCAGCCCCTCTGCCTCTCGCCGGAGGGCGGCGGCGGGCATGGGGCGGTGGGCCGCGATAAGCTCGCACAGCCCGCGCCCCACTGTCATCACCGGGTTAAGGGCGCTCTGTGGCTCCTGAAAGATCATGGAGATCTCCCGCCCGCGCACCCGCCGCCATGCCTTGGGCGGGAGACCCAGCAGCTCCCGCCCCTCCAGGGCGGCGCTGCCGCTCACCGCTCCTCTGGACAGGCCCAGCAGAGAGAGCAGCGTCACCGTCTTGCCGCAGCCCGACTCGCCGATAAGACAGGTGGTGGACCCCGGCTCCACAGTGAAACTCAGCCCCTCCGTGACCGCATGGGCGCCGAAAGCGGTGGATAGTCCGGTGACCGTCAGCATTTCCTGCCCTCCTCCAGTCCCGCCCCCACAAAGTGGAAGGCGGTCACACATAAAACCACTAAAACTCCCGCCCCCAGCCAGAGCCATGGCCTGCCGCGCAGGTCGGCAAGCCGTGTCATAGCGCGGATCATGCCCCCCAGTGAGACCAGCGGCGGGCTGACGCCCAGCCCCAGAAAGGAGAGCACCGACTCGGCGATGATGGCATCTCCGATGCCCAAAGTGGCGGTGACCGCCACCTGGGGCAGGAGGTTGGGCAGCAGATAACCCGTTAAAATCCGCCCCGGGGCCACGCCCCCCGCCGCCGCCGCTGTGATAAAGCCCTGCTCCCGCAGGCGCAGGGTCTCCCCCCGCACCAGCCGGGCGCAGGCGGGCCAGGACAGCAGCCCGATGACCGCCGCCACCAGCCCCGTGCGGGTGAGAGCGCCCAGCTCCAGCCTCCCCAGCAGAGCCGAGGCCATCAGCAGCACCAGCAGCGTGGGCAGGCTGAGCACCACGTCCACCGCCGCCATAACGCAGAGGTCCACGGCCTTTCCCAGCCAGCCTGAGGCGACGCCCAACAGCACCCCCAGCAGCATCTGCACCGCCACGGCGCACAGGGATACCGTCAGGGACACCCCCAGGGCGCTGGCCAGCAGCGTCAGCACGTCTCGCCCCGCCAGATCGGTTCCCAGCAGATGGCCACCCGTCAGGGGCGGCAGATAGGCCCGCGCCAGGTCGGTCCGCGCCAGGGAAAAGGGGGAGAGCAGCGGACCCAGCCCCGCAAAGAGGACCAACAGCCCCAGGAGGAAAAGCCCTAATTTGAGGGATGTCCTTCCGCGTCTTTTCACATCCACTGCGCCCCCTTCCCCACCCGCACCCTGGGGTCGGCGGCCCGGTACAAGAGGTCGGCCAGGAGGTTGCCTGACACCGTCACAAGGCACAGGAGCATGGCGACTCCCATGACCAGCGGATAGTCCCGGGTCAAAACGGCGTTATAGGCCGCCAGGCCCAGCCCGGGCAGGGAGAACACGGTCTCGATGACCAGCGCTCCGCCGAAGAGGACGGGCAGAGAGAGCCCCAGATAGGTCACCACCGGCAGGAGGGCGTTGCGCAGGGCATAGCGCCACAAAATGCGCCGCCCGCCGATACCGCCCGCCCGGGCGGCACGGATATAGTCGGTGGGGAGGACCTCCAGCATGGAGGCCCGGACATAGCGGGAGAGCCGCCCCGTCTCCAGGAGGGCCAAGGTCATACAGGGGAGCGCCAGGTGACGCAGCACGTCAAGGACGGTCACCGCGGCGCCGGGCGTGGAGAGGCCCGACAGGGGGAGAAGGCGCAGGTCCAGCGCCAGCCATTTTTGCAGGAAGAGGGCCAGCACGAAGGGGGGCAAAGACACGGTGAGCAGAGAGAAGCCCACCCCCAGCCGGTCCACCGTCCGCCCCGCCCGCCAGGCCGAGACGCAGCCCAGGCAGATGCCGAGCAGCAGCTCCAGCGCGAAGGCGAGGCCGCCCACCAGCAGCGTGACGGGCAGCGCAGCGGCAATGACGGGGAAAACGCCCTGCCCATGGGAGAAGGAATACCCCAGGTCGCCCCGGACGGCGGCGGCAAGCCAGTGGAGATACCGCTGCCAGGCCGGAACGTCCAGCCCGTATACCCGGCGCAGCCCCTCGGCAAAGGCCGGGGACACCCGGCTGCCCGCCAGGGCGGCACGCACATAGTCCCCGGGGAGGAGCGCCATGAGAAAAAACACCAGCATAGATACCAGCAGCAGGATACCCAGCGCATACCCCAGCCGCCGCAGGACCGAACGCGCCACCCGGCTCCCTCCCCTCTCCCCGTGCGCCATACCGTTCAGGCCGGGCCGCGGACATCCACAGCCCGGCCCGAACCGGTTTTATTCCTGAATGGATACCTGATAGAGCTTGCGGAAAAAGCTGTTGTAGCTGTCACCCTCCAGGCCCG
Organism: Pseudoflavonifractor sp.; assembly: GCA_047637855.1. GTDB lineage: Bacteria > Bacillota > Clostridia > Oscillospirales > Oscillospiraceae > Pseudoflavonifractor. The sequence continues at coordinate 15,114 of JBLJBF010000018.1, read as the reverse complement.
CCAGCCTGCGGCTTGCCACCCAGAATTCATTGCGCTGGTAGCACCAAATGGCGGGCAGCTCCCGATTGAGCCGCTGCCAGAGGGCGACATAGAGAGCCTGCCTCTCCTGGGGGTCGGCCGCCGCGTCTACCGCCTCCATCAGCGCGTCGCTCTCGGGGTCGGTGTACTGGCCGTAGTTCTGAGCGCCATTACTGTGGTAGAGGGAGGTGACCCCCGGGTCGGGCAGGAGGCCGATGGTGCCGAACCACATCTGGATACCCCCGCTGAGGATCTTGTCGTACATGGCGTTGAACTCCAGCGTCTCGGTGGTGAAGGTGATACCCAATCCGCTCAGGCTGTCGGCCATAGCCACCGCCATGAGCTCGCTGACCGGGTTGCCCGCGTCGATGGTGTACAGGATGGAGAAGGTCGCCCCGTCCCGCTCCAGCAGCCCCGCGGCGTTCTTCTTCCAGCCCGCCCGGCTCAGGAGGTCCGCCGCGCGGGCGGGGTCATAAGAGTATGGGTCCAGGCCCTCGGTGCTGTTGGCCCAGGAGTCCTGGGAGACGGGGGCGGTCAGCAGCCGGGCGTTTTCCCCATAGAAGGCGGTCGTCACGCCCGCGCGGTCAACCGCGCAGGCTAGGGCCTGCCGGGTAAGGGCGTCGGAAAACATGGGCAGCGCGTCGTTCAGCCCCAAATAGCTGAAGGAGGCCGAGGGGAAGAAGAAGCTCTGGACGGAATCATTCCCAGCGACCTGCCGCAGGTAGTCGGGCTCGGGGTAAGAGCTCTCCAGGTCGGTCTCCCCCAGGATGAGCCGCTCCAGCTCCATCCCCGGGGGGGTGACGGAAAAGACGCAGGTGCCGATATGGGGCTTGCCCCGGTAATGGAGGGGGTTTGCCTTGAGGGTGAGGCTCTGGCCCTCCACGGCGCTGCCGTAGACATACTGCCCGCTGCCCAGAGGCCGCCTGGTTCTCTCCCGCACGCCGTCCAGGCTGCCCTTGACATAGTCCGCGCCGTAGTAGGCCCGGCTCACGGCGGGCAGATCCAGGGAGTAGATGGCGTTCAGGCTGGGCCGCTCCAGCGCGATGACCAGCGTGCGCGCGTCCGGGGTGGTCACGCCCGAAATGGTCTGGGCATCGCCGCTGTGGTAGTCGCTATAGCCCTGTATGCCCGCCGTAGAGTAGTCGGAGTAGCCGTCGTAGCTGGGGTCGTCGTAGACCTCCAGCGCAAAGGCGAAATCTGAGGAGAGGATGGGGCTGCCGTCGGAGTACCGCAGCCCCTCACGCAAAGTGAAGGTGTACACCAGCCCGTCCTCCGATACCGTCCAGTCGGCCAGCTCGGGCACGGGCTGACCCTCGGCGTCAAAGCCGATGAGACGGTCGAAGAGCAGCTCCTGGACCCGGCTCTCGTCCGCCGTGGCATACCAAAAGGGGTCGTAGGTCCCGCTTAACTCGGCCACGCCCAGCCGCACCGTGTCACTCGGTGCGCCGGCCGACGCGAGGGGCATCGGCACGCTCACCGCGGGCTTCCTCACCTCGGACGTACAGCCGCCCAGCAGCGTGAGAAGCAGCAGTGCGGACAGCAATCCCGTTCCGATCCGCTTTCCCATATCCCATCCTCCCATTCACACAGTTCGGCCGTTTATTTCAACAGTTAACAGCATAACATAAACTTCGCCAAATGAGAACCGTATGCTTTCGATTTTTTTATTCCTTTTTATACCTTTTCCACAAAATGGACGCTGGAAAGTAAATCTAATTTTCAAGTTAAATCCTGGTTGACAGCGAAAATTTTCCGTGCTATCATAGGCAATGGATAGAAGTCTATCCCCACGAAAAAGGCAAACCCACCGAAAGGTGGGGGCGCAAAGCTAAAGGGCCTAAGGACGAAAGTCTATGGCAGCCAGTTGCCGTACTTTTTGAGATTACAGACACGGTCAGACTCCTTTGTCAAGGAAGCCTGCTTTTCGTTTGTTGATCAAAATGGTCGCAGCTGGTAAATTTGCCGGCTGCTTTTTATTTGCCGGCGGTACAAAATTGAGGGGGTAAACCAAATGAAAAAGATGAAAATCGCAGCGCTCTTCCTGTCCCTGACGCTCACTTTTACCGCTGTCTCCCCGGCCATGGCCGCATCCGCGCCTTCTCTCCCCCAGCAGGTCTACCACCAGATTCAGATCACCAGCAGCCGCAAACAGGACCTCGCCGCCATCAAGAACGCCGCAAACCTTATCATGGCCGAGCTTTTGGTCGCCCAGGCCAACATAAGGATCGAACTCCTGGTTGCCCAAGCCCAGAGAACCAAGAAGGACGATGTGGCTATGCTTCTCACCCAGGTGAACAGGATTGTGGAAACTACCACCAAGCAGGTCGCCAGGCTGGGCTATTCGGTGGAGTGCACCTACACCGAATATGTGGTAGACGGCCAGGTCGTCCTGATCGACCCGCTCCGGGTCATTCAGCCCCGCTAAAACAGCCCATACGATGTCAGCGCTCTCTATTCCGGCCCCGGTTGCCCAATTGCTGCACAGACTGAGAACCGCGTTTCTCGCCTACTCCTGGGTAGACCGGGTCGTCCTATACGGCTCCTTCGCCAAGGGTTGCTGGAGGGAGGACAGCGATATCGATCTGGCTGTGTTTCTGAGCCCCGGCACGCCCTGCGGTCTTGCGCAGTATATCACCCTCTCCCGTCTATGCCGCTCCGCCGATTATGACATCCAGATTCAGGTCTTCTCGGTGGACGAGCTGGAGCTGCCCTGCGGGATTGTGGAGGAGGTTGCGGCCTACGGTGTGGACCTCGCCGGTCTGGACCTTTTATAAATGAGGCATGAAACATGGAAGGACTTTTCATCAACGAAGACGGCTCCCGACTTAGTCTGGGCCTGGAACAGGCACACCTGACCCTTCTGGCCAAGCGCCAGGATATGGAGGTCATGGTGCAGATGCTCTATGCCCATGCGACGGTCTGGATCGTCCCCGCTGAGGATGAGGACACCATGGAGTTCTTCTACGTGCTCTCGGGTCACCTGGACCTGATGCTGGGGCCCACCCCTATCACCATTCCCGCCGGCGGCTGTTTCCATGTGGACGGCTTGAAACGGGAGGTCTACCTCCAGACCGACGAGGACACCAAGCTCCTCTACGTCACCAACAAGCCTCTGTTTGACAATGTGTTCGGCTATCAGGGCAACCTGAACGAGCTGATGACCAAGGTGGACGAGAAGGACAACTACACCTACAGCCACAGCCACAACGTCATGGAATATTCGGTCATGCTCATGCGCCGCCTCTTCAACGATCAGCAGCGGATGGATGACCTCATCAACGCCGCCCTGTTCCACGATGTGGGGAAATGCTACGTTCCCGACGAGATTTTAAAGAAACCGGACCGCCTGACCCCGGGTGAGTTCCGCGTGATTATGAAACACCCGCTGGACTCGGCCCGGCTCCTCACCCCCAGGTTCGGCAAGCGGGTGGCCGAGATCGCCCGCAGCCACCACGAGCGGCTGGACGGCAGCGGCTATCCCTTCGGGCTCTCGGGGGACGATATCTCCCTTGAGGGCCGCATCATCGCCATCGCCGACTCCTTCGACGCCATGACCACCAAGCGGGTGTACACCAGCGAGCCCAGCACATTCTCAGCCGCGGCGGAGGAGCTGTGCTCCCTGCCAAAGCTCTACGATCAGAAAGTCGCCGCCCTGCTGCGCGACCTGATCTCCTCCGGCGAGTTGGTCCCAAAGGAGAATCCCGTATGAACGCTGCCGAAAAGTATAAGTACTGGGTGATGCTCTCCCAGTACGATCTCGACACCGCCCGCGTCCTCATCGACGGCGAGCGCTGGGTGTATGTGGCCTACATGTGTCAGCAGGCCTTGGAGCGCCAGCTCAAGGGCATGTACGTCTATCACACGGGAAAAGAGGCGCCCAAGGCCCACAATCTGGGCTTCCTCTTCGAGAAGGTCTGCGCCGAGCCCCAGTTCCAGAGCAGCGTCTCCCCCGCCCTGCTGGCGGCGGGAAAAGACCAGTGTGAGGACTTTCTCACCGAGGTCATGTTCTTCTATATGTCCGACTATCCCTTCTCCTACAAGAAGATCACCAGCCGCTTTATCGACGGCGCGATCGCCCGGGGCCTCTTCCAGCGCACCTTGGCCCAGCTCGAATGGCTCCGCTCCCTCCAGCCCATGCCCGAGACCGTGGACATCGAGGAGCTGACCCAGCACTGATTTTTGCAGCCCCTACAATCAAATAAAAAGTGCCCAAGTCTTCCCACTAGTAAAACGGCAAACCGCGTGAAAGTGCGGGACGCGAAGCTACAGGGTCTAAGGGAATTTCCTATGATCGCCAGCTACCGATTGAAGACGCACTTTTGACCGGATGAGGAGCCCCGTCACGCACGGTGCGCATTTTGCGTGCCGCGGGACGTGTGCTTGTGCTCCCCTGCGCCGGAAAAAAGTCGACTGTATTCGGTAGCGCCGAATACAGTCTTTTTTTATCCCCGAAAGGAGCCCGTCTCTATGCTGCCGACCGTACTCCCCTTTTTGCTCCCGCCACTGCTGGGCGCGGCGTCCGAACCGCTCCTGAACCGCCTGGAGGAGCGCCTGGCCGCGGCCAGGGGTCTGGAGGTCAGGCCGAGAACCGCTCTGATCCGCGCCCTCTCGGCTCTGGGCTGCGCCGGGCTCTTCCTGACGGTCTTTCTCACCGCCGACGGCCCCGGGCAGCTCGCCTTTCGTCTGGTCGCCCTCTCGGTGTGCTGGGTTGCCACCCTGTTCGACCTGCGCTACCGCGTCATCCCTAACGAGCTCATCCTCGCTCTACTGGCGACGGCCGCCGTCTCCTCCCTGCTGGGCTTTACCGGGGCGGATATCCTGAGCTCCCTGGCGGGCTTTTTGGTGTGCGGCGTTCTCTTTGTGGTCCCCTTCCTCCTGGGAAAGAAGGTCGGAGGCGGCGATGTCAAGCTGGCGGCGGCCATCGGCCTGTGCGCCGGGCTGCAAAGCGCCCTGCTCTGCATCGTCATCATGGGTATGCTCATTCTGCTCTACACCTTTGTGCAAAGAAGCACCTTCCTCGCCTTTCTGCACCAGTTTATCCCCATGGGTCCGTTTGTAACGGCGGCATATTTTTTGCTGCTGATACGATAAACAAAACAAAAATTTGGGAGGAACGTAAAAATGAAAAATCTGTTCAATCTGTTCAAGGACGAGAGCGGCCAGGGCATGGTGGAGTACGGCCTCATCATCGCGGCGGTGGCTTTGGTGGTGATCGTTGCCCTCGGCACTTTGGGCGGCGGCATCGACGGCCTGTTCAAAGACGCAAATACCCGCCTGACCAACCCCACCGGCAAGTAAACCCTGATCCCCTAAGCAAAATGGCGCCTTGGGGCGGGAGATTTCCACCCGACCCAAGGCGCCACCGGTCCTGAGCGGGGTATATCCATGGACTTTCCCCGGCGAAAATCTATGGATATGCTCCGTACACAATACCGACAAGGAGGGTCTTGCGTGAAAAAGCTTTGGAGGGACCTCCGCGTGCTTGCCCGCCATGAGGGCGGGCAGGGCATGGTGGAATATAGCCTCATCCTCACGGCGGTGGCCGTTGTAGTGATTGCCGCCCTCAGCACAATAAGCGGCCCTCTCAACGGCATATTCGCAGGCATAAAAGAGGGGCTGGAGAAGAGCGCCTCACCCAAAACGTCCTGACAGATTCCATACAGATCGGGGGAGAGATGCGTGAAAAAACTCTGGAAAAATCTGCGCGCGCTTGTCCGCCATGAGGGCGGACAGGGCATCGTCGAGCTGGCACTGGCCCTCCCGCTGGTGCTCCTCCTGCTCTGCGGGATGCTGGAGCTGGGCTGGATCTGCGCCAACAAGCTGCAGCTGGACAACATCTGCCGGGAGAGCACCCGCTACGGCATCACCTACGCCGCGAGCAGTACCGAAAACCTGGCGATGGTCAAGAGCCGCGCGGTGGCCCTGGCCACCGACAACCTGAAAAACGGCCTGCGGATCGACGTGGCCTATACCAACCCCGCCGACCACCGCTCGGGGGACCTGTCGGTCACGCTCAGCTATGATCTGCCCACGCTCACCCCCGTGCTGGGTATTTTCTCCGGGGACAGCATCCCGCTCAAATCCACCTGCCGTATGAAGATGGGGTGATGGTATGATAGGCTCTTTCCTGCACCGGCTCGGCCGGGAGGAGGGCGGCTCGGTTTTGGTGCTGGTGGCCGGTTTTATGACCATCGCCCTGCTGCTGGGCGCCCTCGCCGTAGACCTGGGCTGTCTCTACGTCCGGAGCGGGCAGGTTCAGACGGCGGCCGACGCCGCCGTGCTGGCCGCTGGGCGGCTGCTCCCCATCGCCTCCAACGATACCGCGGGCAAGCAGAAGATCACCGCCATCGCCGCCGAATACCTCCAGAAAAACGGCTCCTGCCCGTTGGAGAACTACGAGTTTTACTTCGACGGCCCCAAGCCGAAGTGCGGCAGCAGCGGCAGCCTCACCACCTTCGGCGTGAAGGTCAGGGGGAGCGTCTCCACCAGCTTTGCCCCGGTCATCGGTATCCATACTCTCCCCTTCACCAAGACCGCCGAGGTGAAGACCATGGTGTGCGTACGCCTGAGCGACGTGGTCCCCCTGGGCGTGGAGCACGCCAAGCTCTCGGCCTGCCTAGCCGCCGGCATCCGGGAGCACATCACCCTCAAGTACGGCTCCAAGGGGGACAACAGCCTGCCCAGCGGCAGCTTTGGTGCCATCGACCTGGACGGCGTGAATGGCGGCGGGGCCAACGACTACCGCACCTGGCTCGCCTACGGCTACCAGGGCCAGCTGGCGGTGGGCAGCATCCTCCCCGTCGAGTCGGGCAATATGGCCGGGCCCACCAGCCAGGCCTTTACCACCCGGTTCAGCCAGTGCACCCACTTCCCCGGCCAGGGCGGCTGCACGCTGCGGCACTATGTGGCCTCCTGCCCCCGGGTCATTAAGGTGCCCGTGGTGGAGTACCAGGGCAAAAAAAATGTGTGTGTCACGGGCTTTGCCGCTTTCGTGCTGGAGGGGCAGCCCTGCGGCATGAAGGACGCCATCACCGGCTCCTATGTGGACATGGTGACCCTGGGCTCCGCCGGAGGGGACCCCAGCGGGACCGCCAAAGATTTCGGGGTGTATAGTCTGATGTTGAGCAAATAGAAGCGCGGAGCGCCCGGGAGCAGGCGGATAACGCCGGAGCGGAGCGAACATGCGAAAGGGGCAAAGCCCCCGGAGCATTTTTGCGCAGTCGGAGGAGTTATCCGCCGTCGCGGAGGGCGTGCAGCGTGACAAATAGAAGCGCGGAGCCGCCGAGCAGGGGAGCTTGGACCGGAGCGACGGACAAAGCCCAGCCCTCCAACGAGGGAGGGCTGGTTTGCCCGGAGTCGCAGGGAAAGCGACCCTCCCGCGAGGCCCGTGAGGCGCGACAGGCAGAAACACCACAACAAGGAGTACCCAATGAAAAAAATCTTTCTCCTGGCCCTCGTCTTTTCCCTGCTAACCGGCGGTCTCTTCTTTGCCTATCTCCGCTCCCTGGACCGGGGGGCCGAGGTGGAGTACCAATCGGTGGTGGTGGCCGCGGCCGATCTCCCTCCGCTCACCGCCATCACCGCCGACATGGTGAGCCTGATCCAGCTCCCCCCGGGCGGCAGGCATCCCGCCGCCGCCCGCGACGTGGCGAGCGTGGTCGGCCTGGTGACCGACGGCCCCATCCTGGCCGGGGAGCAGATGATCCCCTCCAAGCTCAAGACTCCAGGCAACCTGGAGGACGGGCTCACCTACGCCATTGAGCCGGGCTATCGGGCGGTGAGCGTGATGATCGCCGAGGACACGGGCGTGGCCTACTACCCGAAACCGGGCGACTACGTGGATGTTCTGTCCGTCACCAGCGACCCCCTCCCCGATCCGGCCAGCCGCGACCGCACCGCCGCCTATCTGGTGGCCGAGGACGTGCGCATCCTGGCAATGGGCCGCGCCTCCGCCGCCGAGGGGGATACGCCGCAGACCGTCACCCTCATGGTAAAGCCCGAGCAGGTCATGGCCTTTGCCCTGACCGACGAGCGGTTTATCCTTGCGCTGCGCGGCGTGGGCGACCACGGCCCCTCCACCCCCGGCTACGCCTGGAACAGCACCCTGCTGCCCGACGGCGCGTGGAGGAGTGTGGTTACGCCATGAGCAATTTCAGCCTTGTGGTTTTGGCCGATGAGGCCCGGCAGCGCGCCGCCCTTGCCGCCGCGGCAGGCAGTGAGCTCGAAGTGGTGGAGAGCCTCGCCCCTGCGGCCGACACCCTCTCCCGCTTCGCCGCCCTCTCCCCCGACGCCGTGGTCCTCTGGTATGACGGCTCGGAGCGCCACCTCGCTCTGTGTGAGCGCATCTACATCAGCAAGGCCTGCCTTGCCCTCATTTTGGTGGCCGACGACCCCGACGCCGCCCTCCTGTCCCGGGCTCTCGCCTGCGGCGTCTCACGGGTGCTCTCTCCCGCCGAGGCCGAGGAGGAGCTGGCGAAGGTAGCGACCCATATCGTCAGCCGGGAGCGGAGCCGTATTGCGGGCGCCGAGGACGCGGGACCCCGGGCCTCCCGGGTCATCTCGGTGTTCGGCACCAAGGGGGGCACGGGCAAGACCATGCTCTCGGTAAATCTGGCCGTCGCTCTGGCCCGCCTGGGCCAGCGGGTGGCGCTGGTGGACCTGGACCTGCAGTTTGGCGATGTGGGCATTCTCCTGGATCTGGCCAAGGCCGACTCCATCGCCGACGTGGCTGAGGAGAACGCCTTCGATTATCCGGCCCTCAAAAGCTACCTCTTCACACACCGCAGCGGCCTGATGGGTCTGTGCGCCCCGCCCAGCCCCGAGTACGCCGAGGTGGTCACCCCCGAGCACATCAAAAAAACCGTGCGCAGTCTGCGGCCCAACTTCGACTTTGTGCTGCTGGATATGCCCCCCGCCTTTCACGACAGCACCATCGCCGGCTTGGAGGAGAGCGGCGAGATCTACTTCCTCCTCAACCCCGACATCTCCACTTTGCACAACGCCAAGGTGAGCCTGGGCGTACTGGACTCCCTGAACCTGGGCAGCCGGGTGAAGCTGGTGCTCAATAAAAACGGCGGCTCCTCCATTAAGAGCACCGATATCGGACGCATTCTGGAGCGGCCGTTGGAGCTGGTCATCCCCAACGAGCAGGTCTGCGCCCTCCGGGCGGTGAACAGCGGCGTCCCGCTGGTCCTGGACAGCCGCCGCAGCCAGATGGGAAAGGTCATCACCGCCTATGCCGCTGGGCTGCTGGCGGGAAAACCGGCTCCCAAGAAAGGCAGGCGTTAAACCATGGGTCTGCTGGAGCGCATGGACAAAAGCCGTGTCCAGCCCAAGCCGGACGCCCCCAGTCCCCTCACCGACGAGTATAAGGACCTGCGGGAGACCGTCCACCGCGAGGTGGTGGAGCTCATCAACCGCCGGGCGGCCAAGGATGGGCAGAACACGGACGCCGACGAGATCCGCCCCATGCTGGACTCGGCCTTGGAAGTCTACGCCCCGGCGGTGCCCCGGCCCGAGAAAAACCGCATCGCCCGGGAGCTCTATGACGAGATCTGCGGGTTCGGCCCTCTGGAGCCCCTGCTGGCCGACAGCGCGGTCAGCGAGATCATGGTCAACGGCCACCGGCAGGTCTATGTGGAGCGGGCCGGCCGCCTCTCCCTCTCGGGGGTGACCTTCCGGGACGAGGAGCACGTGCGGAGCATCATCGACCGCATCGTCTCCCCTTTGGGCCGCCACATCGACGAGGCGAACCCCATGGTGGACGCCCGCCTGCCCGATGGCTCCCGGGTCAACGCCATCATCCCGCCTCTCTCCCTCAAGGGGGCGGTGCTCACCATCCGAAAATTCTCCAAGACCCCGCTGAAGATACAGGACCTCATCTCCTTCGGCTCCCTGTCGGCGCAGATGGCCGCCTTTCTGGAGGCCTGCGTCCGGGGGCGGCTCAACGTCGTGGTGTCGGGCGGCACGGGCAGCGGCAAAACCACCCTGCTCAATGTGCTCTCGGCCTTTATCCCCGAGGACGAGCGCATCGTCACCATCGAGGACGCGGCCGAGCTGCAGCTATGCCAGGCCCATGTCCTCACTTTGGAGAGCCGCCCGCCCAATCTGGAGGGCAAGGGGGCGGTCACCATCCGCGATCTGGTGCGCAACGCCCTGCGGATGCGGCCCGACCGCATCATCGTGGGCGAGGTGCGCGGCGGCGAGACCCTGGACATGCTCCAGGCCATGAACACCGGCCACGACGGAAGCCTCACCACCGCCCACGCCAACACCCCCCGGGACCTCCTCTCCCGCCTGGAGACCATGGTGCTTATGGCGGGCATGGAGCTGCCCATCCGGGCCATCCGGGAGCAGGTCTCCTCAGCCATCGACCTGGTGGTGCAGCAGTCCCGCCTGCGGGACGGCACGCGCAAGATCACCTCGGTCTGTGAGGTATTGGGCATGGAGGGGGAGGTCATCACGACCCAGGACATCTTCACCTTCGAGCACGGGATGAAAGGGGGGCGGTTCCGCGCCTCGGGCATCCGGCCCAAGTGCGTGGAAAAGCTCCGGGACAACGGCGTGGCCGTATCTGAGGACTGGTTTTCGAATTAAGGAGTGAGTCCCTTGCTGCTCTATCTTCCTCCGCTGGCCGCCTGCGCGCTGGTCTTTTTCCTCACCTATGGCATTTTCTCTCTGCTCTGGAGAGACCGGCTGGCCGCCGCGCGCCGGGTCTCGGCCCTCAAGGAGGCCGGCCCGCCCGAGGGACGGCAAGGCGGCTCCGGGCATCGCCGCCCCGCTTTGCTCACCCGCCTCTTTCCCAAGGGGAGCTCCGGGCGGCTGGCCCGGTTGGCCGACGAGCTCTATCTCTCGGGCATCGCTCTCAAGGCGGAGGAATTTCTCATCCTATGGGTGTGCTGCGGCGTCGTTTTTCCCATCGTCCTCCGCATTCTGGACGTGCGTCTTATGGTGGTGTTGGGGGTGGTGATCCTGGGCTCGGCCCTGCCCATCGTGCTGGTCAAGCTGAGCAAGGCCAAGAGCCAGCGGGCCTTTGACGGCCAGCTGGTGGACGCCCTCACCATCCTCTGCAACTCCCTGCGGGCCGGTTTTTCCTTTCAGACCGCCATGGATCATATCGCCGCCGAGCTGCCCGACCCCATCTCCCGGGAATTCCGCCGGGTAAGCCGGGAGTGCCACCTGGGGATGCCTCTGGAGGAGAGTCTGGCCGGGCTGGTCCGCAGGAGCGGGAGCGAGGACCTGGAGCTCATCGTCTCAGCCGTCACCATCCAGCGGCAGGTGGGCGGAAATCTGGCCCAGGTGCTGGACAATATCTCGGGCACCATCCGCAGCCGCATCAAGCTCAGGGGTGACATCAAGGCCCTGACCGCCTCGGGCACCCTGTCGGGCTACATCATCGGCGCCATGCCGGTGATCCTGCTGGTGGTGCTGATGATCTTCAACCCCAGCCACGTGGAGATGTTTTTCGAGACCGAGATCGGCAAGCTGCTGCTGCTGCTCTCGGCCGTGATGGAGGGGATCGGGTTTTTCTTCGTCCGCAAAATCGTTAACGTGAAATTCTAGGGCTCTAGGCGGAGGGTATGCGATGAAAGTGCTGGTACTGAGCGCCATGGCGGCGGCCTTTTTTCTCTTTTCCGCTCTGCTCTACCCGCTGGGCAGGCATATGGAGCGGAAAAAACAGCGGCTGCGCACCCTCTTCCCCCCCGCGCGGGAATTCATCAGCGAGGAGCTGCGCGAGCCCTTCTTCCACCGGTTCGTCAAGCCCCAGCTCAAACGGCTGCTGGCAGCCGTCTCCCTCTTCTCCCTACTGCGCCCGGGGGAGAACAAGCGCCTGGAGAAGCTGCGGCTTCAGCTGCGCATGGCGGGTTACTCCCTCTCGGCCCAGGACTATACCGTGGTAAAAAGCCTGGCTCAGCTCGCCGTGGTGGCCCTCGCCGTGCTCCTGTCCGTCCGCCTCCCGCTCGATGGGCAGAGCCGCCTGATGGTGGCGGCCGTGGGACTTCTGCTGGCAGTGCTGGTCCCCAGCCGCCTGCTCAGTAGCAAAGTATCGGCCCGGCAAAAGGCGATTTTGAGCGACCTGCCATCGGTGATGGACCTGCTGGTGGTCAGCATGGAAGCGGGCCTGGGTATGGACTCCGCCATCATCCAGCTCTATGAAAAACGGAAAACTCCCCTCATGCGGGAGCTGATTCTGCCCATCCGCAACGTCCAGATGGGCCTCTCCCGCCGGGACGCGCTGAAGGAGATGGGAGAGGCCAGCGGTATCCCCGAGCTGCGCACGCTGGCCTCGTCCCTCATCCAGGCCGAGCAGCTGGGCGTGCCCATCAAGAGCGTGCTGGTCTCCCAGGCCGACCAGCTGCGCACCGCCCATAAGCAGCGGGTGGAGGCCAAGGCCCTGAAGGCCCCTGTCAAGATGATGATCCCCACGGTGGTCTTCATCTTCCCCGTCCTGTTCATCATTCTGCTTGCCCCCGCACTCCTGCGCTTTATGGAGACATTCTAGGAGGTGCGCCATGCGCTCCGTTTTGATCACACCCCCCGCCGGCCCCCCCTTCCCCGCGGGTCTGGCCGATACCTTCCTGCCCCGTTTTTTCGGTCTGATGGGGAAGCCCCTCCGGCAGGGGGACGCGCTGCTCCTCTCCCCCTGCCGTCAGATCCACTGTTTTTTTATGAAGAGCGCCATCGACGTGGCCTATCTCGCCCCGTCAGGGGAGATTCTGGCCCTCACCCGCTCCATGGCCCCCGGTACGGTGGGCAAGGCCGTCAAGGGCGCGGCCCGGGTACTGGAGCTGTATCCCGGCGACGCCCGTAGACTGGGTCTTGCGCCCGGGCAGATTTTAGCGGTAGGAGGAGCATGATGAGCAAGAGCGAAACCCCCGTGCTGGGCGGCGCGATGGCCGAGCTGCGAGAGCAGCTGGACGCCGAGACCCGGTTCAAAAAAACGCTGATGGGCTTTGACCCCCAGCAGGTGAACGGCCTTCTCAAGTCCCAGAAGGAATTTATCGCGCAGCTCCAGGCCGAGCTGGCACAGGCCCAGCAGGAGGCGGACGCGTACCGCGCCGAGGCCGAGACCCGGTCCGCCGCCCAGGCGGCCGACCTCGCCGGACTGCGCCGGGCTTGGGAGGAGCAGAGCGCTCAGCTGGAGGAGGCCCGGCTTCGGCTGGACGAGGCCACCCGTGAGGCCGAGACCGCCCGCGCCGCCCTCCAGCGGGAATCCGAGCAGGTCTCCCGCCTGCGGGAGTCGGTGGAGACGCGGCACCTGGAGCGGATGCGCGCCCAGCTCATCTCGGCCACACGGGAGAGCAGCGAGAACACGGTCAAGCTCACCGCCGCCCGGCAGGAGATCAAGCAGCTCAAGGCCCGCGTGGCCGCCCTGGCCGCCGACTGCGAGGCGGCCACAGCCGCCCTGGACGAGGAACGGGCCGGCCAGCAGTCCTGGCAGCTGGCGCTGGACCGCTCCTTGGCCCGGGCGAAAGCGCGCTCCCACCAAGTGGGCGTGGAGACCGCCGCCCGCCTGCGGGAGACCGCCGACCTGATCGCCGCTTCCTTTTCCGAGAGCGAGGCCCTTCTCGCCCGCCTGGAGGAGCCTGCCGCCCGCCTGTCCTGCCTGCCCACAGCCGACAAGACCGTTCTGCCCGCGTGACCGTTCGCGCTCGACAGAAGGAGAATCCTGCCGTATAATGGAGTGACCTCCTCTTTGGGAGACCATTTTTCGGAATCAGGCAGGTGTTTGGATGATCGTGATCGTATGTGTCGATGACGGGGGCGGGATGCTGTTCAACGGCCGCCGCCAGGGTCAGGACAGGGTACTGCGGGAGCGGGTGCTCCGCATGACCGACGGGGGGCGGCTGTGGATGGACCACTACTCGGCCCGGCAGTTTGAGGGCATGAACGCGCCCCAGCTCGTGGCGGACGACGACTTTCTGGACCGGGCAGGGCCGGGTGAGTTCTGCTTTGTGGAGCAGGGCGACATTACCCCCTGTCTCGGTCGGGTCGAGCAGGTGATTCTGTACCGCTGGAACCGCAGCTACCCCTCTGACCGCCGCTTCGCCCCTGTGCCGGAGCCGCCGAGCTGGGAATTGCTCCGGTCGGAGGACTTCGCGGGGTACTCCCACGCGCGCATCACGGAGGAGGTGTACCGCCATGATGAGACGCAGTAAGTCCCTGCTGGCGGCCGCCCTGCTGACCCTGTGCGCCCTGCTGAGCGCCTGCGCCGCGACCCCGGCTCCGGCCCCCGTGGCGCTGGACAACATCCCCCCTTTTTCCGGCGCGCCTTACGCCGCCATCAACGACAACCAGCCCCTTTTCACCGACGACGACCTCACGACCAAGGCGTTTGAGACTTACGGCGAGCTGGACGCGCTCAACCGCTGCGGCGTGGCCTATGCCAACATCTGCGCCGAGCTCATGCCCACCGAGGCCCGCCAGGGCATTGGCCAAGTCAAGCCCTCGGGCTGGCAGACCGTGAAATATGACTTTGTGGACGGGAAATATCTGTACAACCGCTGCCATCTGATCGGCTTTCAGCTGGCCGGGGAGAACGCCAACGAAAAGAACCTCATCACCGGCACCCGGTACATGAATGTAGTCGGCATGCTCCCCTTTGAAAACCTGGTGGCCGACTATGTGAAGGAGACGGGAAACCATGTGCTCTACCGGGTCACCCCTGTCTTTGCGGGGGAAAACCTGGTTGCCTCCGGGGTCCTGCTGGAGGCGAGGTCAGTTGAGGACGGGGGGGAAGGGGTCACCTTCCATGTGTACTGCTACAACGTCCAGCCCGGCGTCACCATCGATTACGCCACGGGGGACAGCTCTCTCGCCGCCCCCGAGGACGACGCCCCCCGGCACAGCTATATCCTCAACACCGGCACCCGGAAATTCCACCTCCCCTCCTGCCCCAGCGTGGCCGACATCAAGGAGGCCAAGCGGCAGGCCTACACCGGCACCCGCGAGGCCATCGTCGCCCAGGGCTATACCCCCTGCGGACGGTGCAAGCCGTGAAAACAGATAAAAATCCGCCTTTGGCACAGCCAAAAGCGGATTTTTCAGCCTGTCAAAGAAGTCCCCTAGGACTTCTTTGACAGGCTGCTACACTTT
>JBLJBF010000017.1:0-10298 GCA_047637855.1 Pseudoflavonifractor sp. | reverse complement strand
GAGCTGAAAACAAAGGCCCCCGGTGGCACACTGCTGGTGCTCCACCATCCGCCCCATCTTCCCAGCGGCGACCCCATGACCGCCGCCCACAGCCTGATAAACTCGGAGGAGCTCTCCCGCGTCATCGAGGGCAGCGACATCTTCGCCATCCTGTCGGGCCATACGCACCAGGAAAACGCCGCCATGTTCGGCTCTATCCCCCACTACACCGCCGACAGCACGGCCTTTGGTGTGTCGATCAGCAGCGAGTATATGTCCATGAACGACCGGCTGGGCCTCTCCCGCTGCACGGTGCTGGATGGCAGCCTGGAGGTCAGCCATGCGGACTTCCGCCGTACGCCCGTGACCGGCTTTCAGACCTCTATCGAGGCCCTCATCAAGATGATGGGCGCCTCCCACGCCTAAATAATAGAAAGTAGGGTATTTGAAGATGAAAAAAGCTCTCTCGCTCCTCCTGGCCGCGTCCATGCTGGCCCTCGTTCTGGCGGGCTGTGGCGCGCCTGCCGCCTCCGTCGGCTCCGGGTCTCCCTCCGCGCCCGCCGCGGACAGCCCCAAGGCAGACGAACCTCAGCTCGACCCCGCCAATCCCACCACCATCACCTTTTATTCCTACTCCCTGGCTTTCCCCACTATGCGCGCGGGGATGGAGCACCTCATCAATAACTTCAATGACACCATCGGCAAGGAAAAGGGCGTCATTGTAAAGCCCGTGGAGGATACGACCTACACCCGGTTCCAGACCGACATCGCCGCCGGGGAGCAGGTGAACGTCATCCAGCATGTATTCTCTTTGCTCGACGTCTCCCGGGAGAACCTGGGCCTCAATGCCTATGAGGACATTTTCCCCGTCGGCGAGCTCAAGGAGCACCTGAGCCATATGTACCCCAACGCCGTGAAGCTGGGGCAAATCGATGGAAAGACCTATGCCCTTGCCTTTACCTTCAGCACCCCTATCCTCTACATCAACGGCACACTTTTCAAGCAGGCCGGGCTGGACCCCAACAAGCCACCCAAGACCTGGGGCGAGGTGGCCCAGTATGCCCAGCAGATCTACGAGAAGACCGGCGTACCCGGTTTCGGTCTCTCCCCCCAGAACGGCTGGGTGACCGAAGGCCTCTTCTTCAGCAACGGCGCGGACATCCTCAACGCCGATAAAACTAAGGCTGTCTTTGCCTCCAAGGAGGGTGTGGAGGCCATGCAGATGTGGCAGGACCTCTATTCCAGCGGCGCCCACGCCCTGGGAACCGACGCCGAAGTCTCGGGGCAGTTCATATCGGGCAAGTGTGGGATGCACCTCCAGTCCACCGCCCTCCTCAGCGGCATCAAGGCCGGGGCCAAGGCGGGCGGCTGGGAGCTCTACGGCGCGGAGATGCCCGCCTTTGAGGGTAAGAGCGCCATCCCCGTCAACTCGGGCAGCGCTTTGGCCGTCCGCGCCTCCTCCAAGCTGGAGGCTAAGGCCATCTGGGAATTCATCAAGTATGTTACCGGCCCTGTGGGGTACACCATCATCACCAGCGAGGTGGGCTATCTCCCTCTGAACAAGGACATTGTAAACGATCCCCAGTATCTCAAGTCCTTCGTGGATGAAAACCCCATTATCCGCACCAACCTGGGCCAGCTGGAGCGGTTGCGTCCGGTTACCATCTGGCCCGCAGAGAATGCCGCCGAGACCCGTCAGATCTTCTCCGACGCCGTGACTGAGGCGGTGACCACCAAGGGCAATGTGTCAGACATTCTGACGAGGGCCCAGGACGGCATCAATAAGCTCCTGAAATAACAAATCTGCTTTCTTACTGGAGGGACTCCATGTATTACAATTCCGACACAGCCAAGCGCAGCGTTCCAAAGGGGCTGGGGAGCGTACTCCCCGCCCCTGGGGCGCTCTGCGCGCCCGCCGTGCGGGGGAAAAGGGCGCGCCTTTTTAGCCGAGCGGTCCGGGTGGCAAAGCCCTATGCGCTCCTCCTTCCCGCGCTGCTGCTGCTGGCCTTCTGGCTCTACCGGCCCTTGGTGGGCACCTTCTACTACTCTTTTACCAAATGGGGCATGCTGCCGGGAACCCAGCCCACCTGGGTGGGCTGGGACAATTACCTCAAACTCTTTGGCAGCAAGGACTTTGGCAGGGCGGTGATGAACACCGGCTTTTATATCGTGGCCCTGCTCCCGTTCTCAGTGGTCATCCCCCTGAGCCTTGCCTATCTCACCAACAGCATCAAGGGCAAAGCGAAAAACATCTACCGGGCCATTTTCTTTTTTCCCATGATTATGGCCGGAGTATCCACCTCCACCATCTTCCGCTGGCTTTTGAATCCGGGCACCGGACTTGTCAACACCCTGCTGAACAAGCTGGGGCTTTGGGAGGGCAGCATCTCCTTTTTCACTCAGGAGTCCACCGCGAAATGGGCTGTCCTGCTCATTACAGGCTGGAAAATGATCGGCTTTTCCACGGTTTTGTTCTCCGCCGCCCTCACCGGCGTGGATGCCAGCTATTATGAGGCGGCCGCTCTGGACGGCTCGTCCAAGCTCCGACGCTTTTTTGACCTGACGATACCGCTGATCTCTCCCACCATTTTGTTCATGGTCATGATGAGCATCCTCTTTGCCAGCCAATGGACCTTTGCCTATATTGACATACTCACCGCCGGCGGCCCCTACGGCACGTCCACCAATATCTACTATGAGATGTACAAATACGGCTTTTCCAATTTGAACGTGGGCATGAGCTCGGCCGCCGCCAATGCCTTTTTGGCCGTCTTTGGCGTGATCGCCGCCGCGCTGACCGCCCTGTCGAAAAAGCTGGCCTTCTATGACAGCTAAGGGGGGAGAGGCATGAAACTACAGCGCAAGGCATGCGGCACCGTGGGAAAGCACATGGTTTTGATTTTTATGTCCTTTCTCTTCCTCTTTCCCATGTACTGGATGGTGATGTCCTCCCTCAAGGGGCAGGGGGAGATTTTCGGCGCGAATTTTTGGCCCCAGCACTTCACTCTGGAAAATTACCTCTACGCCTTCAGCAATATGCCCATCACCCGGATGCTGGGCAACTCCTTCGTGATCGCGGTCTGCGTGACCGCTCTTCAGCTGGCCACGGGAGTTCTGGCGGCTTATGCCCTGTCGAGGTTCCGCTTTCCCGGAAAGGCTCTGGTCTCCCTTCTGTTCAGCCTGACCTGGCTCATCCCGGCGCAGTCCATCATGATCCCCAACTACATCGCCATCCTCCGCATGGGGCTCAAGGAAAACCCGCTGGCCGTCATTTTGCCCTACGGAGCCTCGGCCTTTGCCGTTTTGAATCTGCTCCAGGCCTTCAACGCCTTCCCCAAGGCCCTCATCGAGGCGTCAAAAATGGACGGGGACGGGGACCTGAAGACCCTCTTCCGCATTGTTCTGCCCAACATCCGGGCCTCGCTGGCCTCACTGGGGATATTGCTCTTCATCAACGCCTGGAATGAGTACATGTGGCCCATGCTGGTCATGACCAAGCTGGAGAGCGCTCCCATCCAGATCGGCCTTCGGTCCTTTATCGGGTCGGACGTGAACATGTGGGGCTCTCTGATGGCGGCCACCACCATCTCGTGTATTCCTGTTTTTATTATCTATCTGCTCTTACAGCGGCAGGTAGTAGACTCTTTTGTAAGATGGGGGATCAAATAATGCGACAAATCACCGATATAGATGTGCTCTCCCATCTGGTAGAGCTGGAGGGCTGCCCGAATTTCCGCGACCTGGGGGGCTATTCCTGCGGGGGCGGAGGCCGCACCCGGAGAGGGCGGTTCTACCGGGCCGACTGCCTCTCCAAGCTCACCGGGCAGGACGCCGGGCACCTGGCGGAGCTGGGCGTCACCACCGTGGTGGACCTCCGCTCCACGGGGGAGCTGGCCCGGGCAAAAAATGCCCTGGACGGCAAAGCGGGCTTTTTCTACCACAATGTGTCTTTGGAGGACGGCATCCAGTCCCGGGAAGGGAGGGGGCTGCTCCCGGAGAGCCTTGTAACGCTCTATTTTACTTTGGCGGACGAGGCGGGGGCGCAGATCGCCCGCGTCATGCGTATCCTGCTCAGCGCTCCGGAGCGCGCGGTTTTCCACTGCACGGCGGGGAAGGACCGCACGGGGGTGATCGCAGCTCTGCTTCTCCTCTTGGCGGAAGTGGAGGACGATGTCATCGTGGCCGACTACGCCGCCACCTACGGACTGATGAAGGACGTGTTCGACGGCCAGGTCGTGCAGGCGGCCCTCGCGGGGATCGAGATCCCCGGGTATCTCCTGCGCTCCGAGCCCTCCAATATGGAGGAATTTCTTGCCCATATCCGCCGTACCTACGGCGGCGCGGCGGGGTATCTTGCCCACATCGGGCTGACGGAGGAGGAGATTTCTCTCCTCAAACAAGAGCTTACGGAGGTCCCGGCATGAACGCAGCCATCGGCATACAGAATGTAGTCAAGAATTTTGGCTCCACCAAGGTACTCAAGAATTTGAGCCTTGAAATTAAGGACGGCTCCTTCACTATCCTTCTGGGTCCCTCGGGCTGCGGAAAATCCACACTCCTGCGTATCATCGCGGGACTGGAGAGCCCCACCTCGGGCGAGGTCTCCATTGGGGAGGAGTGCGTGACCGACTATGAGCCGAAGGACAGGCATCTGGCTATGGTGTTTCAAAACTACGCCCTCTATCCCCACATGACGGCCTATCAGAATGTGGAGTACGGACTGAAGGTCAAGAAGATCGGCAAGCCCGAGCGCAAAAAGCTGGTGGACGCAGCCCTGGCCCAGGTGGAGCTGACCGACCAGTCCCATAAGCTGCCGGCCCAGATGTCGGGCGGACAGCGGCAGCGGGTGGCTCTGGCCAGGGCCATCGTCAAGCGCCCCAGGGCCTTTTTGATGGATGAGCCCCTCTCCAATCTGGACGCCAAGCTCCGCAATCAGATGCGCTTTGAGCTCATCGACCTCTACCAAAAACTGAGCACCACCTTTCTCTATGTCACCCACGACCAGGTGGAGGCCATGTCTATGGGCACCCACATCGTCATCATGAACCAGGGGGAGATCATGCAGCAGGGCTCTCCTCGGCAGATCTATGAGGATCCCGAAAACCTGTTTGTAGCTCAGTTCATCGGTTCCCCTCCCATCAATATTTTCCGCTTGGAGGACTATTTTATCGGCGTGCGGCCGGAAAAGCTCAGTCTGAAGGACAGGCGCACCGCCGGTCTCTGTGTCCCGGGGCGGCTCCACTCTGCCGAGCAGCTGGGCGGCGAGACCATCTGCCACCTGGAGACCGCGCCCGGAAATCTCAGCGTGAAGATTCCGGGCTCCTGGGAGCAGACGGCCGGTGAGCTCTTTGTCTCCTTTGAAGAAAGTGCGCTCTATGTGTTCGACCATAACGGAAGCAGAGTTCGTGACACAGGGGACGCGTTGGCAAGATTGCGGGAGCACCTGAAAACAATTTTCATTCAGCCCAGCAGCAGGTGACGAGCGCATAGGCCGGACAGAGGCAATAGAGAAAAGGGGGAGGGCGTTGAAGAACGCCCTTCCCCTCTCTTACCGGCTGTTTGGACCGCACCTCTTAACTGCCTGGTCATTTACATAAAATACTTTTCTTGCGATGGGGCTGCCAAAGCTGCGGTTTCATGATTTGCGCCACTCCTATGCCGTCCTTTCTAGCCAGGCAGGGGACGACATCAAGACCGTACAGGAAAACTTAGGCCATTACTCGGCAGCTTTCACACCGGATGTCTACGGCCACGTCAGTGACCGCATGAAACGTGACAGCTCAGAGCGCATGGACCGCTACATCCTCAATACGATCAAAGCCGCTCAGTAAGAAAATAAATGTAAGGGTCAAAGTAAGGGTCAATTTCTAGTCCGAACTAATTTTTATCATAAATCCTCAGCAAACTAGGGGAATAAATAAGAAAAGTCCTGTAATTCACAACGAATTACAGGACTCTCCTGGTACGCCCGAAGGGACTCGAACCCCCAGCCTTCAGAACCGGAATCTGACGCTCTATCCAATTGCGCTACGGACGCATACCAACGCGCCTCTGCCTGAGGTGCTTTGATATTATAGCAATCTTTCGCGCTTTTGTAAAGAGGCATTTTTAATACGAGATGACCCGCCAGCAGTTTGTAGGCAAAGTGGAGCGCCGCTCCTGCCGCCAATGCGGCGAGAAAGACGAGAAACGTCCGTTTGGGCTGCCGTTTCATATGAGACATACCCCATTTTCCCATACCAGAACATGTCCGAGGGGGACAAATCAGACCGCCCGCGGCAGCGCGGCCGCGGGCGGTATTTCAACTTTTTACTTCTTCGCGTCCCCGATAGCGGCGCCAATGGTGCGACCTCCCGCCTCCTTGGCGTGCTTGTCCACCTCAATCTGGTTTCTCGGGCTTCGGACAATGATGCCCGCCCCCTGGACGCAGCCGCCCTCACAGGCCATGCCCTCGATAAAGTTGCCGTCCAGGACGCCCTTGCCATGCTTGAGGAAGGCCAGCTTGCACGCTTCGATGCCGCTGCAGGGCACCGCCTTCAGGTCAAACTGCTCTTTCGTGATGCCCTTTTCCTGAAAGGACTGGGCCACCGCGCCGGCCACGCCCCCCGAGCGGGCAAAGGCACGGCCATAGCCGCTGGCCTCATCCAGCACGTCGCTCTCGAGTTTCTCGACCTCGATCCCCCTGGACTCAAAGAGCGGGTTGAGCTCTTCGTAGGTCATCACGCAGTCCACCGCTCCCATGGTCTTGCCCAGACGGAACTCCTTCTTCTTCGCCACACAGGGCCCGATGAACACCACCTTGGCCAGAGGGTCGGTCTCCTTAATATGCTTTCCAATAAGTACCATAGGGGACGGCGTGTGGGAGATGAGCCCGGCCTGACCGGGAAAGTTTTTCTCCACATAGTCCACGAAGGCCGGACAGCAGGAGGTGGCGAGCTCGCCCTTCTCCAGCAGCTCCTCGCCCTCCTGATCGGCCACCATGTCGGCGCCCAGGGCCACCTCATACACGCCGTGGAACCCCAGCGCCTTCAGCCCGGCCACCACCTGGCCGAAGGAGGCGGGGATAAATTGGCCCGCGATGGAGGGGGCGACTGCGGCATACACATGATACCCCCAGCGCTCGGCCCCACGGAGCATCTGCACCACGTCCACGATGAAGGACTTGTCCATAATGGCCCCGAAGGGGCACTGGTACACACAGTTGCCGCAGGAAATGCACTTTTCATTGTCAATACTGGCCTTGCGGTTTTCACCCATGGAGATGGCGGAGCCCTTGCAGCCCTTTTCGCAGGGACGCAGATTCTTGGTGATGGCCCCATAGGGGCAGGCGGCTACACATTTGCCGCAGGAAATGCACTTGCTATGGTCAATGACCGAGCGGTGATTGACCACGGTAATGGCATCCTTCGGGCAGGCGTAGACGCAGCGGGTGGCGATACAGCCCCGGCAGGCGGGCCCCACCGTGATCTCAGTGACGGGGCACTCGTCGCAGGCGACCTCCATCACCTCCACCACACAGGGGTTAGAGCGGTCGCCCCCCAGGGCCATCTTCACCCGCTGGGAGAGCACGGCCCGCTCCTTATAAATGCAGCAGCGCATGGTGGCCTCGGGCCCGGGCACAATCTTTGCCGGGATATCCCACAGGTCGCCCTGAAGCCTGTCCTCCCAGGCCAGGGCCGCCACCTCGCGCAGCACGTCGTTCTTCAGCTCTTGAACCTTCGTCTCAAAAATAGGCATACAGATTTCCTCTCTCCCTCGCAGGGGCGCAATCTATCACTCTTTTTCACCTCTTTATTTTAAGGTTTTTCACCCTATTTGTCAACGTAACAGCGGTCAATTGACGAATTTTAGACATTTGATCCAATCTCGCATATGCTTCGCCTTTTTCTTGTGGTATAATAGCCGCAAGGCGGCTATTATACGCGCATATGGGCACTCCGTGCCTATGCGCTGTGATTTTAGCCACGGCGCGGGACGCGCCGGTGGTGTATGATACCATGAATTTTATTCATGGTATCATAGCCTCAAGGCGGCTATGATATTTCCCCTTGCGCCGCTTTTCTCACCCGCTTGCGCGGGCAACCGAAAAACCTGGCTCATGATATCTTACAAAATCCGCTCACGGGAGGTCTTTCCATGTCTGAAAATCCCCTTCGGCAATTACCGAAGATGGACCTGCTGCTGGCCCACCCCATTCTGGAGCGGGCGGGGCGGAGCTTGCCCCACTCCGTACTCCGTCAGGCGGCGCGAGACTGTCTTGACAGCCTGCGCGCAGAGTTAAAGACCCGGCCTGACCTGCCCATCCCCTCCCTTGAGGAGCTGGCCGGCACGGTAGCGGAGCGGGCCGCGCTGGCCGCCCGGCCCCGGCTGCGCCGCGTGGTCAACGCCACCGGCGTGGTGCTGCACACCAATCTGGGCCGGGCTCCTATGGCCGAGGCGGCGGCCCGGGCGGTGTATGAGGCCGCCCGGGGCTACTCTAACCTGGAATACGACGTGGAAACCGGCCGCCGGGGGGACCGGTACACCCATGTGGAAGACCTGCTGTGCAAACGCACAGGGGCCGAGGCGGCAATTGCCGTCAATAACAACGCCGCCGCCGTTTTGCTCATGCTGTCGGCGCTGGCGGCGGGCAGAGGGGTGGCCGTCTCCCGGGGGGAACTGGTGGAGATCGGCGGAGGGTTCCGAGTGCCCGACGTCATGGCCCGCAGCGGCGCGCGGCTGGTCGAGGTGGGCACCACTAACAAGACCCGGGCCGCCGACTACGAGCAGGCCGCCCTCCGCCAGGGGGCCGAGCTGCTCTTGAAGGTACATCCGAGCAACTATGAGATCGTCGGCTTTACAGAGGAGGCCACCCTCACCGAGCTGGCCCATCTGAAAGAGCGCCGCGGCCTCTCCCTCCTCTATGATCTGGGGAGCGGCGCGCTGTCCCGGGACTATCTCCCCGGCTGTCTCGGCGGCCCCACGGTGGAGGAGGCCCTGGCGGCGGGCTGCGATGTGGTGTGTTTCTCGGGCGACAAGCTGCTGGGCGGACCGCAGGCGGGCATCGCCGTGGGCAAAAAGGCCCTCATTGACGCCATGAAGAAGGACCCACTGGCCCGCGCCCTGCGCATCGACAAGCTCTCTTTGGCGGCGCTGGAGGCCACCCTCTTGCTCTGCGCCGACCCGGCCGAGAGCAAGGCCTGCATCCCCACCCTCGCCATGCTCAGCGCCGACCCCGTGCAGCTTAAGGCCCGGGCCGCGGCTCTGGCTGACCGGCTGGAGTCTTTGGCCGGCGGGCGTTTCACCGTCGAAGTCCAGCCCACGGAGAGTCAGGTGGGGGGCGGAGCCATCCCCAACCGGCCCCTGCCCTCTTTCGCCGCTGCCCTCACCCCGGCGGACGGGGACGTGATTCGGCTGGAGCGCTTTCTGCGCGGCTGGGACACCCCCATCATCTCCCGGGTATTCCGTGGAAAGCTCCTGCTAGACGTGCGCACCCTCACGGACGAGGACATCCATGAGATCGCCGGGGCGCTGGCCCATGGCTGAGTTTGTTCTGGGGGTCGCCGGACATGTGGACCATGGCAAGACCGCCCTCACTTACGCCCTTACCGGCGTGGAGACCGACCGGCTGGCCGAAGAGAAACGCCGGGGCCTGACCATCGAAACCGGTTTCGCCCCCCTCCCCCTGCCGGGGGGCGGGATGGCCGCGCTGGTGGATGTGCCGGGCCATGCGGCTTTTCTGCACAATATGCTCTCAGGCGCGGCGGGGCTGGACGCGGTCATGCTCACGGTGGCGGCCGACGACGGTGTGATGCCGCAGACCAGAGAGCACCTGGACATCTGTGCTCTGCTGGGGGTGGAGCGGGGCCTGGTGACGATCACAAAATCCGATCTGGCCGACGCGGCCCGTCTCGCCCAGGTACGGGAGGAGATTGCCGCCCTGACGGCGGGCGGCTTTCTGGCGGGCGCACCCGTCCTCCCCGTTTCGTCCCGCACGGGGGCGGGGCTGGAGGAGCTGAAAACCGCCATCGCGTCGCTGGCCGTGCCCCGCCCCCCGCAGGCGGGGCAGGAACCCTTTCAGCTGAACATCGACCGCGTCTTCACCAAAGAGGGCTTTGGCACCGTCGTCACCGGCACGGTGCTGGCGGGGGCCGTGGCCGTGGGGGACGAGCTGCTCCTCTACCCCGCCGGCACCCCCGTCCGGGTCCGGGGGCTCCAGAGCCACGGGGCGGAGGTCTCCCGTCTGGCAGCGGGCAGCCGGGCCGCCCTCAACCTGGCCGGGGCAGGCTGGGAGGAGGTGCGCCGGGGGGATGTTCTCGCCCAGCCCGGCTCCATGGTCC
>JBLJBF010000016.1:0-12566 GCA_047637855.1 Pseudoflavonifractor sp. | reverse complement strand
GCGAAAGGGAACCCTGACGGTTCCCTTTCACACTATCCTTCCCTCCGAGGCTTTCGGCTGGGCGTTTTTTGACATTTTATATTGGCGCGCACCATTCTTCAGGGAACAGCAGCTACTCTGATCGGATGTCCTGCAAAATTCGGGTGATAATGTGAACCCGGCGGAAGGGGGTCACGAGGTAAAGCCCGTCGGTATAGGGGGCGATCTCCCGGGCGACCCGGACCGAGATGCGCACGGCCAGATCCTCGCCCTCCTCCCGGCTCTTGCCCTCGTACAGGGACAGAATCTCGTCGCTCACGTGGATGCCCGCGACCTCGTTGTTGAGAAAGAGGGCGTTTTTATGGCTGACCACGGGGAAGATGCCGCCCAAAATCTTCCCCTTCAGGGCGGCGCGGGCCCGCTTCAGATTCTCCAGCGCCTGGGGGGAGAGGACGGGCTGGGTGAGGAACCCGGAAACCCCGCAGTCCTCCTTCTCCAGGGCCAGACGCAGCTGGACATCAAAGTTCCGGGCGTTCAGGTTCAGCGCGCCGAAGATGCGGAAGGGCGTGGCCAAGGTGCTGTCGTTCAGGCTGCTGGCGTACCGGGCCAGCTTGCGGGAGTTGAAGTTAAAGACGCTCTTGACCTCGTCCCGGTCGGTGGAGGGGATGGGGTCCCCCGTGACCAGAAGGATATTGTGCACACCCTCCATAGAGAGGCCCAGCAGCAAAGCCTTGGTGGCGTTCAGGTTCCGGTCGCGGCAGGTCAGGTGGGGCAGGGGCTCCACCCCCAGCTCCCGCTTGAGCTTGCAGGCCAGCAGGCTGCTGTCTGCCCGGGGCCGCCCCACGGGACAGTCGGCGATGGTGACGGCGTCCACCCCTGCCTCCCGCAGGGTGCGCACCCCGCTCAAAAAGGGCGCGAGGTCGTCGTCCGCCGGGGGGTCAAGCTCCACGGCCACCACCCGCGTTCCGCTGTCCAGCTTGTCCCAGAGGGGACTTTTGGACGGGGCGCGGCGGGGCCGGGGCTGATCCGGGCGCGCCCCGGGATGCCGTACGGCGGCCTGGGCCAGGACGCGGGCCGTCCGGGCGATGTGCGCGGGCGTGGTGCCGCAGCAGCCGCCCACGATGGCGGCCCCCGCCTGGACGAGCTGCTCCATGCGCTGGGCGAAGTAGTCGGGCGTGCCCTGGTAGACCGTCCTGCGGCCCAGCACGGCGGGGTAGCCCGCGTTGGGCATGACCGAGAGGAGGGTGTCCCCCAGGTCGAGCCCCTCGATCTGCCGCAGCATATGGGTGGGGCCGGAGACGCAGTTGTAGCCCACGGCGTCTACCTCCGGGAGGGCGGCGGCGCGCAGAAGCAGCTCCCGGCCCAGCCGGCCCTCCCGTGTCGCGCCGTCGGCCCCCACGGCGAAGGAGACGATGAGGAAGGCCCCCGGACAGCGGGCCTTCAAATGCCGGGCCAGCTCAGGGACCCCCTCGTCCGAGGGGAGGGTCTCGATGAGAAAGTGGGTCAGCCCCTGGTCGAGGAAGAGATCGGCCTGGCGGAGATAGGCCTGGGCGGGGCCATACTCCTGATTCTGGGGGGCGGGGCCCAGGTCGGCGAAGATGGGGACACCGTAAGGCGCCGCCGCCTCCAGGGCCAGGCGGCTTCCCGCCTCGATGAGGGCCCGGGCCAGGTCGTCCTCTCCCGAGGCCAGGTCTACGCCCAACGAGAAGGTGTTGGTCTTGACCGCCTGACAGCCCGCCTCCAGGTAGGCCCGGTGGATGGATGCAATCTCCTCCGGGTGGTCGAGGTTTGCGCTCTCGCACCGCTCGGCGGCCCGGCCGGGGAGCGCGGCGAAACAGGTGCCCATGGCCCCGTCGAACAGGAGGGGCCGACCCTGGGCCAGATGCGTTCTGATGTCCATGCCTATCCCAGCACCTTCCTGGCGATCTCCACCGACTGGCGGGCGTCCTTGGCGTAGTGGTCGGCCCCCATGCGCAGGGCGTACTCGGGGGTCACGACCGCGCCGCCCACAAAGGTAACCGGCGGCTCGGGCAAAGCGCGGAGCAGGCGCAAGGTCTCCTCCATGGCGGGGAGGGTGGTGGTCATCAAAGCCGACAGGCCGACCAGGCGCAGGCCGTTGGCCTGCACGGTTCTCACCACCGTCTCGGGCGGCACGTCACGGCCCAGGTCGATCACGTCGTAGCCGTAGTTCTCCAGAATCGTTCGGACGATATTCTTGCCGATGTCGTGAATGTCCCCCTTGACGGTGGCGACGGCCAGCGTCCCCCGTTTCACAGGGGCGCCCCCCTTGCGCGCGACGGAGGCGCGGACCACCTCAAAAACGGCCTGGGCGGCCTGGGCCGCGCCCAGGAGCTGGGGGAGGAAGACCTTGCCCTGCTCGTACCCCTCGCCCACCCGGTCTAAAGCGGGGATCAGGCGGCCCTCCACCAAGGCCAGCTCGTCCTCGGTCTCCAGGGCCTTGGCGGCCAGGGCCCCGGCGTCGGAGCGCAGGCCACGGAGGATGGCCTCCTCCAGCGTCAGCTCGCTGCTCTGGTCGGCGGGGACGGTCATGGCGGCCCCGGCGAACCGGTCCACGTAGGACCGGCACTCGGCGTCCTCCCCCGATAAAACCCGGAAGGCGGCCACCGCGTCCATCATCTCTCGCTGATTGGGGTTGATAATGGGCAAGGTCAGACCCGCGCCCAGAGCCAGCGTGAGAAAGCTCTGGGTGATGAGGGCGCGGCTGGGCAGGCCGAAGGAGATGTTGGACACCCCCAGCACGGTCTGAAGACCCAGCTCCTCCCGCACCGTGCGCACCGCCTTCAGGGTCTCCGCGGCCTGGGACTGCTGGGCCGAGACCGTGAGGGTCAGACAGTCGATCCACAGGTCCTCTCTGGGGATGCCATGGGCCAGCGCCGCGTCCAGAATGCGCCCCGCAATATTCACCCGCCCCTCCGCCGAGTCGGGGATGCCGCCCTCGTCCAGGGCCAGGCCCACCACGGCGGCACCGTACTTCTTCACGATGGGCAGAATGCGCGCAAGGACCTGGGGGTCTCCGTTCACCGAGTTCACGGCGGGCTTGCCGTTGTAGACCCGCAGCCCCGCCTCCAGCGCGTCGGGGTTGGAGGAGTCCAGCTGCAGCGGGAGCGCCACGGCGCTCTGGATCAGCTTGACCACCTGGGGCAGCAGGGCGGCCTCGTCCACGCCGGGGCAGCCCACGTTCACATCCAGAATATCGGCCCCGGCGTCCACCTGCTGGATGGCCAGGTCCAGGATATAATTCAGGTCGTTTTCCAGCAGCGCCTGCTGGAACCGCTTTTTGCCCGTGGGGTTGATGCGCTCGCCGATGACGCGCACACCGTTCAAGGCCAGAGGGACAGTGGGGGTGCAGACAAAGGCCCCGGCGGGGCCCGCCCTGGGGGCGGGGCGCTTCCCCTCCAGCGCGGCGCGGAGCAGGCGGATGTACTCCGGCGAGGTGCCGCAGCAGCCGCCGAAGATGGTCACGCCCACCTCCAGGCAGGGGAGAAGAGCGGCTACGAAGTCCTCGGGCCCCATGTGGTAGTGCCCGCTCACCGGATCGGGCAGGCCCGCGTTGGGCTTGGCGATGACGGGCAGGCGGGTGTTCTCGCACAGCTCCTTCAGAAGCGGGTAGAGCAGGTCGGGGCCCAGGGAGCAGTTCAGGCCGATGGCGTCGGCCCCCAGGCCCTCCAGCGTCCGGGCCATGGAGGGCACGGTGCAGCCGGTGAAGGTGCGGCCGTTCTCGTCGAAGGACATGGTGACGAAGACGGGGAGGTCTGTGTTCTCCTTCACGGCCAGCAGGGCGGCCTTGGTCTCGTAGAGGTCGGTCATGGTCTCGATGGCCACCAGGTCGACCCCCGCCTTGGCCCCGGCCACCGCCATCTCCCGGAAGAGGTCGTAGGCATCCTCAAAGCTGAGGCTGCCCATGGGCTCCAGCAGTTCCCCCAGGGGGCCCATATCCATCCCCACCCGGACGCCGGTGCCGGCCGCGGCCTGCTTCGCCAAGGCCACCCCCGCGCCGATGATCTCGTCCACGCTGTGGCCCGAGCGGGCCAGCTTCAGGCGGTTGGCCCCAAAGGTGTTGGCGTAGATCACCTGGCTTCCCGCCTCGATATAGGAGCGGTAGATCGAGGAAATCAGCTCGCCGTCGGTCAGGTTCAGCAGCTCGGGCTGGCCGCCGGGGGGCAGGCCCTTTTGCTGTAGGACGGTGCCGAAGGCCCCGTCCAAAATCACAAGATTGTCCTTCCAGAATTCAGCTCGCACAGCTCGTGCCTCCCTTGCGCAGCGGACAGGTCTCTCTCAAAGAGCAGTAGGCGCAGCCCCGGATGCGGGCGCGCTGGGGCCGATTTGAAAGGCCGATGACCGCGGTTACCGTCTTGACCGGATTCAACAAAAAGCTCTCCGTTACCGTGACGCCCAGCCGCCGGGGCGTGTCCAGCGCGGCGCACAGGCCGCTCTGAAGCTCCAGCGGCAGGTCCCCGTAGCCGGGGCTGAACCGGTCGGTGAGATACCGCCCGGGCAGCCGGTCGGAAATCTCCCGCGCGGCCTCGTCGCAGCCCGCCTCCACCCACGCGCTGCCGCACGCGTCCAGCAGTACGGCCTTGGCCATGTCGCGCGCCTGCTCGGTCCGCAGCATAGCGTCAAAGGGACTGCCCAGGGTGCAGGCCAGCACAGCGGCCTGGTCGCAGTCGGCCAGCATTTTCTCGGCCGACCGGCCCGTCAGCGTAACCCCCGCGCCCTGGAGGACGGTCCCCCCCGCCTGATGGATCAGGGGAAAGACCCGGTAGAGATACCGGGGGCGCAGCGCGGCGGTCAGGCCATGGGCGATCCCCTCGGCTTCCCGGCGCAGGTCCTCCGGAATAGGGGGGGGTACGCCCAGGTAGCGCAGGGCCTCCTCAATATTCAGCTCCATGGGGCAACCCTCCTTCGGGCGAAAATGGTTTTCCTAATACTATACCGTTTTTTTCAAAAAAGTATAGGGTTAATTTTAATTTCTCTGTTGCGCCAGCGCCTGGGCAAGGTCGGCGATCAGGTCGTCCGCGTGCTCCAGACCCACGGACAGACGCAGCAGCGTGTCGGTAATGCCCAGGCGCTCCCGGGTCTCGGCGGGCACGTCGGGATGGGTCTGCACCAGGGGGTAGGTGATGAGACTCTCGACGCCGCCCAGGCTCTCGGCGAAGGTGATGAGCCGCACCCGCTCCAGAACCCGGCGGGCAGTCTCCGCGTGGTCGGTGCGGAAGGAGATCATACTCCCCGCGCCCCGGGCCTGGGAGGCGTTGACGGCGTGGCCGGGGTGGGAGGGGAGACCCACGTAGAAAACCTGGGAGATTTGCGCCTGACCCTTCAGCCACAGGGCGATCTTCCGCGCGCTCTCCTGCTGGCGCTCCACGCGGACCGACAAAGTCTTGAGCCCCCGCAGCACCAGCCAGCTATCAAAGGGGGCCAGCGCGCCGCCGGTGGTCTTGGCAATCAGCCGCACACGGTCGGCCAGAGCCTGGCTGGCCGAAGAGAGGAACCCGGCGATGGTGTCGTTATGCCCGCTTAAAAACTTGCTCCCGCTGTGGAGCACCAGGTCGGCCCCCAAAGCCAGGGGGTTCTGGAGGCAGGGGGACAAAAAGGTGTTGTCCACGATGAGGAGGAGACCCCGCGCCTTAGCCAGCGCGGCAAAGGCGCGCAGGTCGGTGACGTGCATCATGGGGTTGCTGGGGGTCTCGACATAGAGGGCCTTGGTGCCCGGCCTCAGGGCGGCCTTCACCGCGGCGAGGTCGGAGCTGTCCACAAAGTCGAACTCCAGGCCGTTCTTGCGGCCGATGGTCTGAAAGAGGCGTACCACCCCGCCGTACAGGTCCTCGGTGCAGAGGATGTGGTCACCGGGGGAAAAGAGCTTGAAACAGGCGCTGACCGCCGCCATGCCCGAGGAGAAGGCCACCGTGTCCACCGCCCCCTCCAGGGCTGAGACGGTCTCCTCCAGCCGTTGGCGAGTGGGGTTTTTCTCCCGGGTGTAATCAAAACCGGTGGACTGGCCCAGACCCAGGTGCCCGAAGGTAGCGGTCTGATAAATGGGAAAGCTGACGGCTCTGGTCTGCTCGTCATAGCTGTGTTGGCCGCCGTGAATACACTGGGTCTCGGGGTGGTAGAAACTGCCCATAGAAAACTCCTCCTGAATCTGCCTTACGCCCGCGGCGGCGGCCGCGCAGATAAAAAATAAAACACCCGTCTTCTGTATGACAGAAGACGGGCGCATAACCCGTGGTACCACTTCTCTTCGCCCCAAGCCTGGACCGGGGGCCTCTTTACGGCATCCAACAATGCCTTCCGCTGTAACGGGCGGTCCCCGTCGCGGCCTGGACCAGAGCGGTCTCGGCGCGCGGCTCCGGAGCCATGTTCCCCCACCGTCGGCCTGCCCCCTCTCAGCATACGGGGACTCTCTGTGCGGCCTTCTATGGCGTACTCTCTCCTTCATTGCCTGTGAACGGCTCTATTATACATAGGATTTCTTCGCCTGTCAATACATAAACCTAGTATGGAAGTGTGGAAATGTGGAACAAAAGTGGGTCGATAGAATTTTGCGCAGGTTTACATTGACAAGGGGGCGGCGGAATGCTATGATAACTAGTATATAATAAACATAGTATGTTAATATGTTTATAAAGGAGCGGACGGAGACCCGGGACTGCGCAAGAGAGCCATCGTGCTCCTGCGCGGGGGTGTACGGAGACGCCCCGCTCATTTTTATGGAATAGGAAAGAGGGAGAAGCATGAGCCATTTGGAAGAGGAACTGCAGGCCCGCAGGGACGAGCTCGTTGCCCTGCGGCGGGAGCTGCACAGCTACCCCGAGCTGGGCCTTCACGAGCACCGCACCGCCGCCCTCATTGAGCGGGAGCTTGACCGCTGGGGCATTCCCCACAGCCGGGTTGGGGCCACCGGTGTACTGGGTATCATCCGGGGCACGGGCGTGGGGAATCGGATCATTGCCCTGCGGGCCGACATCGACGCACTTCCCATCCGGGAGACCAACGAGGTTGCTTACTGTTCCCAGGTGGACGGCGTGATGCACGCCTGCGGACACGACGCCCACACCACCTGTCTCCTGGGTGCTGCCAGAGTTCTCCAGGAGAATCGGGACCGGTTCGGCGGCGAGGTCCGCCTTATCTTCCAGAGCGCCGAGGAGATCGGCCGGGGCGCGGAGGACTTTGTGGCCGCCGGGGTCCTGGGGGAGGTGGGCCGGGTATTTGGACTGCACACGGCCCCCGACCTGCCCATAGGCACCGTAGGGGTCACTCCGGGGCTCAACAACGCGGCGGTGGACTACTTCCGCATTCTGGTCCACGGTAAGGCGGCCCATGTGTCCACCCCCCAGCTGGGGGCCGACGCGCTGTACATCGCAAGCCACATCGTGGTGGCGCTCCAACCCCTGGTGACGCGGCGCACCTCTCCAGTGGAGCCTGTCCTTATCGGTGTGGGCAGGCTGACGGCAGGCACCGCCTACAACGCGGTGGCCCAGGACGCCGAGCTGGAGGGCACCACCCGCACCATCTGCCAGAGCACCCGCGAGCGGGTGCGGGAGGAGGTCATCCGGACGGCGCAGCAGGTCGCCGCCCTCTACGGCGGCGTGAGCGAGGTGCTGTGGACCGGCGTGACGCCGGCCCTCTCCAACGACCCCGCCGTCTCGCTGGAGGTCGCCGCCGTGGCCGAAGCGCTCTTCAGCCACGTGGTGACAGATCGGCCCCTCTCGCTTGGCGGAGACAATTTTGCCGAGTTTTTAAACGAGGTCCCCGGGGTATACGCCTATCTGGGCACGTCCAACCCCGACCTGCCCGGCACCCTGAACTCTCTCCACAACGGGTACTTCGACATCGACGAGGACGCTCTTGTGCTGGGTGCGGGCCTGTACACCGAATACGCCTTCTGGTATCTGAACGGCGCGGAGAAAAAATGATTTGGCCGGAGCGTCCTGACACCGGCCTGCGATAAGAGCGCAATTCGGCCATACAACGTGATGTGTCCGGGGTAGGAAATTTACGTTGTATGGCTGAACCATAAACTTGAGGTGACGAAATGAAAAGGAATGCCGCTGCCCCAAAGAAAGCCGTCAAAAAGAAGAACCCCATGCCCCTGATCGCCGCCGGGGTGGTCCTGGCGGCGGCGCTGACCGTTTTGGCGCCCAGGCTGTTTCCCTCGGGCGGAAAGGAGGGCTCCAAGGGGGCTCCGGCCGCCGCCGACGGGGAGGGCGTGGTCGTCGATACGGCCAGGCTGGGCGCCGCCGCCACCTTCTTCCCCTATCGGGCGGACGGGGTGGATATGGAGGTCTTCGCCGTGAAGACGGCGGCGGGCGAGGTCCGGCTGGCCCTCAATACCTGTCAGGTCTGCAACGGCTCGCCCTACGCCTATTTCAAGCAGGAGGGGGACGCCTTCATCTGCCAGAACTGCGGGAACCGCTTTTCTGCCGAGCAGGTGGGCGTGGTCAGCGGCGGGTGCAACCCCGTGCCCATCACGGAGCAGGACTTTACCCTGGAGGATGGCAACCTGACGGTTCCGGCGGCCTTCCTGGAGAAGAACGCCGCCCGGTTTAAAAACTGGAAGAAGTTCTGATACGGCGGAGGGCTGTCATGAAAAAGGATACGTTTTCCATCAGCGGGATGCACTGCGCCGGCTGCGAGGAGACCCTGCGCCGGGCTGTATCCGGCCTGGAGGGGGTGCGGGCCGTCCGGGCGAGCTATGCCAAGGCCGAACTGCGGGTGGAGTACGCCCCGCCCTGCGACCGGGAGAAGATCGGGGCGGCGGTGCTGGCGGCAGGCTACCGCTGCGGAGGGGAGCGGGAGCGAAAGCGCAGCGGAGTTTATCTTCTGGTCATCCTCCTGGGCCTCTACGTCATTGCCCGGCAGCTGGGGCTGACCGAGCTGGCCGCCGCCTTCCCCGTGGCGGGGGGCGAGCGGGTAGGTTACGCGGCCCTTCTCGTCATCGGGCTGTTGACCTCGGTGCACTGCATCGCCATGTGCGGCGGGCTGAACCTCAGCCAGAGCATGACGGGGGAGGGGAGCCGCCCCCTGCGGGGCAGTCTGCTCTATAATCTGGGGCGGCTCACCAGCTACACCGCCATCGGCGCTGTGCTGGGCGCGGTGGGGGAAGCCGCCGCCGTTACGCTGCGGGTGCGCGGGCTCATCGGTCTCTTCGCCGGGGGGCTCATGGTGCTGATGGGGGTCAATCTGCTGGGCAGCTTCGGCCTGCTGCGGCGGCTGACGCCCCGGCTGCCGGCGGGCCTGGTTCGCCGTGTGTCCGCCATCGGCAGGCACGGCCCCTTCTCTATCGGGCTGGTCAACGGCCTGATGCCCTGCGGCCCGCTGCAGTCCATGCAGCTCTATGCCATCGCCAGCGGCGGCGCGCTGCAGGGCGCGCTGTCTATGTTCTTCTTCTGCCTGGGCACCATCCCGCTTGTCCTGTTCTTCGGCGCGGCGGCGGGTGCCCTCCGGCTGAGCTGGAGGGAGAAGATGCTCCAGTTCAGCGCTGCTCTACTGGTTGTGCTGGGTCTCATCATGCTGCAAAACAACCTTGCCCTCACGGGGCTGGGCCCCAAGTCCCCGGCCGGGCAAAAAGGGGCGGCGGTTCAGACCGCTGTCCGGCAGGGGGAGGAGCAGTACGTCACCACCTATCTGCGGGCCAACGGATACGACGACCTCCGGGTGACTGCCGGGGTTCCGGTGGTGTGGACCGTCGTGGCTGAGGAGGGGAGCCTGAACGGCTGCAACAGCGAGCTAGTCCTCCCCGCCTTCGACCGGCAGGTGCGGCTGGGAGCAGGGGAGGCCGTCATCACCTTCACCCCCGAACAGGCAGGTAGCTATGTCTACAGCTGCTGGATGGGGATGCTCCGTAATACCATCACGGTGGTGGAGCCTTAAGTTCTGTAAAAACCGGCCGGACGCAGGATAAGCTGCGTCCGGCCGGTTTTTTGTTGTGGCGCGCGGTCAATCCCCCCGACCGGGCCGGCGCTGCCGTCCCTTGCCCCGCTCCGGGAGGGCGAGCCATACGCCCATAGATACAAGGACCAGGCCGGATAGGGCGTCGAAGCCAAAGAGCCACAGCTTCCACGGGGCGGCGATGTAGTGGATCACCGAGCCGGGGGGCACGCCCTGCATGACATTGGAGTTTACCAGGGTATAGCACAGGTCCTTGACGGCCCGGCGGAGCAGGGCGACGGCGGTAGGGGAGGTGGCATCGCCAACACTTGCCCGCTTGCCGTAGGGGGTGGACATGAGGGCGTCGCTGCCGGCGCGCAGGAGCATATCCACCCGGTTGGAGTTTGCGTTAAGGTTGATGTCGGAGATGATGAACCCCTGGAAGCCCCACTCCCCCCGCACGACTCCGGTGAGAAGCTCGTAGCAGGTGGCGGTCCAGTAGGTTCCCACGGCGCAGTCGCCGGTCATGATAAAGTCGCCTGCCCGCATTGTTTTAAGCATGGCGGCGCCTGTCTCGGCGTTGGTGTACCGAATCGTCTTCATAGCGGTTTTCAGGGTGATCTCAAAGGGGCGGAGATAGACCTCGCGCAGCGCCTGCTCGGTGAGCCATACCGCCGTATGCGGGTTGCGGTGTCCTTCCGAATCAATCAGCACCAGATGCTTGACCGAGCAGGACAGCCCCGCGTCTCCCGCGCCGGACACGATACGGGCGCCCAGGCTGCCGGCGAGGAGGCTGTCCTCGCTGAAGTATTCGGAGACCCGCCCGCCGAAGGGGGAGCGGTGGAGGTTGAGTCCCGGAGCATACCAGCCGTTGATGCCCGCGACCAGCGCTTCCTGGCCCACCATATAGCCCAGCTCATAGAGTAAATCCCTGTTCCAGCCGGCGGCCATCACCGGCGCGGAGGGGTAGGCGCAGGTTCCCGCCAGCCAGTTGTGGCCGGTCTGGTCGGGCTGGGTGAGGCCCTGGGGGCCGTCGTGCTCCACAGACTTGGGCTTGCCGATGGCGGCCAGAGAGCCGGTCTGATAGGCCGCCTCGAACAGACAGCGGCGCAGCTCCTCCGGGTCGGTAAAGGTGAGCTTGTCCAGCAGCAGCCTCCACATAGGGTCATAGTAGCCCTTTCCCCGCAGATCGGCCAGGACGATGTTGTTCTCCACCCCGGTGGCGGGACGCTCCGCCTGGTAGACCAGGCTGCCCGCCCTGTTGCCGAGGCGGGGGTCGGAGATATAGTCGAACTTAGTGGTATCCGACTCCGCGATCCACGCCGCAACCGTATCCGAGGCAAGGCGGTCGGCATCGGTGGGGGCGGTAGGCTGGGTGCCCGGCCAATCTTTGCGGGAGAGGACCGCCGCGCCGCTGACGGCGGGGTCGGACATATAGGCGCGCAGCTGCGCGAACTGGTTGGTGGCCGCCTGGTACGCCTCCTCGCCGCCGTCGGCGCTGCGCGCGGGAAAGTCCAGGCGCGCGCCGCTTCTGCTCAGCCCGGACTGGGCGTCGGTCTCAGAGCGGCGGGGGTTTGTGCCGTCGTACCATACCGTGGTCGGAACTGTGACCGCTCCGGCACTCAGCACCTCATGGGAGTTCGCCCGGATCGAGAGCGTGTACACCCCCGCCTCCAGAACGTAGCAGCCAAGCGTGCCGTCGGGGTTATTCCGGGTAGAGCAGTACGAGGCCATATCCTCTTTTTGGAAGGTGAGCCTGATCTCCTCAGATTCACCGGGGGCGAGAAGGCCGGTCTTCCCAAATTGGAGGAGGGAGACCGTTGGTTTTTCGATGCCGCAGTCCCGGTCAAACTGGGTGTAGGGCGCGGTGAAGTAGAGCTGGACAACCTCCTTCCCGGTGAAGCGGCTGCCCGTGTTGGTCACACGCACGGTGACGGCCACTTCGCTACCCAGGTCGCGCAGCGCGGTGATCTCCTGGGAGAAGGCGGTGAAGGAGAGGCCGTAGCCGAAGG
Organism: Pseudoflavonifractor sp.; assembly: GCA_047637855.1. Classification (GTDB taxonomy): domain Bacteria; phylum Bacillota; class Clostridia; order Oscillospirales; family Oscillospiraceae; genus Pseudoflavonifractor. The sequence continues at coordinate 684 of JBLJBF010000016.1, read as the reverse complement.
GGTAGAGCACACCGTCGGTCCGGTTGTAGTAGTCCTTCAGATAGCCGATGTCATAGGAGGTCTCGTAGTACTTATAGCCGAGGTACACCCCTTCCTCATACTCATGGAAGGGGGTGTTGGCCCCCTCCTCCCAGGAGTAGTTGCCCACCAGCGTGGTGTAGGCGTTGGTATAGACAAAGCGGTCGGAGCCGTCGTCGTGGTTTGCAAAGGTGGGGTCCTTCTTAAAGTCGGCGGGGTAGGTATCCGGCGTCCTGCCGGAGGGGACCACAGCGCCCACCAAGATGTCCCCCAGGCTCTCATAGCCGGAGCAGCCCGCGCCGCCCATCCAGAGGATGGCGCCGATCCCCGCGTCATCCTCCAGCTCGGCGATCTGCATGGGGGAGGAGCTCTCCAGGATCACCGCCACAGCGGCGCAGTTGGCCTTGGCGAAGGATACCAGCCTCCGCTCCGCCGCCGACAGGGCCAGCATGTGGGGGGTGCCGTCATGGTAGACGCCGGAATAGGAGTCCCGGTCCTCGCCGGTCTGCCGGCCCAGGAAGACGAGGCCCACCGTCCCGGCGCACGTATCGGCCAGGCCGACATAGCTCTCGGGAGAGAACTCGAAGATAGCGTCGGCGGCGCTCTCCCCGCCGTTGGGCGGGGTGGCGGCAGCGACATTGGGGTTATCGGCCGGATGCTCAGTCT
>JBLJBF010000015.1:0-3844 GCA_047637855.1 Pseudoflavonifractor sp. | reverse complement strand
AAACTCCCAATCGCCTTTAAACGCACATGCGCAGAGAAACCTCGACCCTTGTGTTTGCCTGTACTTCCTGAAGCAGTAGTCTTCTCCAAGCCGCTTGGTTTCATCGTAACGTTCATTTCCTTTCCCCAGAAGGGTTATAATGATGAAATAGGCGCACAAATACCGGGCCGTATAAAATATAGCTGAAAAACCAGCCTGTGCAGCGAATTTTCCTCAGACGCCGCAGGCCTTTCCGGGCAGAAAGTGAAAGGTTTTAGCAAAGCCATTGTTGGCATAGAAAAAGACAGACCCATCTGTAAAAAACAGGTCTGTCTTTCTGGTGCGCGAGGCGGGACTTGAACCCGCACGTCCGTGAGGACACTAGAACCTGAATCTAGCGAGTCTGCCAATTCCACCACTCGCGCGTCACCCTGCGCCGTATTCAGCGCAAGTGATATGTTACCATGACCGCGCGGTTGTGTCAATACCTTTTTCACGTCAGGGAGAGAAAAATCTACTTCGTCCCAAACAGTTTAGAGAGGAGAGACTTCTTCAGCGGGGCGGGGGTCTCCTCCAGTTTCTTCAGGGTGGCAATGGAATCCTGGTTGCCTTGAGCGGCTGCCCGGCGGTAATACGCCTTGGCCTTCTCCAAATCCTTTTTCACCCCGATGCCGTCCTTGTAGCAATCCCCCAGCAGGTCCATGGCCCGGGCGTGATTCTGGGCGGCGGCCCGCTCCAGCCAGTAGACGGCCTTGGACAGGTCCTTTTCCGTGCCGATGCCGGTGAGGTAGCAGTAGGCCAGGTTACACTGGGCGGTGTCGTTGCCCTGCTGGGCCGCCTGGGCGTAAAGCTCCACGGCGCGCACCTTGTCCACGGCGACACCCTGGCCCATCTCGTAGCAGAGACCCAGATTGCACTGCGCCGAGGGAAAGCCGCGGTCCGCGGCACGGGTGAGAAGCTCCACGGCCCTGGCCTCGTCCTTTTCCACGCCGGTGCCCTGCTTATAGCAGCCGGCGAGCAGACTGACGGCCCGGAGGGAGCCGCTCTCCATAGCCCGGGTGAACCACTCCACAGCCTTGGCGGGGGAGACCTCGGCGCCGATGCCGTTGAGGAGGCAGTAACCCAGATTGCAGGCGGCGTTCTCGTCACCCAGCTTGGCGGCCTTCGTATACCACTCCACAGCTACGGCTTTGTCCGCGGCAACGCCACGGCCCATCTCGTAGCACAGGCCCAGGTTGCACATGGCGGGGGGATATCCGCCGTCCGCGGCAAGAACAAAGAGGTCGAAAGCCTTACTCTCATCGGGCGCCACCCCGTCGCCATCCTGGTAGCAGCTGCCAAGAATGCTCCGGGCCCGGGGGAAATCCCGCATGGCGGCCTTTTCCAGCCAGCCTACGGCGCGGACCGGGTCTTTCTCCACACCCAGGCCGTTGAGGTAGCAGACCGCCAGATTGCACATGGCGGGGGCATAGTCCTGCATAGCCGCCTTGGCGTACCAATCCACAGCGGTCTCCAGGCTTCGCTCCACACCCTGGCCGGACTCGTAGCAGAGCCCCAGGCTGTTCATGGCGGCGGGGAGATCCTGCCGGGCTGCCCGGCGGTAGAGGGAGACCGCCCTTATGGCGTCGGGCTCGGTGCCCCGCCCGTCCCGCAGGCAGTTGGCCAGCAGGTTGACGGCACGGAGAAAGTCCTGCCCGGCGGCCATCTCCAGCCACTCCACGGCCCTGGCGTCGCTGCGCTCCACGCCGATGCCGTTGAGAAAGCAGACCGCCAGATTGCACTGGGCGGGCGCGTGGCCCAGCTCTGCGGATTTGGTGTACCACGCAACGGCGGCAGACGGGTCTTCGTCCACGCCGGTTCCCATCTCATAGCAGAGGCCCAGACTGCACATGGCGGAGGCGCTGCCCTGCTCGGCGGCTCTGGTGTAGAGTCCCGCGGCGCGGACCGGGTCGCTCTCCACGCCCCGCCCGTCCCGGTACAGGTCGCCCAAAATGCCCTGGGCGCGGGCCAGGTCCAGGTCGGCGGCCCTCTCCAGCCACTCCGCGGCGATGATCGTGCTCTCCTCCACGCCGAGACCGTTTAAGTAACACACCGCCAGATTGCACATGGCGGGGGCGTACCCCGCGTTGCCCGCACGGCGGTAAAGCTCTGCGGCTGTCCCCACGTCCTTCTCAACGCCGGAGCCGGTCTCGTAGCAAAGCCCCAGGTCGCAAATGGCGGGCGGATAATTCTGCTCGGCGGCCTGGGCAAACAGCTCGGCGGCTCTTCCCTCGTCTCGCTCCATGCCGTTGCCGTCCTGAAGCATACAGCCCAGCAGACGCAGGGCCCGGGGGTAGCGCTGGTCTGCGGCCTGGCGGAACCACCTGGCGGCCTCAGCGCTGTCCTGGGCGGTGCCGAGGCCGGTAAGGCAGCAGTAGCCCAAATTGCACTGGGCGGGCGCGTGTCCCAGCTCGGCGGCCTGACGGTACAGCTCGACGGCGCGGGCGGCGTCCTGGTCCACCCCGTCGCCCTGCTCGTAGGCCAGACCCAGATCGCAGATGGCGGGGGGATGCCGCTGGTCGGCCGCCATGCGGATAAGCCGCACTGCCTCGGCGCTGTCGCGCTCCACGCCGGTCCCGTCCCGGTAGAGGGCGCCCAAAATGCTCTGCGCCCGGGCGAATTTCTCCTCCGCGCCCTGCCGCAGCAGCTCTACGGCCCGCTCACGGTCCTGCTCCACGCCGATGCCGTTTAAGTAGCACACCGCCAGATTACACGTGGCGGGGGGATAACCCATCTCGGCGGCCTGGGCATACAGCTCGGCAGCCCGGGCCTTGTCGCGCTCCACGCCGTAGCCGTTTTCATAGGCCAGCCCCAGGTCGCACACGGCGGGGGGATAGCCCATCTCGGCGGCCCGGCTGAACTGCTCCACAGCCCGCTCCGAATCCTCCTCCACGCCGTATCCGGCCTGATGCCAGCGGCCCAGGACGTCCAGCGCGCGGGGGTCATCCTGTTCGGCCGACCGCTCCATCCAGTGATAGGCCTGCTTCAAGTCGGCCTCGACCCCATCGCCCTCGGCGTAGCGGACGGCCAGATCGTACCAGGCCGAGGAGTCGTCCAGCTCGGCGCGCTCCAGGAGGGACTGGAACGCCTCCTTTGATTTTTGAAGACCCTCTATGGCTCTCCGGATCAGGCTGGTATCCATAAAGACCACGTCCTGGCCCGATTCGTTCGCCCGATTCATCTCAGTTTCCATGCGTTCTACCACCTAACCGGTTGATACTTTTATGATATCCTACTTTACCAGTTGAGATTAACCCTGTCAACTGAAAAGGGAATAGAGAGGCAAAGTTGAAAAAATGATAGAAATTTTTAAAAAACATGGTACAATGAGAAAAAGACGGTAAAAAGGGAGGCTTATCTATGAAGGAACAGACCGAGACACCCAGCCTGCGCTACTTAGAGATGCTCTCGCGCCAGTATCCCACGGTCCAGGCCGCCAGCACCGAGATCATCAACCTTCAGGCGATTTTGGATCTTCCCAAGGGCACAGAGCACTTTCTCTCCGATGTCCACGGCGAGTACGAGGCCTTCCTGCATATCCTTAACAGCGCCTCCGGCGTAGTACGGGAGAAGGTGGACGAGGTGCTGGCCTCCAGCGTCTCCAAGGCCGACCGGGACGAGCTGGTCACCCTCATCTACTACCCCGCCGAAAAGCTGGAGGATGTGCAGCGCGGCAGCGACGATATGGAGGAGTGGTACCGCATCACCCTTCACAGGCTGATTGACGTGTGCCGCCTGGTCACCAGCAAGTACACCCGCAGCAAGGTGCGTAAGGCCATGCCCAAGGAGTACGCCTACATCATCGACGAGCTGCTCAACACCAACT
>JBLJBF010000014.1:0-11567 GCA_047637855.1 Pseudoflavonifractor sp. | reverse complement strand
CCACGTTGACCACGGCAAGACCACTATGGTGGACGAGATGCTCAAGCAGGGTGGTATTTACCGGGAAAACCAGGCCACAGTGGAACGGGTCATGGATTCGGGCGACCTGGAGCGGGAGCGCGGCATCACCATTCTGGCCAAGAATACCGCCGTACACTATAAGGACACAAAGATCAACATCGTGGACACCCCGGGCCACGCCGACTTCGGCGGCGAGGTGGAGCGCATCCTCAAGATGGTCAATGGCGTCATTTTGCTGGTGGACGCCGCCGAGGGGCCCATGCCCCAGACCCGTTTTGTCCTTTCCAAGGCCCTGAACCTGGGCCACCGGGTCATTGTGGTCGTGAACAAGATCGACCGGCCCGACCAGCGCATCCACGAGGTGGTGGATGAGGTGCTGGAGCTTCTTTTGGACCTGGACGCCACCGAGGAGCAGCTGGACAGCCCCATGCTCTTCTGCTCGGGCCGGCAGGGCACCGCGTCCTACTCCCCAGAGGCGGAGGGGAGCGATCTCCAGCCTCTGTTCGACACAATTTTGGACTATATCCCCGGCCCCGAGGCCGACAATGACGCTCCCTTTCAGATGCTGGTCTCCTCCATTGACTACAACGAGTTTGTGGGGCGCATCGCGGTGGGCCGCATTGAGCGGGGCACGATCCGCCAGAACCAGGAGATCGTGGTGTGCAACTACCACGACGAGGGCGCTCCGGGCAAGAAGGCCAAGGCGGTCTCCCTCTACGAGTTCGACGGCCTGAGTAAAATCCCCGTGACCGAGAGCACGGCGGGCAATATCATTGCCATGAGCGGCATCGGCGACATTACCATCGGCGACACCGTCTGCGCCACAGGCGCGGTAGAGCCGTTGCCCTTCATGCAGATCAGTGCCCCCACCATCGAGATGACCTTTGCCGTCAACGACAGCCCCTTTGCCGGACGGGAGGGCAAGTTCGTCACCTCCCGGCAGCTGCGGGAGCGGCTTCAGCGCGAGACCCTGAAGGACGTGTCCATCCGCATCACGCTGACCGACAACACCGACGCCTTCACCGTGGCGGGCCGGGGCGAGATGCACCTGTCCATTCTTATCGAGACCATGCGCCGTGAGGGCTACGAGTTTCAGGTGTCTCCCCCCCGGGTGCTCTACCAGGAGATCGACGGGAAGACCTGTGAGCCCATCGAGCGCCTGGTGGTGGACGTGCCCAGCGACAGCGTGGGCGCCGTCATCGAGAAGATCGGTTCCCGCAAGGGCGACCTGGTGGAGATGATCCCCGTGGGCAACCGCATGAAGCTGGAGTTTCTGGTTCCCGCCCGCGGCCTCTTCGGCTACCGCAACGAGTTTTTGACCGATACCAAGGGCGAGGGCATTATGGCCAGCATCTTCGACAGCTACGCCCCCATGAAGGGGGAGATTGCCCGCCGGGCCAGCGGCAGCCTTGTGTCCTTCGAGACCGGGGAGAGCGTGACCTACGGCCTCTTCAACGCTCAGGAGCGCGGGGCCCTCTTTATCGGCCCGGGCGTGCCTGTCTATGCCGGCATGGTGGTGGGCGAGACCCCCAAGAGCGAGGACATTACCGTCAATATCTGCAAGAAAAAGCAGCTCACCAATATGCGGGCCTCGGGCAGTGACGAGGCCCTGCGCCTGACCCCGCCCCGCATTCTCTCCCTGGAGCAGTGCCTGGAATTTTTGGCCGACGACGAGCTGCTGGAGGTCACCCCCAAGACCCTGCGCCTGCGCAAGCGGATGCTCGACCACGGCGACCGTATGCGGGCATTGAAAAGCGGCAAGTAATTTTCTTTCTCGAACACAAAACGCTCTGTATTCTGAATCGTTCAGAATACAGAGCGTTTTCGTTTTAAATATTGTTTCGGGGGGCTAGCCCAGCGCGTAGTGAAGCTTTACGGAGATAAACATGGTTTTTTCCCGCGACCAGGTATTGAAGGCCCCGCCGGCGATGTAGGAATCGGTGGAGGAGTTCTGCGCGGTGATCTGGAACGTGCCCAACGTGGCGCTGAGCAGCTTGCGCACCGTTCCGTTGGACTGCTTCGCCATGATGTCTATGCGCTCCTTGGCGTCCTTGGTCGCGGCCTCTATCAGCTCCAGCTTCAGCTCGCCGAGCTTGGTGTAATAATACTCGGGCGCCTCCGAGAGGAAATTTACGCCCGCACCGATCAGCTCCGTAATGTCGCGCGAGATGGCCTCGATATTGTCCACATCCTCCGATTGGATCGTCAGCCTCTGGCTGAGGGAATACCCGTCCAGCTCCGTGCCTGTGTAGTTGCCCTGGTCATTATAAATCTGCCGGTAATTCGGGTTGATCGCCACCGAGGAAAAAACAATGCTCTCTTTGGGCACGTGATGCGCGGTCAAATACTCCTCAATGATGCCGGCGTCCTTTTTAATGACTTCGTACGCCTCTGTGGTGGTCTGCCCGAAGGAGGAAAAGGTGCCGCGCCATACGATCAAATCCGAGCTGAACTCGCGCGTGGCCGAGCCTGTGGCGGTAATGCCGCCGTTCACATTTTGTTTATACCCCACAAATCCGTTGACCGCAAAGGCAACGGCAATCACTAAGCTGACGCCCGCAATGAGAGTAGCCATAACCCGGCTGCGCATCCACATAGAATCACCTGCTTTCCGTTCATTTTTATGCCGGACAGTTTCCTTTTAGGCACAAGACAGCACACCTTTTGGGCGTTGCCGCATCCTGCTATGGATACTATAGCACGGTTGTATGTAAATGGCAATCTATTTATGATCTGTTAAAACTGTTTCAATTTACCTAAAAGACGGAGGAAAAACCCGGGGCTCGGCGGCACTGTCATAAAATTTGACCCGTATCATTTTGTCTTCCGCTCCAGATATACCATCAGCGCGCCGATGTCGGCGGGGGAGACCCCCGAGATGCGGCTGGCCTGGCCCAGGCTGAGAGGGCGGATTTTGGCCAGCTTCTGCCGGGCCTCAATGCGCAGACCCAAAAGGCTCATATAGTCGATGTCGGGGGGGAGGGGACGACCCTCCAGCCTGTGCAGCTCCTCCACCTGGCGGAGCTGGCGGTCGATATACCCCCGGTACTTCACCTCGATCTCCACCGCCTCGGTCACGGCGGCGGGTAGCGGGGGGCGCTGGGGGTCCAGGGGGGCCAGGGCCGCGTAAGTATTCTCCGGGCGGCGCAGGAGGTCGATAAGCCGCCCCTGGCCGGTGCCGGTGTGCTCCAGGCGCTTGACTTCCCGGGCCACGGCGGCGTACTTCTCCAGCACGGCCCGGTACCGCTTCTCGCTCACCAGCCCCACCTCGTGCCCCAGAGGGGTGAGGCGCTGGTCGGCGTTGTCCTGGCGGCAGAGGAGGCGGTACTCGGTGCGGGAGGTCATCATGCGGTAGGGCTCCTCGGTGCCCTTGGTGACCAGGTCGTCGATGAGGACGCCCAGGTAGCCCTGGTCCCGCCCGATGATCATGGGCGGGCGGCCCAGGAGCTTGAGGGCGGCGTTGACCCCGGCCACCAGCCCCTGGCCGGCGGCCTCCTCATAGCCGGAGGAGCCGTTGAACTGCCCCGCGCCGTAAAGGCCCTTCACCTGCTTGTGCTCCAGGGTGGGGAGAAGCTCGGTGGCGTCCAGGCAGTCGTACTCGATGGCGTAGGCGCAGCGGGTCATCTCGGCGTGCTCCAGGCCGGGGATGGTGTGCAGCAGCTCCACCTGCACCTCCTCGGGCAAAGAGGAGGACAGGCCCTGGATATAGAGCTCCTCAGTGCACAGTCCCATGGGTTCGATAAAAATCTGGTGCCGGGTCTTATCCGCGAACCGGACCACCTTGTCCTCGATAGAGGGACAGTACCGGGGGCCGACCCCCTCGATGACCCCCGAGTAAAGGGGGGAGCGGTGGAGGTTTGCCCGGATAACGGCATGGGTGGCCTCATTGGTGTAGGTGAGATAGCAGACCGCCTTGTTCTCAGGCGGGGTCTCGGTCTCGAAGGAGAAGGGCACCACCGTCTCGTCCCCGGGCTGGAGCTCCATCTTGGAGAAGTCCACGCTGCGGCGGTTGACCCGGGGGGGCGTGCCCGTCTTGAACCGGCGCAGGGTCAGCCCCAGCGCGCGGAGACTCTCGGAGAGGGGGAGGGCGGGAGCCAGCCCGTCTGGCCCGGACTGGCGGGTCACTTCCCCCACGATGGTGCGGCCCCCCAGGTAGGTGCCCGTGGCGATGACGGCGGCCCGGACGGCGTAGACGGCCCCGGTGGCCGTCTTGACCCCCGAGACCGCGCCGCGTTCCGTCAATATCTCCACAATCTCGGCCTGCTTGACCCAGAGGTTTTCCTGCTTTTCCAGGGTGTGCTTCATCAGTGTTTGGTACTCCCGCCGGTCGGCCTGGGCCCGGAGGGACCAGACGGCGGGGCCCTTGCTGCGGCTCAGCACCCGGTACTGGATGCAGGCCCTGTCGGCGCATTTGGCCATCTCGCCGCCCAGGGCGTCGATCTCCCGAACCAGGTGGCCCTTGCCCGTGCCGCCGATGGACGGGTTGCAGGGCAGGTTGCCCACCGCGTCCAGGTTCACGGTGAAGCAGAGAGTTCTCAGCCCCAGCCGCGCCCCGGCCAGCGCCGCCTCGATGCCCGCGTGGCCCGCGCCGATGACGGCGAGGTCGTATGTTCCGGCAAAATAATCCATGGAGACGCCCCTTGTTCTTCAGCGGCGGTCAGTGACCGCCCCCGCTTAGTATGATCAGTGGCAGATGCGGCCGGTTGAACAGGCGGAAGGTATACCCCACGTTGCCCAGCCCCCGGGAGACCAGAAGCCCGCCCCCGCCCTCCAGCGCGTACCACCCGGCGGTAAAGTCGGGGAAGAGCATCCGCCGGGCATCGATCAGCCCGTCGGTAAAGGGCAGGCGGATCAGCCCGCCGTGGGCGTGCCCGGCCAAGGTCAAGTCGTAGCCCGCGGCCGAGTAGGTGGCGTGATACTCGTTGCGGTGGGCCAGCAGAAGAATGTAAGCGTCGCCGTAGGCGGCGCGGATCTCCTCAGCCAGATCCAAGGGCGTCTTTTGGTCATAGGGGCCGTTGGGGTCGTCTATCCCGGCCAGAATGATCCGCTCCCCCCCGCGCTGCAGGGGGAGAAACTCATTGGAGAGCACCGTCACCCCGCTGGCCCGGAGAATATCCTTCACCGCATACGCCTCCCGCATCGCCCACTCGTGGTTGCCCGTGACATAGTAGGTGGGCGCGATGGCCGCCAGCCCCTCCGCCAGGGGGGCGATCATGGAGAGCTGGGACACGTCGTCCACCAGGTCGCCGGTGATGGCAATGAGGTCGGGGTGCTGCTGCGCTACTTTTTTCAGCAGGATCTCGTTCCCCGGCCCGAACTCCTTGCCGTGGAGATCGGAAATCTGGACGACCCGAAACCCGTCGAAGGAGGCGGGCAGGTTGGGGTAGGCCAGGGTAAAGGTCTCGGTCTGAATGTGGTTCTGCTGGCCGTGGAGATACCAGACCGCGGCCAGTAAAAGGCCCAGAATCAGGAGCACGGCCCGCAGGGGGCGGCGCTTCCTGGGGCCGGTATAGCGCGCCATATCAGCCGCCCAGGGACTCGGGCGGAGCCGCGTCCCGTTTCAGTTTTTTCAGATAGCGCACTTTTTTCCTCCTGTACCACACGCAGTTAAAGACATTGCCCAGCATCAGGATGTTCCCGCACAGGTAGAGCCAGGCGAGCAAAATGATGACCGAGGCCAAAGACCCGTACACCAGAGAGTACCGGGAGGAGAGGCCGATGAACCAGGAGAAGAGCATGGAGGCCGCCACCAGCGTGATGGTGGCCAGCACGCCGCCGGTGAGGATAGGGGGCCGGGGCTGGCCCCTGGGGGCGGACACCCGGTAGACCACCAGCACGAAGAAGAGCACCAGCGCGAAGAGGAGCAAGAACCGGAGCCACTGCCAGTCCCAGGGCAGCGCGGCGGCGTCCAGGTCGAGGAACCGCACCAGCAGGCTGAACAGCCACTCGCCGGTGAGCACCACCACAATGGAGAGGTAAATGGTCACCAGCAGCAGGGCCGAGAACACAAGGCTTGCAAGCACCTGCCAGATGCCGGTGTAGCTGGTGCGGTCGTACAGCTCATCCATCGTGCTCATCAGGGTGCGGAAGGCCGACGACGCCGAAAAGATGGTGACGCCCACTCCCGCGATAAGAAGACCGGTGGACTGGTTTTCATTGATGTAGCGCAGATAGTCCCCCAGCACACCCAGGCTCTCGCCGGGCAGAAAGGGCTCGGCCGCGAGCATGACCATGTTCACGTCCAGGTGGAGAAGCCCCACGAAGGCGTTGATGCAGATGAGGACGGGGAAGAAGGTGAGAATCAGGAAATAGGCCAGCGCGGCGGCCGAACGGGCGATGCGCTTGTTAAAATAGAGCTCGGCCAGCTCCAGCACGAACCGCACGGGTGGGAATTCCAGCACTCGCCGCATGCGCGCGTCCTCCTCTCTGCTCTGAACCGGTATGGATAGCGGGGGTAGTATAGCACAAAATGCCGTCAAAGGCAAACGAAAAACGCCGTCCGCTGCCTGCGGACGGCGCTGTCTGGAGCATTTCACACCATTAGGCCAGCTTATTGAGCTTGATGGTCATGCTGCTCTTCTTGCGAGCGGCGTTATTCCTGTGCAGCAGACCGTGGCCCACGGCCTGATCGACGGCCTTGACGGCCACCTTGTAAGCGCCTTCGGCCTCGCTGCGGTTGCCCCCGACCACGGCGGCCTCAAACTTCTTCAGGTCGGTCTTCACGGCGGACTTCGCAGCCCGGTTCTGAGCAGCCTTGGCGGCGTTCACCAGGACACGCTTCTTAGCAGACTTAATATTCGGCAAACCAAACACCTCCTCCGATGACGAATTCAACGCGCAAACCTGCGTATAGTTTGCTCATGCAGGATATTATTCTACCAGCAGGGCGCGCAAATTGCAAGGATAAATTTCATTTTTTCGAGAATATTTGTATAGAGCGCTCTTCCGCGCAAAAAATAGTATACAGCGAATAAATTGCCACCATATCTGGTGGGGAAATGAGGGGCATTATGCTCAAACGCCGGACCGACCTGGCCATGGAGGCCAAGACCCTCTGGGAAGAGGAGGCCGCCGAACGCACCCGGCTGGAGGGGGTGGAGGCCAGGGACAGCGAACGGGAGGGCTATAAGATAACCACTGTGCGTATCCTCACCGACGAGGGGGCCAAGGCCCTGGACAAGCCGGTGGGAAATTACGTCACCTTGCTGCTGGACGGCCTCGCCCGCCGGGAGGAGGACGCCTTCGGCCGGGCGGCCCGGGCTTTGGCCCAGGAGCTGGAACCCCTTTTGAAATTGCCCCAGGGCGCCCCCGCCCTCGTCGTAGGTCTGGGCAACCGGGCCATTACCCCCGATGCGGTAGGCCCCAAGGCGGCCGAGCTCACCATGGCCACCCGCCACCTGGTGGAGCAGGTCCCCGAACACTTCGGTTCCTTCCGTCCGGTGTCCGCGCTGGCGGCGGGGGTGCTGGGCACCACGGGGGTGGAGAGCGGTGAGATCGTGTCCGCACTGGTAAAGGAGATCCGCCCCGCCTGTGTCGTGGCGGTAGACGCGTTGGCCTCCCGGAACCTGGACCGGGTATGCCGCACCATTCAGATCGCCGACACCGGCATCGTCCCCGGCTCCGGGGTGGGAAACGCCCGGTCCGCCCTCTCCCGGGAGACCTTGGGTGTACCCGTGGTCGCCATCGGGGTGCCCACGGTGGTGGACGCCGCCACCCTCTGCGCCGACGTGCTGTCCGAGGCGGGCAGCGCCGACCTGGACCCCGAGGCCCTCCGGGGGTTTTCCGGCGGGGTCATCGTCACACCCAAGGAGATCGACAGCCAGGTGGCCGATCTGGCCAAAGTCATCGGCTACGGCATCAACCTGGCCCTCCAGACCGGCCTGACGGTGCAGGACGTGGAGATGTTTTTGTCCTGAGGCCCGCCCTCCGCCCGCGGCATCTTGCGGAAACGGCATTTTTCTGCTATTCTTTTTCAGAGAAAAAGAGAGGTGCGCGGTATGAAAAACATCAGCTTAATCGGTATGCCCGGCTCGGGGAAGAGTACGGTGGGCGTGCTTTTGGCAAAGGCTCTGGGATACGGCTTTCTGGACACCGACCTGACCATTCAGCAGCGGGAGGGGGCTCTGCTGCAGGACATTCTCAACGGACGCGGCATCGAGGCCTTTCTGGACGCCGAGGAGGCAGCCATTTGCTCGGTCGCCTGCACACAGACCGTGATCGCGCCCGGCGGCAGCGCCGTGTGCCGGGCGGGGGCAATCGACCACCTGAAGAGCCTGGGGCCGGTGGTATACCTGAAGCTGGCCCCGGAGACCCTGGAACAGCGGCTGCGCGACATCAGCACCCGGGGCATCGCCATGGAGCCGGGGCAGACCATTGCCGACCTCTACCGCGTCCGCGCCCCCCTCTACGAGCGGTACGCCGATTATGTGGTGGCGGTGGACGGGGCTCAGACGCTGGAGGAGACGGTCTCGGCCGTGCTGCGGGTACTGATTGGGGTGTAAATGCCGCGCTGCGTTTGCCCCTTGTATTTTTTTGGTTTAGTGGTATAATAAAAAGTAGAAAAGTATGGTGTGCGCCTGTCTGTCGGAGCTTCCGGCGGACAGGCTTCCGCTTGCGGGGGGCCTGCACACCTCCTCCGCAAATACTAAAAAAGGAACGAATTTATGACCTTTCAAGACCTCGGCCTTATCGACCCCATCCTGAAGGCGTTGGCCGAACAGGGCTATCAGAGCCCTTCCCCCATTCAGGAAAAAGCCATCGGACCCGCTCTGGCGGGCCGGGATGTCCTGGGCTGCGCCCAGACCGGCACAGGCAAGACCTGCGCCTTCGCCACCCCCATTCTCCAGACCCTCAACGCGCGCAAGACCCAGGGACGCCCCATCCGCGCCCTTATCCTCACCCCCACCCGGGAGCTGGCGCTCCAGATCCAGGAGAGCTTCGAGGACTACGGCCGCCACCTGCCCCTGCGCAGCGCCGTTATCTTCGGCGGCGTGGGTCAGGCCCCCCAGGTGGACAAACTCAAGCGCGGAGTGGACATTCTGGTCGCTACGCCGGGCCGTCTGATGGACCTTCAGGGTCAGGGCTTTATCGACCTCTCCAAGCTCGAGATCTTCGTCCTGGACGAGGCGGACCGGATGCTGGACATGGGCTTCATCCACGACGTGCGTAAAATTCTCAAGCTTCTGCCCGACAAGAAACAGACCCTGTTCTTTTCGGCCACCATGCCCCCCGAGATCACCGAGCTGGTGAACTCCCTCCTCAAAAATCCGGTGAAGGTGGCGGTGGACCCGGTCTCCTCCCCGGTGGAGGTCATCGACCAGAGCGTCTACCTGGTGGACAAGGCCAATAAGAGCGAGCTGCTGGCCAAGCTGATGAGCGACCTGGACGTGAAGAACGCGCTGATTTTCACCCGCACCAAGCACGGAGCCAACAAGGTCGCCGCCGACCTGGAGAAGGCGGGCATCCACGCCGCCGCCATCCACGGCAACAAGAGCCAGACCGCCCGGCAGCAGGCTCTGGCCGACTTTAAGCGCGGGGCCGTCCGCGCGCTGGTAGCCACAGACATCGCGGCCCGCGGTCTGGATATCGAGGATCTGAGCCACGTCTTCAACTACAATCTCCCCGAGGTGCCCGAGACCTATGTCCACCGCATCGGCCGCACCGGCCGGGCGGGCAAGGGGGGCGTCGCCGTCTCCTTCTGCGACTTTGGCGAGAAGCCCTGTCTCAAGGACATTGAGAAGCTTATTGGCAAGAAGGTCCCCCTGGTGGAGGACCACCCCTGGCCCATGCAGGTCTTCGAGGCCGCGGTCAAGGACCCGAAGGGCCGCCTGGTAAACGCCGACATCGCCGAGGCCCGCGCGGCGGCCAAGGAGCGCCGCCGGGAGCGGGACATCGCCGGCAAAGCCGCCGCCGAGCTCAAGAAGGCCAAAGAGGCCGCGAAGGCCGCAGCGCCCCAGCCCGCCGCGCCCAAAGCGCCGAAGGCCCCGGCCCCACAGCCTGAGGGGTCCAAAAAATCCAAGCGCGGCCTGCGCCACCAGGATCTGGGCGGCACCATGCCCGCCCAGCCCACACGCGCCGAGAGCGACTTTCACCGCTCTAACCCGCTGGAGGGCGACGTGATTATGGACGCCACCGCCCGGCTGCTGGCTCCCCGGCCCCGTCCGGCCCAGCCGCAGCAGCCCGCCCGCCGGAACCCCCCGCAGGACAAGAGCCGGGACGGCAAGCCGCCCCAGCAGGGAAAGACCCCTGCGCCTGAGCAGCGCCGGGGGGAGGACCGCAAGCCCCGCTCCCGGGGCCAGGGCCGCCGGTCCGGGCCTCCCGTGACCCCGCTGCACCTGGGCAATCAGAAAGACTCCACCGAGCAGCCCACCCTGACCCGTCCCTACTATATGAACCGCGACGACTAAGCGGCGCAATAAACCCTCGCGCCCCCATTCGGGGGCGCGAGGGTTCCTTTCACACGGCCCTTTCCTCAAGACCTTGTAGGGGCGCTCTCCGACCGCCCGCGGACGACCGCAGGTCGCCCCTACGTTATGGGGCGTTCCCTTATCTCTCGTACGAACCGCGACGACTAAGCGGCGCGAGGTTTCCTCTCACACGGCCCTTTCTGCAAGGAACTGCTTTCCGCTTATTCCTCGTCCAGCTTGAGCACCGCCATAAACGCCTCGGTCGGTATCTGTACCGTCCCAAGGGAGCGCATCTTCTTTTTGCCCTCTTTCTGTTTCTCCAGCAGCTTTTTCTTTCGGGTGATATCGCCGCCGTAGCACTTTGCCAGCACGTCCTTACGCATGGCGCGCACCGTCTCCCGGGCGATGACCTTGCCGCCGATGGCGGCCTGGACCGGGACCTCGAAGAGCTGCCGGGGAATGTTATCCCGCAGCTTTTCACACAGTCTTCTGGCCCGGGGATAGGCCTTCTCCCTGTGGGCAATGAAGCTCAGGGCGTCCACCTGGTCGCCGTTTAAGAGCATATCCACCTTCACCAGATCGGAGGGCAGGTACTTGTCCAGCTCATAGTCCAGTGACGCGTAGCCCTTGGTGCGGGCCTTCAGCGTGTCGAAAAAATCGTAGATGATCTCGTTGAGGGGCATGGAGTAGTGGAGCTCCACGAGATGGGTGTCCAGATACTGCATATCCTTGAACTCGGCCCGCCGCTCCTGGCACATGGGCATAATATTGCCCACATAGTCGGGGGGCGAGATGATGGAGACCTTGGCGTACGGCTCCCGGGCGTCGGCGATATGGGCCGGGTCGGGGTAGTTGTGCGGGTTATCCACATAGACCGTGGTGCCGTCGGTCTTATCGATCTCGTAGATGACACTGGGCAAGGTGGTGATGAGATCCAGGTCAAATTCCCGCTCAATTCGTTCCTGGATGATCTCCATATGAAGCATCCCCAGAAAGCCGCAGCGGAAACCAAAGCCCAGAGCCACCGAGGACTCCGGCTCGAAGGTGAGGGAGGCGTCGTTGAGCTGGAGCTTCTCCAGCGCGTCCCGCAGGTCGGGGTACTCGGAGCCGTCCTCGGTGTAGATGCCGCAGTAGACCATG
>JBLJBF010000013.1:0-7586 GCA_047637855.1 Pseudoflavonifractor sp. | reverse complement strand
CGTCCACACGGTGGCCCTCCAGGAGCCAGGCCTTGACGATCTTCTTCTGGAACTTATAGGTAAACTCCTCCAGATACTTGTCCATATCCGGGTACTGCTCCAGGTACTTCTCATGCCACTTGTCAACCATGGCGTTCCAGCGCTCTTCCCGGATGTTCTTGTCGTCGGTATCCATGGCGGCCTTGGCCTCGGGCATAAAATTGGCGACGATGTCGTCAAACAGCTCCTGGTTGAAGTCGGCGTGGGCGTACTCCATCTTGGGCTTGCCGATCTGGGCCACGATGGTCTCGATGAAGGCAACCTGCTTTTTGATCTCCTCGTGGGCCTTCACAATGCCCTCGTACATAATGTCGTCGGCGATCTCCTTGGCCCCTGCCTCGATCATGACCACCTTGCCCGCGGTGGCGGCCACCGTCACGTCCATTTGGGAGGCGTGGCGCTGCTCCTGAGTGGGGTTAAAGACCAGCTTGCCGTCCACATAGCCCACCTCCAGGCAGCCGATGGGGCCGGCGAAGGGGATGTCGGAATAGCTCAGGCAGGCCGACACGCCGATCATGGCGGTCACCTCGGGGGAGCAGTCGTAATCCACGCTCATAACGGTACAGGTGATGCACACGTCGTTGCGGAAGTCGTAGGGGAAGAGGGGGCGCATGGGCCGGTCGATCAGGCGGGCGGCCAGCACGGCGGGCAGGCTGGGGCGGCCCTCACGGCGCATGAAAGAGCCGGGGATTCTCCCCACGGCGTACAGCTTCTCCTCAAACTCCACCGAGAGGGGGAAAAAGTCGATGCCGTCCCGGGGACGGGCGCTGGCCACGACGGCCACATGGACGGTGGTCTCGCCGTACTTGACCATGGCAGAGGCGTTGGTCAGCCCGGCAGTCTTGCCCACCTCAATGGAAAAGGGGCGGCCGGCGAGGTCGGTTTTAAAGATCTTGTGGTCGGGGAATTGCTTTTGATGAATAATGGTTGACATGATGCGTCCTCCTTGATTTTGTGGGCGCACAGAAGGCCGGGAATACCCTTTAGCATTTGAAGCCGGTTCCGAAAGCTGCCCTGTCACGCCTCGCGGCGGCGGCTCGGCGTTTCGGGAACAGCTTCAACTGCTAAAAAAGCGTTCCGCCCCTGTACGCGGTGAATATGGAAGATAGGGTGGCGCGGAAAACCACGCCACCCTATCTCTTTTTTATTTGCGGATGCCCAGCTTGGCAATAATGGCGCGGTAGCGCTCGATGTCCTTGGCCATCAGATAGTCCAGCATCTTGCGGCGCTTACCGACCATCTTGAGCAGGCCGCGGCGGCTGTGATTGTCGTGGTTGTGGATTTTCAGGTGCTCGGTCAGCTCGTTGATGCGGGCGCTGAGAATGGCGATCTGCACCTCGGGGGAGCCGGTGTCGGTCTCGTGGGTGCGGTTGCTCTCAATCACTGCGGTCTTTTCGTCCTTACGGATCATGGGATTTCCACCTTTCAAATTGTCTGCCTGTGGACCGAGTAATGGGCGGGTGAACCTCCCGCGTCAAAGCGGACAATGACCCCAAAACTAAGTTGCAAGGCGTCTTCACACATTACGTGCTTTGCAAGTGTACCACAATTCCCAGGCAGTGTAAAGGAATTTTTCATTTTCCCGGCGTTTTATTTTACTTTTCAGACGAGTTGCGCCCCATTTACCCCGCCAGTATCCCTGCCAGCGGCGAGAGCACCGCCATCACCACCGAAAAGCACATGGAGGACGCCGAGAGGAGCGTGGAGCGCTGGTCGGACGGAAGCCCCTGGTTGAGCCGGGCGTCGGTGAGCGTCTGGAGGGCGTCGTCCCCCATGGCGGCCAGAAAGCCGCCCAGGGCCATGACGGGCGTGAACGCCGTGGCTGCCATCAGATACCCGCACAGCACCCCCGCGCAGGCGAGAGCCGCCGCCGCACGGTAGGGCAGCCGGGCCAACCGGGGCGCCAGACGGGAACCGGCCGCGCCCCCCAGGCCGATGGCTACCAGCAGCGGCCCTAACAGCACGGCGGGCGTCCCCCCACGGAAGAGCCCGTCCTGGATGTAGAACCCCAGCAAGGTGGCCAGCGCCCCGGCAAGCGCGTTGAAGAGCATCAGGCGCACGGCCTTGGGGTTTTGGCGC
The DNA here is from genome assembly GCA_047637855.1 of Pseudoflavonifractor sp. GTDB lineage: Bacteria > Bacillota > Clostridia > Oscillospirales > Oscillospiraceae > Pseudoflavonifractor. The sequence goes on along the minus strand of JBLJBF010000013.1, from coordinate 5,468 downwards.
AAAAAGGAGGCCGTCGCGCGGATATGGCGGCTCAGCCGCCCGGAGAAGCCGCGAAAGCCCACCGCGGCACGGGTCCGCTGCCCCTCGGTCACCAGCGGCTCATGGAGGGAGAGGGCGATCCCCGCTGCCGTCAGGGCGAAGAGAACGTCGATCGCATACCCCCGTCGGTAGCCCAGAACCACTATCCCGCCCGCGCAGAGCGAGGCCGCCGCCGTGGTGAGCCGGAAGGCGATGTTGAGCCGGGAGGAGACGCCCAGGTAACGGCCCTCCTCCCCATGGAGCAGAAGGGAATCGTAGGTGATGGCCTCCCGCGTACCCGAGGCCAGGTTGTACCCCAGCGCGGTGAGGGCCATATTGAGACACACGCCCGCCAGGTTTCGGGAGAAAATCATGGCCAGCGCCGAGAGGGAGAAGAGGAGCTGCCCGGCGGCCAAAGCCCGCTTGCGGCCCAGCAGGTCGGCCAGCATTCCGGAGGGGATCTCAAAGCAGAGGCTCACCAGATGGAAAACGCCCTCGGCAAGCCCGATCTCGGCCAAGGTGAATCCCCGCCCCGCCAGCAAAAGCACCCAGACACACCCCGCTGGGCGGAAATAGCCCACCACCTCCAGCGCGAGGAGGCGGCGCATTTGTCTCTCTAAGTTCATATTGTATCATATCCTTCCCAATCTATGCACTTTTGGAGAGGATAAGTGCGCAAAAAGGCCGCGGCGAGACGCCGCGGCCCGGTATCAGCGAATTGCTTTTACCGCCGGGACGACCCGAAAAAGGGCGCACTTATCCCACGCGCGGCAAAAACATTGCCTTTTTGAATTTTGAGGTTGGTGTTTTTCCAGCCCATGGCACGCCCTCCCCTCTGGTCGTCATTGTCTGGAGTATAGCAGATCGTACCGCCCTTGACAAGCATTTCTTCGGGGGGCGGTGCGGGCGGTCACCGCCCCGGCAGGTCGTTGGGCCTGGGCACCCCGGCGGCCTTACGGGCCTCGTCGGTGCCGATATAGGTGAGGTTGGTAAAGGTCCGCTCGAGCCGCTCGGTAGGATAGCGCCGGTCGAGGAATACCTCCGCCGGGTTGGCGGCGGGCAGGCCCCGCTGCCGCGCGTCCATCCGCGACAGGGCAGCGGCCGAGAGGGCCACGTTGCAGATCATCAGCACGGCGAGCACGGCGGTCAGGGGCTTCCCCACCCGGCTGGGTATTTTCCCCACAGCCCAACACAGCAGGGGGTAGAGGCGCTTGACCCACAGCACCGCGGCCATGCCCCAGAACATGGAGAAGATCAGATTGACCCGCCCGTTCAGATTAAAGGGCAGGTGGCTGTAGTCCCAGAAGCACGCGCCGAAGAGCACCTCCTGCAGCCAGGAGCAGGTGTACTCATACCCCGCGCCCAGCACCGTGCCCCGCAGGAAGATGCGAAAGGCCTTTTCGGGCTCGGTGCGCCGAAAGACCAGTGTGAAGAGGGCAGCCCCCAGGCCCCACACCAGGGAAAACGGCCCGTAGAGCACACCGCTGCGGTTCTGCAGCACGCCCCGGGTGAGGAGCATAAACACCGTCTCGACCAGGCAGCCGAAAAAGGCGGTGAGCAGAAATACCCAAAAGAGCTTATAAAAATTGACCCCTCTGGCAAAAAAACCGGGTATGGTCTCTGACGTTACCCGCTCCCGCGGCGCTGAACGAATGGCCCGCACCTTCGTAAGGACAGCCACGCCATCGCCCCCTCTCTCTTTTCTGGAGCTATCATATCACGCCCGTCTTATGGTTCTCCTAAAAAAAACCTTAAAATTTGATTGAAATAATTCCCTGTGCCGGGTAGCCCCCCGACAGAGTTCGACAAGGTTTTTGCCCCTTCCGCGCTAAAGTAAAGGCAAACGGAGGGGATTTGGATGAAAAAACAGGCCGCAATCTTTCTGGCGGGGATGCTGACCGCCGCCCTGCTGCTGGGCTTGGAGGGCATGGCCCTGGCCGCGACGGGCGCGGCGGGCACTGTGGAGTTCAACACGGTGGGGCTGGTTCGGGGTGACGAGCAAATTTTCTATTCCGGCGAGGACTACCTTCTCCCAAACGGGCAGCTGGTGCCCACCTCCATCCTCTTTACCGACCCCACGGGCAGCGGCACCACCTATCTCCCTGTACGCCGCGTCGCCGAGCTTCCCGGCGTCGCGCTCACCTGGAACGGGCCCGACGGGAACATCGTCCTCGCTCCGTCCTCCCCGGTCACGGAGCGCCCCGCCCCATAAGTCGGTGCCCCCAATTACAAAAGCGCGGCCTACAAGCCGCGCTTTTGCCTGCTTTCAGTATAATCCGTCTAAAATCTCCACGATATGGGCAATGGCGTGTTCGTCACAGTGGCGCACGATGCGCGGCCCCACGGCCCGGACGGCGTCGGCGCAGTTGTCCGGGGCAAAGGGGATGGCCGACACCTCCAGCATGGAGATGTCGTTCTGGTTGTCCCCCACGCAGTAGAGGTCCTTCCGCGCCACACCCAGCCGCTCGGCCAGGCGCAGGGCCATGCCCCCCTTGGTAGCCGTCTTGGCGGTACACTCCAGGAGCACGTCGTTGGAAAAGATGACCTCGTACCGGTAGTCCCAGCGCTCGGTGAGAAAGGCCTGGGCCCGCTCGAGCATGGCGCGGTCGGCCTGGAGCACAGCCTTGCTCCAGGGGCCGGGCATGGCGGCGAGGGGCCGCCGGGCCCATTCCCCCTTCAGCTTCTCCATGTGGCGGGCCGTGTACTCGTTGGGGTTTTGGATATAGATCCTGTCCCCGTGGTACACCTCGACGCCCACCTCGGGAAAGGCCCGCGACATCTCGCCCAGATCATGGGCCGTCTCCGGGGGCAGGGGAATAAAAAGCAGCTCCCGCCCGGCGGCATAGTCGTAAAGCACGGCCCCGTTGGCCAGAATGACGGGCGCGTTGATCGGGGCCAGCTCCACGCAGGGGGTGAAGGTCCGCCTTGCCCGCCCCGTCGCCACGGTGAAATACCCCCCCTCCCGGATGAGGTGCTCAATGGCGGCGATATTCTCCGGCGACACCTCCCGCCGGGTGTTAAAGAGCGTATCGTCAAAGTCGCTCACCAGCAGCACACCGTCAAGCTTGCCCAAAAAATCACACCTTTTTATGCCTGAATATCCGCACCCACCATATACTTTTTCATGGGTATGTAGAGCAGCGCCGCAATTCCCAGCGCGAGCGCGGTATTCGGCAGCATATACGCTCCATTATAGAGCAGGGAATAAAACCAGGGCGTCGTCATCGTCAGATTTAAAAAGGTTGCGGGCATATACTCTGCCCAAACGGTGGCGCCCACCACATAGTGGACCAGAAAACGGGCCGCGCAGCCAAGCACGATCCCGGCGAAGATGCCCCATTTTTTCCTTCTGAAAACGCCGCCAAGGCCGAGCACGGCAAACGCCACCAGATAATCTCCGATTATGGACTGCCAGCCCAGCGCAAAGCCCCCATCAAACATGAACTGAAGCACGCCAAATACAAACCCCGCCATCAGGCCGTTTTTCCAGCCCCAGCGCACCGCAAAGAGAATGACTGGGAACATCGCAAGGGTCAGGGAACCGCCGTTTGGCAGCTCCATAAACTTGAAAAAGCTGAGGATTTGGGCCACCGCAACCAAAAGGGCCCCCTCGGTCAGCATGCGCACGCTGCCGCGCTTTTTCTTTTCTGTGTTTGTGTCCATCGTTTCTTCCTCCAATAAAATATGTACCGCGATGCAATCTGAACGAGTGCATGCGGTACGATGAAGAAACGACAATAGGGCCGAATCATCTTCCTACGCCGGCATTACCCGGATCAGGTTTAAGGGACCGAGAGCCGCCAGGCTCCTGCATCTCAGCCGGACTTGCGTCCAGCGCCCCTGTGTTCGATTGTCTGCGGTCAAGTTCTATTTTATACTATCTTATGCAGCTTTGTCAAGACCGCCTCAAAGGCGGCGGGCAGGGGGCATTCCAAGGTCAGGCGCTCCCCCGTCCGGGGGTGGACAAAGGAGATGGCCCGGGCGTGGAGACACTGGCCCGCCAGCCCGGGGTAGGGCTTGCCATATACACTGTCCCCCAGCAGTGGGTGCCCGATATAGGCCATGTGGACCCGGATCTGGTGGGTGCGTCCGGTCTCCAGCCGGCATTGGAGATAGGTGTACCCCCGGAACCGCTCCAGCACGGTCCAGTGGGTCACGGCCTCCCGCCCCTGGAGAAAGTTGACCGCCATCTTCTTGCGGTCCTGCTGATGGCGGGCGATGGGGGCGGAGACCGTCCCCTCGTCCTCCCGGAAGCCCCCCACCGCCACGGCGGCGTACTCCCGGTAGAGGGAGTGGTCCTGGAGCTGGTCGGCCAGCGAGAGGTGGGCAAAGTCGTTCTTCGCGGCGATGATGAGCCCCGAGGTGTCCCGGTCGATGCGGTGGACGATGCCGGGGCGCAGCTCCCCGTTGATCCCGGAGAGCGAAGCGCCGCAGTGATACAGCAGCGCGTTGGCCAGCGTTCCGTCCGGGTGGCCCGCCGCCGGGTGGACCACCATGCCCACAGCCTTATTCACCACGATGACGTCGCTGTCCTCGTAGACAATGTCCAGCGGAATGTCCTGAGGACGCAGGTCCACTTCCACGGGGTCGGGGAGGGCCAGCGTGAGCACGTCCCCCTCGTTGGTCCTGCCGTTCTTTTTCAGGGGCAGCCCCCCCAAAGTCACGGCCCCCTCCTCCAGCAGCCGCTGGGCGGCCGAGCGGGAGAGCTGGGGCAGCCGCCGGGCCAGGAACTGGTCGCACCTCTCCCCCGAGCGGTCAGCCGTCAGTCGAAGAATCGCCATGTTCCGGCTCCTTTTTCCCGCGCCCCTCGTAGAAGAAAAACACGTACGCGCACAGCAGAATGCCCCCCACCACCACGCAGATGTCGGCCACGTTAAAGACCGCAAAGTTCATAAATGTGGTTTTGAACATGTCCGTGACGAAGCCGAGGGCCGCCCGGTCGATGAGGTTGCCCACCGCCCCGGCCAGCACCAGGGACAGGCACAGATTCCCCAGCCGGTGGGGGAATACCTTTTTCAAAATCGCGCCCAGAATCGCCAGGGAGACCAGGGCCGAGATGATGGTCAAAAGCCAGGTCTGCCCCGGGAGGAGGGAAAAGGCCGCGCCGGTGTTCTTATAATAGGTGAGGTCCATCACATGGGGCAGGAAGGGGACAGACTCCCACGCGGGGATGTTGGCCCGCACAAGAAACTTCACAAGCTGATCCACCGCCACCAGCGCGGCGGCAAGTATCACGTAGAGCATGAGGGATTCTCCTTTGCACGTTCAGAGTACGGCTATTGTACCACGGAATTCCCCCCGCGACAACTAAAACTGCGGCAAAAAAGAGAGCCTGCCGCAGAAGCGGCAGGCTCAGCCTGTCGAAAAAATCTTTTCGACAGGCTGTAGCATGTTCCATCACTTTTTTAAAGTGATGAAACATGGTTTTCCTGCACGCGAAAGGGAACCCT
>JBLJBF010000012.1:0-3051 GCA_047637855.1 Pseudoflavonifractor sp. | reverse complement strand
GGCGCCAGGGCCAACACCTGGTTGAGGGATGCGCGAAAGCCCTCGACACTGTCCCGGGGCAGCCCGGCAATCAGGTCCATGTTGACGCAGCCAAGGCCCGACTCCCGCACCAGCGCATAGGCGGTAAGGATGTCGGCGGCGGTGTGGTTCCGGCCCATGGCGGCGAGGACTTCGTCATGCATGGTCTGGGGGTTCACCGAGACCCGGTCGGCCCCGCCCGCCTTGATAGCGGCGAGCTTTTCCGCCGTAATGGTGTCGGGCCTGCCGGCCTCCACCGTATACTCGGTGCAGCGGGAGAGGTCGATATGGGCCGCCAGCTCCCCCATGAGGGCGGCAAGCTGTGGGGCGGACAGGGTGGTGGGGGTACCGCCGCCGAGGTACACCGTGCGGACCCGGCGGCCGGCCTGTCTCAGGGCCTCGCCCGCCGCCCGGATCTCCCGGAACAGGGCCTCCAGATAGGGTTCCACCAGCTTAAGGGTGCGGCCTACGTCGGCCGAGACAAAGGAGCAGTAGGCGCAGCGGGTGGGGCAGAAGGGGATGCCCACGTAGAGCGAGACCTCGTCGGCCTTCAGGCTCTCCCGGGCGCGGATGCTGGCCCTCGCGCAGTCCAGGGCCAGGCGGCGGCGGCTGGGGGTGACATGGTAGGTGTCGCGCAGGACGGCCTCGGCCTCCCCCTCGCGCCCTCCGGCCAAAAGAATTTTTGTGGGTATCTTCACCGGGCGCACCCCGGTGAGCGCCCCCCAGGGGGGCTCCTTCCCCAGAGCGCGGGTGCCCGCCCGGTAGAAGGAGAGCTTCAGCGCCCGCTGGAGCGCCCGGTCCAGGTCGGCCCCGGGGGCGAGACCCGCGGTCTTCACCCGGCAGGAGGCGGTATGCTCGGCCCCGCCGTACGAGAGCACCGTCTTCCCCGTGGCCCAGGTCTCTCCCCTGCGAAGGGAGACGACGGCCGCAGTCTCGCCCGGCTCCGGGTTTTCCTCCGGGTAGACCGGCCGCTGGCCGGGGAAGAGGGTGAGCATGATCTGCTCCACCGCGTATTGATAGGTGTGGCCCTTGAGATAGAGTTTCATAGCGCAGTCCCTTTAGTCCGACATGGCCTCACGGAGGTAGTAGTTGCCCGCGCGCTCGGCGCTCAGGGTAGAGGCCCCCTCGTGGCCCGAGAGGACCTTGTAGTCCCCCTCCAGCTCCCCCAGCTTTTTGAGGGAGCGCATGAGCACCTCATAGTTCCCGCCGGGCAGGTCGGTGCGGCCCATAGAACCCTTGAAGAGGGTATCCCCCGTAAAGAGGGCGTCCCCGGCCTTCAGCGTCACCCCGCCGGGGGTGTGGCCCGGGGTGTGGATGACCTCTACCTCGACGGAGCCCACCCGGATGCGGTCTCCCTCCACGTAGTCCACGGTGGGGCCGATGTCGGGCATAAGCTGGTCACCCAGAAGGGCCCTGTCGCCGGGGTGGAGGTAGACCGGACAGTGCAGAGCCGCGCGCAGCTCCGCCGCGCCGCCGGTGTGGTCGAAGTGGCTGTGGGTGAGAAAGATGGCGTCCACCGTCACCCCGAGCTCCCGCACCAGAGCCAGCAACTTCTGGGCCTCTCCGCCCGGGTCCACAATGGCCGCGTGGCCTGTGCCGTCGGTGAGAAAATAACAGTTGGCCCCGATGGGGGCCAGAGAGAGCTGCCTGATATCCATAGGATTTTCCTCCTGTGTGGGTTTTATGTTGGGTTTGCCGCGGCGCCCGGCGGGGATGGCGAATCCGGCCCTACATCCGGTCGGTATCCAGTAAGATGGTCACCGGGCCGTCGTTCTGCGAAAACACCTGCATATCGGCGCCAAATTCGCCGTGCTCCACCTGGAAGCCGCGGGCCCGGCAGGCGGACATAAAGCCTTGGTAAAGGGGGACGGCCAGCGCAGGCTTCGCGGCCCCGGTGAAACCGGGACGGCGGCTCTTGGTGTCGGCGTAGAGGGTGAATTGGGACACCACCAGCAGCCCGCCGCCCACCGCCTCCAGGTTCAGGTTCATCTTGCCCGCCCCGTCCTCAAAAATCCGCAGGCCGCATACCTTGTCGGCCAGCCGCTCGGCGGTCTCTCGGGTGTCGTTGGGGCCTACGCCAAGCAGGACGAGAAAGCCCGTGCCGATCTCCCCGTTGACGGCGCCGCCGATCTCCACCGACGCGTGCCTGACCCTTGTGACGACTGCGCGCATATCCTGCCCTCCAGCTTTGTTATCGGTATTCCCGCGTGAGCCCGCGGGCATATACGGGGTCGATGTCAAACGATACCCTGTCCCCGGCGGCGCACTTCAGGTCGGTCACGTCCACCAGGGTCTCCAGCGCGCCGATGCGCCCGATGACACGGGCCTTCTGCCCGTCAACCCGGACGGTGACGGCGCGGCCCCGCCACCAGCGCCGGATGGCGGCAAACAGCCCGCCGCCCCCGGACCTGGATATGCCGAACCCGTTCAGGTAGCCCACGGGCAAAACGGCGACTCTGGTGGGCCGCCGCAGCATGACTGCGCTGGATCCGCCCACCATATGCCCCTTGGGAAGCCACCGCAGCTCCTCCAGCGCCGCCTCGCCATAGCCTACCCGCTGGAGCCCGTCTCTCTTCATCCGGCGGCACCGGCCCAGCAGGGCCGAGCCCGCCCGCACCGCGTCCAGCCGGGCAAAGTCGTAGTGCAGCAGCGCGAAGGACCCGGCGGCGTGGACGGTGCCGGTCTCTATCCCGGCGGCGTGGAGCACGGCCAGCAGCCGCCGAAAGCCCTCCAGCGCGGCCTCGGCAGCCTTCCCGTCGGCGCTGCCCGAGCGGAGCTGGGTGTACACACCCGTGATGGCCACATTGGGCAGATTTTTGCACACCGAGAGGACCTTGTCCGCCTCGTCGCTGAGGAACCCGCCATACCCCATGCCGGTATCCACCTGAAGCTGGGCCTCCACCACGGTGGAGCGGCGCTCGGCCAGACTGTTGAGCACCATGCCGGTCTCCACCGAGGAGACGGTGCACACCACGTTCAGATCGACCAGTTTCTCCAGCTCGGTCTGGTCGGCGGTGGCGCGAAGCATGAGGA
>JBLJBF010000011.1:0-7690 GCA_047637855.1 Pseudoflavonifractor sp. | reverse complement strand
GCTACTTTATCAATAGCACCACACCCTCATCCTACGTACAGCCGAAAAAAAGCGCCCATTCAAAGGGCGCTGGGTATGTTGCAAACGGGTTTACACCGCCAGCAGTTCAACGTCAAACTTCAGCGTCGCGTTCGGGGGGATGACACCACCGGCGCCACGGGCGCCACAGGAACCACGGGCGCCACGGGAGTCACGGGAGTCACGGGAGCCACGGGAGCTACGGGAGTCACGGGAGTCACGGGAGCCACGGGAGCCACGGGTGCCACGGGAGCCACGGGAGCCACGGGAGCCACGGGAGCCACGGGAGCCACGGGAGCAACAGGAGCCACGGGAGCCACGGGAGCCACGGGAGCAACAGGAGCCACCGGCGCAACGGGAGCCACGGGAGCTACGGGGGCCACGGGAGCTACGGGGGCCACGGGCGCAACAGGAGCCACGGGAGCTGCGGGGGCCACGGGCGCAACAGGTGCCACGGGAGCCACAGGTGCCACGGGGGCCACGGGGGCCACGGGGGCCACGGGAGCCACGGGAGCCACGGGAGCCACGGGCACAACAGGGGCCACGGGAGCCACAGGTGCCACGGGGGCCACGGGGGCCACGGGGGCCACAGGTGCCACAGGTGCCACGGGGGCCACGGGAGCCACGGGAGCCACGGGCACAACAGGGGCCACGGGAGCAACGGGAGCAACGGGAGCAACGGGGGCCACAGGAGCCACGGGCGCAACAGGAGCCACGGGAGCCACGGGAGCAACAGGAGCCACCGGCGCCACGGGGGCGGATGGTGTAGATGGGGTTACAGGTGCGACGGGCGCAACCGGTCCAACGGGCGCGCCCGGTGTCACCGGTCCGACCGGCCCCACCGGGCCTGATAACCTGCTCACGGGGCTGCAGGTTCAATTGGTGGGGAGCAGCGGTGGGACGGTCGAAGACAACACGAACGTTCTGTTCGACACAGTGATCAACGCACCCGCCTCCGCCATCACCTACAACGCGGGGACAGGGGCGTTCTCTATCACGCAGGCGGGCAATTATTATATCTCGTGGTGGGTCAACGCCGACGGCGCGGGGGCAAGTACCTTTATTGACTTTGCGATACAAATCACCTCAGGCGGTTCAGGGGTAATTGAGGCCGCGTCTCCCGCCCCGATTACCACGCTGCAGCTCAACGGCAGCGCGCTGATTACGGCGACTAGCTTGCCGCTGATATTCGGCCTGATCAACAACACGGGAGAGGAAGTCAACTACGGAACATCACCGGTGCAGGCCAATCTGACCATTATCCAGGTTACCTGAGACCCGGGCCCCGGCAGCCTGTAGGACGCGTTGCGGTGCCCTACAGGCTGCTTTTTTAAAAAACGCTTGCAATCCTTGACGAACCAGTGTACAATAGACAAAATTCCAAAGAAGTGAGGCCGCGCCATGAGCCGTTCCGCCCTCACAACTGCATCCTTCTACGTTACCTTTAGCTGGGCCCGATTTATGGGCGCCGGCTATTTTTCGTTGGGTAAACAGAGGGATGGAATAGATGGGTAGGCTGGTCACAGCCTACAAGTATCTTCGTATTCATGCGGGGAGCCTGTCGATTTCATCGACGGGCTCTCTTTATTTTTTGTCTCAGAGAAAGGATGGCTGTAATTATGGTAGTTATTATGAAACCCGGCACGCGGAAAGAGGAGATTGACGCCCTGGCGGAAAAATTTGAGGAGCAGGGCATCCAGGTTGGCATAACCAACGGCGTCGGCTGCTCTATTTTGGGCCTGGTGGGGGACACCACGGCGCTGGATATCGACAAGATCAGTATGGAGCCCCAGGTGGAGCGGGTCATGCGGGTGCAGGAGCCCTATAAGAAGGCAAACCGCAAATTTCACCCGGAAGACAGCGTCGTGCGGGTGAAAAACGCCGTCATCGGCGGGGGCAGCTTTGGCGTGATTGCCGGGCCCTGCTCGGTGGAGAGCGAGGAGCAGATCATCTCCATTGCCCGGGATGTGCAGCGCTCCGGCGCGTCCATGCTCCGCGGCGGAGCCTTCAAGCCCCGCACCTCCCCGTACTCCTTCCAGGGCATGGGCACCCCCGGCCTCGACCTCCTGCTGGAGGCGAAGGCGGACACCGGCCTGCCCATCGTCAGCGAGATCATGGCCCCCAAGCATGTGGAGCTCTTTGAGGAGAAGGTGGACCTGGTGCAGATCGGCGCCCGGAACATGCAGAACTTTGACCTCCTCAAGGAGGTGGGCAAGATGAGCAAGCCCATCCTCCTCAAGCGGGGCCTCTCCAACAGCTATGAGGAGTGGATCATGTCGGCCGAGTATATCATGAGCGAGGGCAACGAGAACGTCATTCTCTGCGAGCGGGGCATCCGCACCTTTGAGACCTACACCCGCAACACGCTGGACGTATCGGCCATTCCGGCGGTGCGGAAGATGAGCCATCTGCCCATCGTCGTGGACCCCTCCCACGCGGCGGGGATGTTCTGGATGGTGGAGCCGCTGGCCATGGCGGCCATAGCCGCCGGGGCCGACGGGCTAATGATCGAAGTCCACAACGACCCTCTCCACGCGAAGAGCGACGGGCAGCAGTCCATTACCCCAGACCGGTTCGACATTCTCATGCGCAAAATGGGGGTACTGGTTGACCTGATGGGGAAAAAGCTGGTAAGATAAACGAAAGATCGCAATGCGGTCCTGCGACTAGGATAGGCGGCATGACCTCATACCGCCGGATGGAGGATACGGATGCAACATCTTGGGACAAAACCGCTGGAGACTCCGCGGCTGTGGCTGCGCCCCCTTACCCCTGCCGACGCGTCCGATATGCTGCGCAACTGGGCCGGAGACAGCGAGGTGACCAAGTACCTCACCTGGCTGCCCCATGCCGACGCAGGGGTCTCCCGGGAGTATATCCGGACGATCGACTATGCCGACCCGGCGGTTTACACCTGGGGGATCGAGCTCAGAGAGCTGGGACAGGTGATCGGCAGTATCGGCGCGGTGGGCCACAAAGACGAAATTGAGATGGTCCACATGGGCTACTGCCTGGGCCGGGACTGGTGGCACACGGGGATTATGTCCGAGGCCTTCGGGGCGGTTATCCGTTTCTTCTTCGAGGAGGTGGGGGTCAACCGCGTCGAGGCCCGCCACGACGCGCGCAACCCCAACTCCGGAAAAGTAATGCAAAAATGCGGCCTCACCTATGAGGGCACCATGCGCCAGTCCGGCCGGAGCAATGAGGGACTTGGCGACATGATGTGGTACGCTGTTTTAAGGGAGGACTATGCGGGATGAAGAGACTGACGGTTGACCTGCCGGGCAGGGAATACGATATCCTGATCGAGCGGGGGCTGATGGCCCGTACGGGGGAGCTGTGCCGGGCCGCACTGCCCCAGGCCGGGCGCCTGGCCGTGGTGACCGACTCCACCGTCGGCCCCCTGTACGGGGAAAAGATTCTGGCCTCCCTCCGGGGGGCGGGCTTTACCGCCGAGCTGGTCACCATCCCCGCGGGGGAGAAGAGCAAGTCGGTCACCATGCTGGAGCGGCTCTACGACGCGTTTATGGACATGGGACTCACCCGCACCGACGCGGTGGTGGCCCTGGGCGGCGGCGTGGTGGGGGACCTGGCGGGCTTTGCCGCCGCCACCATTCTGCGGGGGCTGGACTTTGTGCAGATCCCCACCACCCTCCTCTCCCAGGTGGACTCCTCCGTGGGGGGCAAGGTGGCCGTAGACCTGAGGGCGGGGAAAAATCTGGCGGGTACCTTCTGGCAGCCCCGGCTGGTGCTGATGGACCCCGCCGTGTTGGGCACTCTGGATGACGCTGTCTTTGCCGACGGCATGGCCGAGGTGGTCAAGTACGGCTGCATCATGGACGCCGAATTCTATACCTATCTGGAGCAGCGCCCCGACCGGGCGCTGCTGATGGAGGATATCGAGCATATCCTGTACACCTGCTGCGCCATGAAACGGGAACTTGTCCTCCGGGACGAGCGGGACACGGGGGAGCGGATGCTCCTCAACTTCGGCCATACTCTGGGTCATGCCTACGAACTGGCGGGGGGCTATGAAGTTTACACCCACGGCCAGGCGGTGGCGGCCGGGATGGTGAAGGCCCTCGAGCTGGGGACCGCGCTGGGGGTGACGCCGGAGGGGCTGTCCGACCGGGTGGCGGTGCTGCTGGGCGCGCTGGGCTTGCCCGTGGCCATCCCCTGCGACGCGGCGCATTACGCCGCCGCGGTGGGGCTGGATAAGAAGGGCGAGGGGGATGAGATCATCCTCATTTTGCTGACCGGGCTGGGCCGGGCTGTGGGCCGCCGGGTAAAGAAAGGGCAGCTGCTGGAGCTGCTGCGGGGATAGCGCGGGGGCGGGCCTCGGTTCCTGTCCTATGCGCCCATAGGGGCCCATGTCCCCATCGGCCCGCCGTTTTTCGCACTTTTTGCGGGGCGGGGGCTTACCCCCGCAGCGCGGGGAAACACCACAGTTTGGAGGACCTCATGGATATCATCATTACGCCAACTCAATTATCGGGCGCAATCACGCCGCCGCCGTCCAAGTCCCAGGCGCACCGGCTGCTGATCGCCGCCTGCCTGGCGGGGGGAGAGGGGCGGGTGGCCAACGTGGCAGAGAGCCAGGACATCGTTGCCACCAAGGCCTGCATGGCGGCGCTGAAGGCCCCCGGCGGGGACTTGCCTGTGCTGCCCTGCGGCGAGTCAGGCTCTACCCTGCGGTTTCTCATCCCTGTGGCGCTGGCGCTGCGGGGATGCGGGAGATTTACCGGCCGGGGGAGACTGATGGAGCGGCCCCAGGAGCCCTATTTTGAGATCTTCCGGGAGCGGGGCATCTCCTATACCCAGGAGAGCGGTGCGCTCACGGTGCAGGGTGTGCTGACGCCGGGGACATACACGCTGCGGGGCGATGTGTCCAGCCAGTTTATCACGGGCCTGCTCTACGCGCTGCCTCTGCTGAACGGCCCCTCTGAAATCCGCCTGACCACGCCGCTGGAGTCGGCGGGTTATGTGGACATGACGCTGGACGCATTATCACAGTTTGGCGTGGAGGTGCGGTATGACGGGGTGCGGACTTTCCATATCCCCGGCGGACAGCGCTATGTCCCCACCGACTGCGCCGTGGAACCCGACTGGTCCCAGGCCGGGTTCTGGTACGCGGCGCGGGGCCTTGGCAGCGCGGTGGAGATCACCGGCATGAATCTCCGTTCGGCCCAGGGGGATCGGGTGATGGCCCAATGGGCCGAGGAGTTAAGCCGGCCCGGCGAGGTGGTACTGGACCTGTCCGGCTCCCCCGATCTGGCGCCCCCGGTTGCGGCATGGTGCGCTCTGCGGGACGGGCAGGTGACCCGGCTTGTCAATGCAGCCCGGCTGCGGATCAAGGAGTGCGACCGGATTTCCGCTATCGCGGGCGAGCTGACCAAGCTGGGGGCCTGCGTGGACGAGGGGCCCGACAGCCTGACGATTCGGGGCGTGGCCAGCCTCCGGGGCGGGACGGTGGAGAGCCATAACGACCACCGCATTGCCATGATGGCGGCCATCGCCGCCACCCGGGCGGATGGTACCGTGACGGTACGGGGAGCCGAGGCGGTGCGGAAATCCTATCCGAACTTTTGGGACGACTACGCCGCGCTGGGCGGCGTCTTTGAGGTGAGAACATGAGACATATTATCTTTGGAGAGTCCCACGGCCCGGCCGTCGGTGTGGTGCTGGAGGGCCTGCCCTCGGGGGTTTTGCTGGATATGGACTTCATCCGCGGGGAGCTGGCCCGCCGCGCGCCGGGGGGGAGTATCTATGCCACCGCCCGGAACGAGGCCGACGTACCCAAAATTCTCTCCGGGGTCTTCGAGGGGCATACCACCGGAACTCCCCTCTGCGCCGTCATCGAGAACACCGACGCCCGCTCTGGAGACTACGCCGACTTAAAGCGCCACCCCCGGCCCAGCCACGCCGACTACGCCGGAGGTGTGCGCTACGGCGGCTACCAGGACTACCGGGGGGGCGGCCATTTCTCCGGGCGGCTCACGGCCCCTCTGGTTTTTGCCGGGGCGGTGGCCAAGCTGATCCTGCGGGGGCGGGGGGTGGAGGTCTCGGCCCAGATCACCCGCCTGGGGGGGCTGGACCACCCCGATCGGGACCGGCGGGAGGCCGCCATTTTGGCCGCCAAGGAGGCGCTGGACAGTGTGGGCGGGGCCATCCGCTGCACCGTCACCGGCCTGCCCGCCGGGCTGGGCAGTCCCGACTACGGCTGCAACGTGGAGGGCATTTTCTCCCAGCAGCTCTTCGCCGTCCCCGCCGTCAAGGCGGTGGCCTTCGGCGCGGGCTTTGCCTTCGCCGACCTGCTGGGGAGCGAGGCCAACGACGCCTTTTATATGGATGGCGGCGCGGTGAGAACCCGCACCAACCGCAGCGGCGGGGTCAACGGCGGCATCACCAACGGGATGCCGGTGGAGTTCGAGGTGGCGCTCCGGCCCACCCCCTCCATCGCCCGGGAGCAGGACACGGTGGACCTGGAGACCATGGCCGACGCCAAGCTGGCCATCCGCGGGCGGCACGACCCCTGCGTGGTTCAGCGGGCGGTGCCCGTCATCGAGGCGGCCGCCGCCCTGGCGGCCTGTCAGGTCATGGGGATATAGAGATGAGTATGGACGAGCTGACGGAATACCGGGCCCGGATCGACGCCATGGACCGGGAGCTGGTGCGCCTTTTTGAGGAGCGGATGGACATTACCCAAAAGGTGGGGGAGTATAAGCGCTCCCACGGCCTGCCCGTGCTGGACCCCCAGCGGGAGCGGGAGGTGCTCTCCGCCAAGGCCGCTCTGGTGGAGAACGCCGCCCTCAAGGCCGACGTGGTGGCCCTGTACGAGACCATCATGGGCCTCTCCCGCCGGCAGCAGCGCAGACTGGTGCGGGAGGGCGAGGAGAACCTCGCCTACGCCGCCTATCTGGCTGACCGGCGGAATGCCCGTCTCCCGGTGGAACATCCCAGGGTGGTCTATCAGGGTGAGCCGGGGGCATACAGCGAGGAGGCCTGCGAGGGCTATTTCGGCCCCGATGTGGACAGTCGGGGTCTGCCCTGGTTCGAGGATGTGTTCCTGGCCCTCCGGAACGGAGAGGCCGACTATGCGGTGCTCCCCATAGAAAACAGCTCCACCGGGTCCATCCGGCAGGTGTACGATCTGCTGGCCCAATACTCCTTCCATATCGTAGGCGAGTGGCAGGTGAAGGTGGAGCACTGCCTCATGGCCCTGCCGGGGACGGGGCTGGAGGACATCCGGCGGGTCTATTCCCACGAGCAGGGCCTGATGCAGAGTGAAAAATTCCTGGATGCCCACCGGGCCTGGCAGCGCATCCCCACGCTGGACACGGCGGGGAGCGCAAAGCAGGTAGCCCGGGAGCGCGACCGCACTGCGGCCGCCATCTGCTCGCGGCGGGCGGCCAGGCTGTATGGGCTGAACATCTTGGCCGAGGGGGTCAACCACAACGCGGAGAACTACACCCGGTTCGTGGTAGTCTCTCCCGCCCCTGAGCTGCCCGCCCAGCGGGACAAGATCAGCGCCCTCTTCACGCTGCCCCACCAGAGCGGCAGTCTCCACGAGATTCTGACCATTTTTGCGGTTCACGGGCTGAACCTGATGAAGGTGGAGTCCCGGCCCGTGCAGGTGAAGAGCTGGGAGTACCTTTTCTTTCTGGAGTTCACG
>JBLJBF010000010.1:0-8203 GCA_047637855.1 Pseudoflavonifractor sp. | reverse complement strand
ATGCGCCGGGGCCAGTCGCTGGTGGTCTGGGCCATCGCCGAGGGCCGCGCCGCGGCCCGGGAAGTGGACAAATACCTGATGGGCTATACCAATCTGTAACCGATCCCCTTCACAGGCAGATCGCGCGGGAGACGGCTTTCTTAATACAGCATAAACAGGGAGTCCGAAAGCGCTGCTTTCGGACTCCCTGTTTATGGTCAGTCAACAATATTGCCGTTCTCCCGGAAAGAGCGCCAGACGTTCTCAAAGAAGTCGTCGTCCTCGGGGATGGGGCGGACCTTCCGCCAGGTGAACGAGCACACGCCGTCTTTCCAGGCGGCCTCCTGAATGAGGTCCGCCCGGCCGCCGTCGTCCACGGTGAAGGTAAACATCCCGGGCAGCTCCGGGTAGGGCTTGGCGCCCGCAGGGTCGGTGTAGAGCGCGCTGCCCCGGCTCTTGCCGCCCTGGCCGATATAGTCCAGCATGGCCGAGAGATAGACCTGCTGAGAGATCAGGATGTCCCGCAGGCGGTAGACCTTGCGCAGGTCGGTGGGCGCACCCGCGCGGATGGTGTCGGCAAAGGAGGAGAGCTTTTTTTCTACTTCGCAGAGGAGCTCTGTGAGCCCTTCCCTGCTGCGCATAGACGCGCCGGAGCGGCTCATATGCGCCGCGGCCTCGTCCCACAGCCGCTGCACATTGCCCTCCCCACCCCGGCCGGCGGCGTCGCCGATGGCGATGCAGGCCGCGATGTCCCCGGCGGCGTATGCCTCAAAGGCGGCGGCATTCATGGGGGGGCCGGAGCGGCGGGCCGCGGCGTACTGGGCGGCCCGGGCAGAGCCTACCTGGGTCTCGTTCAGCGCGCTGCCGCCGGGGCGGTAGACCCCGTGGCTCCCCGAGACCTCGCCGCAGGCGAACAGGCCCTCCAGGTTGGTGCGCCACCACTTGTCCACGGCGAGGCCCCCGTTATTGTGCTGGGCGCACAGGGCAACCTCCAGCGGCTCCCTGGAGAGGTCTACCCCCCTGTCGAGGTAAAAGTCCACAGCGGGCCTGTTCATGTGGAGAAGCCGCTCTATAGGCGTGCCGAAACAGGCGCCTGCCCGCTCCAAATACTCCCGAGCCTCCGGGGAGAGGGCGGCGTAGTCGATGTCTGCGCCGCCGCAGGGATTCTGGCGGAAGTCGAGAAACACCCTGCGGCCCTTGCAGCACTCCAGATAGACCAGAATGTCCACAATGGAGGAGCCGCCCGCCACCCTGCGCACGTCGAAGGGCCACTGATACCCCTTGAGAAAAACCTTGGTGAGCATATCCCCCGCGTCGGAAAAGAAGTCCAGCAGGAACTCTTTCTCGTCTCCTCCCCCCGGAGCGGTAGAAATAAAACGGGGCAGGACCTGCATATAGGTGCCCGACACGTTCCAGCGGGGACGGACCGAGGCGAGGCCGTACTGCCACTCGGTGAGGTTCTGTCCTCTGGCCCCAGCCTCGAAGGCGATGCCGGAGGCGCCGTAGTGCCCCAGGGGGAAGACGCTGTCGGCGTACATCCCGGCGGGACCGCCGGTGGCGAAGATCATGTTCTTGCAGTTAAAGGCCACGAACTGGTTGGCCCTGTCCCCCTCGGCGGTCAGGTCGAGACATAAAAGGCCGTAGACCCTGTCCCCATCGGAGAGGATGCGGACTACCTGCAGCTTGTCGAATACCCGGACCCCCTTGGCCTCCACGGACCTTTGCAGGCACTCGGTCATGATGCGGGAGGTGTAGGGGCCCACCGAGGTGGCCCGGCGGCGGGGGTCGTGGTCGGTCTTGTAGCCGATATACTCGCCATAGGCGTTGCGGGGAAAGGGCACGCCCAGCTCGACCAGCCGCAGGAACCCCTGGGCCGAGAGCGCCGCCTCACACAGGGCGTTGTCCCCGTCCATGCACTGGCCCGCCATCAAGGTCTGAGCCATCTCGCGGACGCTGTCCGCTTCACCGCCGGAGAGGGTGAGCTTATAGTAGGTCTGCTTGTCGGAACCGGTGTTGCGGGAGGTTCCGGCATTGATGTGCTCGGTGACAATGGCAATGTCCTCCTGGCCGAATCCCAGGAGCCGGTCGGCGGCGTTGTAGCCCGCCGCACCGGACCCCACCACCACCGTGTTGAGGGAGTAGACCTTGATCTGGCGTCCCGCCAGAGTAAGGGTGGACTGCATCATGGGCAAACGCCTCCTTTCGCTTGGCCGCGGCTTACAGGCGCCGGATGTGGAACCCGCCGTCCACATCGACGTAGTTGCCGGTGGTGTAGGCAAACTTATCGCTGCAGAAGGCCGAGACCACGCCCGCAATGTCCTCCGGGGTGCCCCAGCGGGCGATGGGAAACACACCGTCGGAGAACAGCTTGTCGTACTTCTCCTGGACGCCGGAGGTCATGTCCGTGGCGATGACGCCGGGGCGGACCTCATGTACCAGAATGCCCTCGGCGGCCAGGCGGTCGGCATACAGGGTGGTGAGCATGCTCACGCCCGCCTTGGACACACAGTACTCGCCCCGGTTGGTGGAGGACACCACGGCGGAGCAGGAAGAGATGTTCACGATGGTGCCCCGCTTGCGCCCCAGCGGCTCCTGCCTGAGCATCTGGCGGGCCACGGCCTGGGTGAGGAACATATTCCCCTTGGTGTTGATGCCGATGACCCGGTCAAAGCTCTCCTCGGTCATATCCAGCAGATCGGCCCGTACATTGGGGGCCACGCCCGCGTTGTTCACCAGCACATGGATGCCGCCGAATTTGGCAACGGTCTCGCTGACCAGGCGCTCCCGGTCCTCCGCACTGCAGACGTCGCCCTGGATGTAGAGATAATCCGTACAGTCGGCGGCGAGCAGGTCCAGATTTTCCTGGCAGTCGCTCTGCTCGCGGGTGGCAATGATAACAATGTTGAACCCGTCCAGGCCCAGCTGTCTGGCGATAGCAAACCCGATGCCCCGGCTACCGCCGGTGACAATTGCGGTCGCTTTCATAGTGAACTCCTCCTCTGATGTATGTGGCGGTGCGCCCTCTCTCAGGGCTTTAGAATGACCTTGACGCTGCCCGCGTTTCGATCCATGCAGGTGTCCAGCGCGCGCTGGAGCTCATCCATGGAGAAGGTGTGGGAAACCAATTTTTCAAGGTCGATACGCCCCGCCATCTTCAGGGCGATGGGAAAGTCCCAGCAGTAGCCCTGAGCGCCCTGGATCTTGATCTCATGGGTGATGAAACGGGTGGCGGGAATGGTGACGTTGGGGTTTTCATAGATGCCGATGACGGTGGCAAGGCCATTCTTTTTCAGCAGCATCATGGCGGAGAGGAACGTCGCCTCCAGGCCCACGGCCTCAAAGCTCTTGTCCACTCCCCTGCCGCCGGTGACCTTCATGACGACTTCCTCCAGGCTCTCTGCGCCGGAGTTGACCGACACGGTGGCCCCCATCTCGCGGGCCAGGGCCAGGCGGGCGTCGTTATGGTCGGCAATGATGATCTCCCCCGCGCCGGAGGCCCTGCACAGGGCCGCCACCAAAATGCCGATGGCCCCCGCACCCACCACCAAAACGGTCTCTCCCAGCTTAATGTCGGCCCTGCGCACCGCGTGGGTGGCGACGGAGAACGGCTCAATGAGAGCGCCCACCTCATAGCTCATGTCCGCGGGCAGCTCATAGACGTACGGTGCCTTTACCTTGACGTAGTCCGCCATGGAGCCGTCCCCGTTCCGGTAGGTGAAACTGATATGCTCGCAGTAGCCGTAGTCGCCGTGGCGGCAGGCGTCGCACTTGCCGCAGACGATGCAGGGCTCCACCGTGACGCGCATACCCACCTTGACAGTCCCGGCGTCCGGCCCAACGGCCACCACATCGCCGGAGAACTCGTGCCCGATGGTGGCGGGCAGGGGAACCGCAGGATGTTTCCCCTTGAAAATGTGCAGGTCGCTGCCGCAGATGGCACTGGCCTTGACCGCCACGATGACCTCGTCTCCCTGGGGAGCTGTGAGATCGGTGTCAATATAGTCCACCGTTCCGGGCGCGCAAACTCTTCCGATCCGGTTGTGATAGAGAATTTCTTTCATTTCAACTGCCTCCTTCCTTACTGAAAGGCGTGCTCACGCTGCGCAGCATCGGCCTGGGCTTCCCTATAGAGCGGCGCGTAGACCTGGGCGTCCTTAATGACACAGCCGGTGCGGCCGTGGTCGCGCATGATCTGGGTGCACTTGGAACAGGCGATGCAGCATTTTGCGGGATCCATCCCGCCGGTGGTGAGCATGTCACGGGGCGCGTCGGGGTAGGCAAAGCTCTGGCGGCCCAGGCCCATGAAGGAGCACTTGCCGTCAGCCAGGTTGGCCGCGCCCACGTTGGGGGCGAACTGCCGGAGCCAGGTGTATCCGTTGCCCACCACCGGGATGCTCCCCGCCGCCGCCTGGATCTGGCGGGTGAAGTCGAAGAGGCGGGCGCAGCTCTCCAGCGGATGCTCGTCGGGGGTGGGGATGCCGCTGCTGGAGAGGTCAAAGGGCCGGGTGACCTGGGGGTAGATATAGTAGGGATTGCCGGCGGAGTTGCTTAAAAGATCCAGGCCGTTCTCGCAGAGCATCTTCACCAGAGCCATCGGCTCGGTGGGGTCAAACCTCCACAGGTCCTCATGGTCGCAGCCAAAGCCATAGGGGTAGGGGTGCGCGTCGAAGACATTGAACCGGCAGGCCACAATGAAGTCGTCGTCCAGCTCGGCCTTGACAGCCTTCAGGGTCTCCCGGAGGAAACGGGTGCGGTTTTCAAAGGAGCCGCCGTATTTGCCCTCCCGCGTGTGGCTGGCCAGCAGCTCACTGAGGAGATAGCGGTGGCAGGACTTGATGTCCACGCCGTCGAACCCGGCCTCCCGGGCCAGCTTGGCGGACTGGACATAGTGCCCGATGAGATCGTCCAGGTAGACGTCGGTCACCACGGGGGCGTGGGGGTCAAGGCCCACCCGGGGGTCCAGCAGCGGGTCGTGCTGGGGAACGAGGGGCGCTGCCTTGTGGCCCACAGGGCGGGAGTAGCGGCCCGAGTGGGTGAGCTGGAGGACATTCACGGGTCTGTGCGACCCGCCGTTGCACGCGGCGGCAGCGCGGTTGGTGCGCTCCAGCAAAGCGGCAAACCGGCCCACATTTTCGCGGGTAAGCATCATCTGACGCTCGTTGGCGCGGCCCTCGGTCACGACCGCGCAGGCCTCCCACCACAAAAGTCCCGCGCCGCCGGAGGCAAAGCGGGTGTACCGGCGCTCCACCAGCTCGGAGGGAGAGCCGTCAAACTCAGAGTCGCAGCCCTCCATGGGGAGGACGGCGATGGCATTGGGGGCGGTATACTTCCCTACCCGCACCTGTTTGGCGAGAGGGGAGAGATCTGTGGTGAAGTTAAGCCCTGTATGGAGCTCTTCCGCTCTGGCCCTGATCTCGTCCAGAGTTTTGAAGTTGAATTTTTCATGAGCTGCCATTGGGGTCACCTTCCTTTCTATCGTTGGATAAACGGCGTATAAAAACGTTTGCAGAAAAAGGCCGCAAAAAGCCTATGCCGGCCCGGCGAGCCATTTGAGGAGACAGGCAAGACCGTCTTTTGCCACCTGGTCGGGGCTTGTGTCCGCGGGGTGCCAGGCGGCGTCCATGCCCCCCGGGCAGAAGGTCTCCATGGTCACATGCCCGGTATAGCCGCCCCGGCGGAGTACCGTGAAGATATCTCCCCAGGGGAGATGGCCGGTGCCGGGCGCGCCCCGGTCGTTGCCGCAGGCGTGGACATGGTAGAGCTTCCCGGCCTCCAGCACGGAGCGGAGGGCGGCAGGCACGTCCCGCTCCTCCATATTCGCATGGAATGTGTCGAAGTGGACCCCCACGGCTTCGTGGTCGATATCGGACACCAGACGCAAAGCCTGCTCGGCGGTGTTCACCATGCTGGTGCGGTAACGGTGCAGGGGCTCCAGCGCCAGAACACAGCCCGCGTCCACCGCCAAGGGGGCCAACGCGGAGAGACCGGTGACAGCCAGCTCCCACTCTCGGGCGGCCTCCCCCGGAGGAAGGGCGCGGCAGTTCACCCGCCCACCGTACATGGGGCCGCAGAGCACTTTTGCGCCCAGGGCCCCGGCAATGCCCAGGCAATCGGTGAGGAAGACCCGGGCGGCGGCGCGCTGGGCCCCATCAAAGGAGGCAAGGCTCCGCTCCGGGGAGGACCCGGCACAGAGGGTGACCTCCAGGCCGGTCTCCGCCAGGGCGGAACGGATGTCGGCTATGGGCAGCTCCACACCGAGCATGGGCAGCTCCACCGCGGTAAACCCCAGCTTGGCTGCACGGCGGATCAGCGCGGGGATGTCGGCCGCCGGGGAGACGGACCAGTTCCAGAGGTTAATGCCGAGGCGGTTCATGGCGAAGGCTCCTATCTGGTGGATTTGCGGATGATGAGGTCTGTGGAGAGGGTGTCCACCGCCGGGGGGGCAGGCACGCCGTGCTCTTCCTTATACCGAATCTGATAAATCAGCTTTTGGGCGGCCAGCACGCCGATCTCATAGAGCGGCTGGGACACGGTGGACAGGGGCGGCTCCACCATGGAGGAGATCTCGGTGTTATCAAAGCCGACGACCGACACGTCATCGGGGATGTGCAGCCCACAGTCGTGCAGGGCCCGCATGACCACGATGGCCTTGGGGTCGCTGGTGGCGAAGATGGCGTCAGGCGGGGCGGGCCGCTTCATCAGCTGCTTTGTGAGGTAGTAAAAGCTGTTGGTCCCGTTGGTCTCCCGGACGACGAGGGACTCGTCGTACTCCAGGCCGTTCTCCTCCAGCGCGGCACGGTAGCCCTTCCATCGGTCGATATAGAAGGGCAGCTCCTCCCGGCCCATGGCCAGGGCGATGCGCCTGTGGCCCGTGCGGACAAGATAGCGCACGGCGTCGTAAGAGGACTGATAGTTGTCTACGATGACCGCGTCCACGGGGTCGCCATAGTAGCGGGAGGTGAGGACCACGGGGAACCCGTCCTCCCAGAGGCGGCGGATATGGTCCGCGCCGGGCAGCATGGAGGCCACGATGAACCCGTCGATCCAGCGGTTGCGGAGCTTGGTGATGTACTCCTTTTCCACCTCGGTGTCCTCGTCGGTGTTGCACAGGATCACCGTGTACCCATTTTTCCGGGCAGTGTCCTCCACCCCCCGGGCAATGGTTGGAAAAATGAGGTTCTGGATACTGGGCACCATGAGGGCGATGGTGTTGCTGCGGCCCATCTTCAGGCTCTTGGCCAGCACGTTGGGCGTGTAGTCCAGCAGACGCACCGCGTCCAGCACCCTGCGCTTGGATTCCTCACTCACGTAGCTCTTGCCCGAGAGCACACGGGATACCGTGCTGATGGATACCCCGGCGTGCCCTGCGACGTCTTTAATGTTCAATCGCCCCGCCTCCCGTTTCTGTTTATACGTCCCAGTATACAGTAGCGCCGCGGTGAGCGGAAGTACAATTTTTTCGGAAGAGGGACAGCCAGCCGGAGGCGGGCTTGACCACGGGCACCCAGCCGGCCCTGCGGCGCTGGAGCTCGTCCTCGGTCACGTCCACGGTGAGGCTGCGCGCCTCAATGTCGATGTGGACCATGTCCCCGTCGCGGATGAGGGCCAGATTGCCGCCCTCGTACGCCTCGGGCGAGACGTGGCCGATGGCAAGGCCGCCGGTGGCGCCGGAGAACCGCCCGTCGGACACCAGGGCGATTTGGGTGCCCAGGTTCTTACCCAGCACAGCCGCCATAAAGGTCTCCATATGGGGCATACCGGGCGAGCCCTTGGGGCCCTCGTAGCGGATGATCACCACATCGCCCGCGACGATCTCATCCTTCAAAATGGCGTGCCAGGCGTCGTCCTGGGACTCATATACCTTGGCGGGGCCGGAGAAGATCCAGGCGGCGGGATCTACGGCGGAGAACTTGACGATGGCGCTGTCGGTGCCGATGTTGCCATGGAGCACGGCAAGCCCGCCCTCGGGGTGAATGGGGTCAGCCACGGGGTGGATCACGTTGGCGTCGCGGTTCTCGGCCAGAGCGGCCTTTTCTCCGACGGTGCCGAACATCCCCTTGGCGCTCCCGTCCATCTTTCCCGCGGCGAGCAGTTCCTTGACCACAGCCCCCAGGCCGCCCGCGGCGGAGAATTCCTCCATGGTATAGGTGGGGTGGTTGGGGTAGATGGCGGAGATACAGGGAATCTCCCGGCTCAGGGCGTCAAAGGTCTCGGGCGTGATATC
>JBLJBF010000009.1:0-2455 GCA_047637855.1 Pseudoflavonifractor sp. | reverse complement strand
CTGGGATATCTGAAATAAGGGGGAACCATACCAATGAATGACCAGGAACGTATCCAGGACCTGCTGTTCTCTGAGAAAAAGGCTACCGACAACTACGACATTTTTGCTTCCGAGTGCACCAATGTTCAGCTGAGAGACGAATTCATCAAAATCTTTACCCAGGGCCACCAGACCCAGACCGAGATCTTCCAGGCCGCCCAGCAAAAGGGCTGGTATCAGGTGGAGCAGGCCCCCGAAAATAAGATCACCGCCGCCTACCAGAAGTTTTCCAGCGACAAGCCCCAGTAAACTATCAAAATTGGGCGGGCCGAATAGGCCCGCCCTTCTGTACATTTTTGAGAAAGTATGGTAGACTGAATGCCGCCGGAACACAAAGGAGGAAAATAGAGTGAAACAGAAAAAGAGTAAAAAGGGACTAATTATCGCGCTGGTCGCGGTGGTCGCCGTGCTGATCTCCGCCTTCGCCATCTACTTCGCAACCCGCTCCGACGCCCCGTCCGGGGGCAAGCACATCACCGTCCAGGTCGTCCACGGGGACAGCAGCACCAAGGACTTTAAGCTGGACACCGATAAGGAGTTTCTTGGTCAAGCTCTGGCGGACAGCAATTTCATCAAGGGCAGCCAGACCCAGTACGGGCTTTACATCCTCACCGCCGACAACGAGACGGTGGACGAGGCCAAGCAGGAGTGGTGGATGGTCGCCAAGGATGGAGAGTCCCTTATGGTGGGAGTTGACAGCCAGCCCATCGCGGACGGGGAACACTATGAGCTGGTATTCACCGTGGGGTACGGCTCCTAAGAAGCGCCTTGCGTCGGCCCGGCCCGAAAGGGCCGGGCTTTATCCGATTAAGATCGAGGGGTATTATGAAGGATTATTTTCATCTATCGGCCGCCCCGGACGAGATCAGGGCCATCAGCACGCTGGGCCTCGCCCATCTGGGGGACGCGGTGTTCGAGCTGATGGTGCGCTCCTGGCTGTGTATGCACGGCAAGGCCACTCCGAAGGGCCTGCACAAGGCCACGGTGCGCTACGTTGCCGCGCCCGCCCAGGCGAAGGCTACGGGCAAGATTTTGCCCATCCTCACGGAGGAGGAGGGGGATGTCTTCCGCCGGGGGCGCAACAGCAGCCCTCACACCATCCCCAAGGCCGCCAGCCGGGAGGAGTATCAGGCCGCCACGGCCCTTGAGGCCCTCTTCGGGCATCTCTATTTACAGGGCAGGACCGAGCGGCTCAACGAGCTCTTCGGCCTGATCATGGAGGATTAGCCATGGCATTGGACGCGATTTGCCTGTCGGCGGTGGTGGAGGAGCTGCGGGGGACCCTTGTAGGCGGGAAGATAGACAAGGTCTACCAGCCGGGGCGGGATGAGATTATCCTCGCGGCCCGGGGGGCGGGGAAGAACGTGAAGCTCCTCTTGTCTGCCAATCCCAGCCATCCCCGCCTCCATCTCACCGAGGCTGCGCGGGAGAACCCCGCCGAGCCCCCCATGTTCTGTATGCTCCTGCGCAAGCACCTCACCGGCGCCCGGATCCTGGAGCTGGAGCAGCCCTCTCTGGAGCGGGTGGTGGTCTTTATTCTGGAGTGCCTGGACGAGCTGGGGGACCGGGTAGAGCGGAAACTGGTGCTGGAGGCCATGGGCCGCCGCGCCAACCTCATTCTGCTGGACGGCGAGGGCCGCATCATTGACTGCCTGCGCCGGGTGGATACCGATATGTCTGCCCAGCGGCAGATTCTGCCCGGCATGTTCTATCACCTGCCCGAGCCCCGGCCCGGCGTTCCTCCTCTTGTGGGGCGGGAGCTGGAGTTCCAGGGTAGGGCGGCTGATCTGGAGGCCGTGTATGCCCTGGAAAAAGTGGTCAGGGCCGGGGGCGGGAGACCCTTCCTCCTCCTGCGGGAGGGCAAGGCCGTAGACTTCTCCTTCATGCCCATTTTGCAGTACGGACCCGGCACCGAGCTGAGGGAGTACGACACCTTCTCCCACCTGCTGGACGACTTTTACGCCACCAGGGAGGACGCGCGGCGCATGGGGCAGAAGGAGCAGGAGCTCCTGAAGCTGGTGGCCCGCGCCCGGGAGCGTACCGCCCGCCGCACCGCCCAGCAGGAGCTTGAGCTGGCTGCCACGGCGGACCGGGAGCGCAAGCGGGAGCTGGGGGACCTTCTCACCTCCAATCTCCATGTGATGGAGCGGGGGATGGGGCATATCCGCCTGGTCGACTTCTACGACCCGGAGGGCGGACAGGTTGACATAAAACTTGATCCCCTGCTCAGCCCGCAGCAGAACGCGGCGAAGTACTACAAGGAGTACAACAAGGCCAAGACCGCCCAGCGGGTGCTCGCCGAGCAGATCTGGAAGGGCGGGCGGGAGCTCGCCTACCTGGACAGCGTGCTGGAGAACATCACGTTAGCCGAGGGGGAGCGGGACCTGCAGGAGATTCGGCAGGAGCTTATGGAGAC
>JBLJBF010000008.1:0-4611 GCA_047637855.1 Pseudoflavonifractor sp. | reverse complement strand
TCATCTCGGCCGGGAGATAGGACGGCACATATATCGGGCCTATCGTGCCGCGGCTTACGCCTTGGGCTTTGCTTTGAAGATGACGGACACCAGATAGCCGAAGAAGATGGCCGCAGTGATACCCCCGGCCGCCGCGGTGATGCCGCCGGTGAGGATGCCGATGGCACCCTGCTCGGCGACGGCCTTTTGCACACCCTTCGCCAGCAGGTATCCAAAGCCGGTCAGCGGCACGGTGGCCCCCGCGCCGCCCCATTCCACCAGATATTTATAGAGTCCCAGCCCGCCCAGGATCACGCCCGACACCACGAAGGTCACCAAAATCTTGGCCGGGGTCAGCGAGGTCCTGTCGATCAAAAACTGCCCGATGAGGCAGAGCACGCCCCCGCAGAGGAAGGCTCGCCCATATTCCCAGAAAAGTTCCATGTTCATTTCTCCATTTCTGCCCGGCGAACGGTCAATTTCGCTGGGAACTGATAGCCACCGCGTGGCATATGGACGGAATGCTCTCCCCCTGCAGGGTGGAGGTGGGGGAGAGGAGGGCTCCCGTGGCACAGAAGAGGAGGTTTTTCCAACGCCCCTCCCGGATGCCGTTGAGCAGAAAGCCGGTGAGCACCACGGCCGAGCAGCCGCAGCCCGATCCGCCGCAGTGTACGTCCTGGCCCTCCAGGTCATAGACCAGAGTGCCGCAGTCGTCCAGATTGGCCAGGTCGATCCCGTCCCTGTGGAAGAAGTCCAGCAGGATCTCCTTGCCCAGCTTGCCCAGGTCGCCCGTGATGATGAGGTCGTAATCGGAGGGCTTGCGGTTTAGATCCTCCAGATGGGCGGTAATGGTGGCATAGGCCGCGGGGGCCATGGCCGCGCCCATGTTGTTGGCGTCCTTGATGCCCTTGTCCACGACCTTGCCTGTGGTCACGTGGGTCACATAGGGCCCCTCGCCCTCCCGGGCCAGCACCACGGCCCCCGAGCCGGTTACCGTCCACTGGGTGGTGGGGGTGCGCTGCCCGCCGTACTCCAGGGGGGTGCGGTACTGCCGCTCGGCCGAGCAGAAGTGGGAGGAGGTCACCGCTGCCGTCCACTCGCCAAAGCCGCCGTCCAGCATCAGGGCGGCCAACGAAAGGCCCTCCGCCATGTTGGAGCAGGCACCGTAGATGCCATAGAAGGGTATGTCCAGCCCGCGGACGGCAAAGCCTGTGCCGATGCACTGGTTCAGAAGGTCGCCGCCGAAGAGAAAGTCCATCTTGGACGCGGGCTGCTTCGCCTTTTCCAGGGCGTTGGCCAGGGCCAGCTTTTGCATGGCGCTCTCGGCCTTTTCCCAGCTCTTCTCCCCAAAGCTGTCATCCTGCTCAATGTGGTCAAAGCTGCTTGACAGCGGGCCGTCCCCCTCTTTTTTGCCCACCACGTTGGCGAACCCCGCGATGGATGGGGGGCAGCCCAGCGCCACGGTCTGTTTGCCCACCTTTTTCGTCGTCATACGCTCTCGCTCCCTTCTTAAAACTGGTATCGACCCTTAGTTTGAACAAAACGGCCCAAAATATGAGCGGGTATTTTGTATGTGGATATGCTGGTCAAATGAAGAAATATAAGCTATACTAGAGGTATCCCTCACTCAAGAAAATTTGGAGGTCCGTCATGGTGGAAGAAACCGGCCGTACCCTTGCCTATATCTGCCCCGCCTGCCGCCAGAGTGTCGTCATAGAGCGCAGCGTCTTTCAGCTTGCCGCCGCGCCCAATACCTTGCCCTGCCCCTGCGGCAAGTCGGCCCTCCGGGTAGAGCTGACGGGGGACCGGGTGAAGCTCGAGGTGCCCTGCCTTTTTTGCCAGACGGAGCACACGGTCTCCTGCTCCGCCAAGGCCTTCCTGCGGGAGAAGACACTTGCGTTTTCCTGCGCCGCCTCGGGGCTTGACTGCTGCTACGTCGGCGAGGACGAGCCGGTCTGCGCCGCCATGGGCCGGCTGGAGGAGGCGGTGGACAAGCTGGAGCACGACGCGGGGGAGCACGGCTCCTTTCTGGACGACATCGTCATGCACGAGGTTCTCTCCGAGCTTAAGGAAATCGCCCAGCGGGGCGGAATCTCCTGTACCTGCGGCTCAAAGCGGTGGAAGGTGGAAGTGAATTACAGCACCGTCGATCTCCTCTGCGCCGACTGCGGGGCGGCTCTGCGCATCCCCGCCGCCACCGCCAGCGATATTGACGATATCTGCTGTAAGGACAGCCTTCTCCTCCATGGGCGGCCCTGAGCGCGCACCCCGCCAATCCTCTGAAAAAAGGCCGTGATCTCTTGTCCGTCTTCTATGAGAAAACCTATCCCGTGGACACCCGCGACGTAGACCCCTTCGGCGTCTGTCGCCCATCGGCCCTGCTGGGTATTTTGCAGGAGGCGGCCACCGATGCCGCCGTGGCCCTCCGCATCTCCCGTGAGCATATCGTCGCCCAGTACAACGCCTTCTGGATGCTGGCCCGTATCTGGTTCAGGCTGGACAGGCCTCTGCGCTGGGACGAGCGGGTGACCGTGAAAACCTGGCACAGGGGCGGCAGGGGAGCCTCCATGTACCGGGACTTTGACCTCACCGTGGACGGCGCCGCGGTAGGGGAGGCCGTCTCCACCTGGGTGGTCGCCGACCTCGACACCCACAAGATCCTCCGCCTCTCCCATATGGACGAGTTTACCGGGAGCGACGGGGGGCAGCTATGCAAGGCGAAGCTGCTGAACAAGCTCTCTCTGCCGGAGGGCCTGGTGCTCTCCGAGCGGCGAACGCTCCACTACAGCGACGCCGATATCAACGGCCATGTCAACAACGCCAGGTACGCCGACTTCGTCTGCGACGCGCTGGGAATGGAGCGTTTGGGGGGAGCGCACTTTGTCTCCTCCCTCCAGCTGGGCTATCTGGCCGAGTGCCTGCCCGGGGAGGTGCTCAATCTCCTCACGCTGGAGGCCTCCACTACGCCCGCGGGACGGACGATGGGGGGAGACCCCGGTTCGACGCAGCCCTCGCGCTGGGGAAACTGCCCCTTGACAGGCCGTGCCGCCCGTAATAGAATAGGAAAAATTTATATATAAGTAAAGGAGATACAGTATGGTCAGCACAGCTGGAAACGAGAAGTTTGCCAAGCAGGGCCTTACCTTTGACGACGTGCTCCTCGTCCCCGCCGAGAGCAATGTCCTGCCCGCCGATATCGACCTGCACACCTGGCTCACCAAGAAGATTCGGCTCAACATCCCTCTCATGAGCGCCGCCATGGACACGGTGACCGAGTCCCGCATGGCCATCGCCATCGCCCGGGAGGGGGGCATCGGCATCATCCATAAGAATATGTCCATCGGCCAGCAAGCCGAGCAGGTGGACATGGTCAAGCGCAGCGAGAACGGTGTCATCACCAACCCCTTCTGGCTGGCCCCCGGCCACACCTTGGCCGAGGCCGACGAACTGATGGCCAAATACCGCATCTCGGGTGTGCCGATCTGTGACAATGGCAAGCTCATCGGCATCATCACCAACCGGGACATGAAGTTCGAGACAGACATGAACAAGCTCATCGACAATGTGATGACCAAGGACAATCTGGTCACGGCCCGAGAGGGCATCACGTTGGAGGAGGCCAAGGAGATTCTCCGCCGCTACAAGATCGAAAAGCTGCCCATTGTGGACGAGAACTTCCATCTCAAGGGCCTCATCACCACAAAAGATATCGAAAAGGCCACCGTCTACCCCAACTCGGCACGGGACGAGCGGGGTCGCCTTTTGGTGGGGGCTGCCATCGGCGCTACCGGCGACGTGATCGACCGGGTGGCCGCCCTGGTGGACGCGGGGGCCGATGTGCTGGTGCTGGACAGCGCCCACGGCCATAGTCAGAACGTGATCGACTGTGTTCGCCGCATCAAGGCCCTCTATCCCGATGTGCAGCTCATTGCCGGCAACGTGGCCACCGCGGAGGGCACCCGCGCCCTCATTGAGGCGGGGGCCGACTGCGTGAAGATCGGCATCGGGCCCGGCTCCATCTGCACCACGCGTGTGGTGGCGGGCATCGGCGTGCCTCAGATCACCGCGGTGTACGACTCGGCCTGTGTGGCGGCCAAGTACGGCGTGCCCATCATCGCCGACGGCGGCGTGAAGTACTCGGGCGACATCGCCAAGGCCATCGCGGCGGGGGGCAACGTGGTCATGCTGGGCTCCCTCCTGGCCGGCTGCGAGGAGTCCCCCGGCGACACCGAGGTCTACCAGGGCCGTCAGTTCAAGGTCTACCGCGGCATGGGCAGCCTGGGGGCCATGGGTAAGGGCTCTAAGGACCGCTATTTTCAGGAGAACAATAAAAAGCTGGTCCCGGAGGGCGTGGAGGGCCGTGTGCCCTACAAGGGCCTTGCCAGCGAGACGATCTACCAGATGATGGGCGGCCTGCGGGCCGGTATGGGCTACTGCGGCTGCGCCAACATCGAAGAGCTCCAGCAGAAGGCCAGCTTTATGCAAATCACCTCGGCTGGTCTGCGGGAGAGCCATCCCCATGACGTGTATATCACCAAGGAAGCCCCCAACTACACCATTAGCTCTGGGGGCTGAGCGGCGAAAGGACCTGGGAGTCACCCCTGTGTGGTGTCTCTCAGGTCCTTTTTTACG
>JBLJBF010000007.1:0-9914 GCA_047637855.1 Pseudoflavonifractor sp. | reverse complement strand
AGGAGCAGATACTGGGAACGGCGGCGCATGCCAAGGAGCTGGGCGCGGATATCTACGGCTTTGGCAGGGCCCTCCATGCCGAACACCCCAAACAGTGGAAGGAGCTGGAGGGAAACTGGGATAAGCTGTTCCGGGATCTGGAGCTGGACGTTCAGGTCAAGGTACAGATCCCCGAGCCGGGGCAGATTGTTAAAACACTGGAGATGGGGGAGGCGCGGCCATGAGGATCGACAGCGAAAAGATTTCGGGTAAACGGCTTATGTTCACCACCGCCTGTTTCACGCAGGCCTCCTCTCTGCTGGCCGCCCTCCTCGTTGGAGAGGTGTACCAGGATGCATGGCTGGCGGTGCTGATGGGGGGCGTCGTGTGTCTGCCGCTCATGTGGGTCTACCGGGAGCTGATGGTCATGTTCCCCGGGAAAAACCTGCTGCACATCGTGGACGAGGTCTACGGCACCGTTCTGGGCAAGATTCTGGGCGTGGTCTATCTGTGGTTTTTCTTCACGCTGGCGGCCCTCAACCTGACCGACCTGGGCGCGCTCACCCAGGGCACTATTTTGGAGAGAACCCCCGCGCTGGCGCTGACCCTGCTCTGTGTTCTGGTGGCGTCCATAGCGGTTCGGCGCGGCGTCCGGCTGGTCACCAGGTACAGCACCCTCTTCACATTTACTGCCATCTTCATCACGGGGATCTCCTTTTTGCTGGTGTTCAGTCAGATGGATATGAAGAACTTTCTGCCCATGCTCGACCAGCCCCCCATAAAGTACGTCCAGAGCACCCACATCATCTCCACCATCCCCTTCGGGGAGCTGGTCGTGGTGCTGATGCTGAACGCAAACCTGAAGCTCACGCCCAAGGAGACCACCCGGTATCTCTTTTTGGCCTTCTTCCTGGGGGTGGCCAGCATATTTGCCATTCTGGTGCGGGACATCGCGGTCCTGGGCAACACCATCGACCTGTTCAGCAGCCCCTCTCTGATGGTGATGCGTCTGTTCAGCCTGGGCGTGAGCCTTGGGCGGCTGGAGGTCTTATTCGCGGTGGTGCTGGTAATGCTTCTCTTTTTCAAGGTCATGATACTCTACTACGTGACCGTCATCATCGCGGCCCAGCTGCTGCGGGTGAGGGAGTACCGCTATCTGGTGCTCTCGATCGGCGTGTGTATGGCGTTTTACGGCATGACCCTGTACCCCTCCGCCATCGAGCACAACGAGTCGGGGCGGCAGAGCGTCCCCTTTCTGTGGACCCTCTTTGAAATACTGATTCCGCTGCTGACGCTGGCCGTCGCCAAGCTGCAGAGGCTGCGGGCGAAAGCGGTAAGGGAGGGATAGGCGCGTGGCGTTGACCATTCTTGGATTTCTGCTGCTGGCGCTGGTGGATCTGCCTCCTCTCCTCAGAAAGCGGGATGCCCGGGCGCTGGCCGCGTTTTCTCTCTTCTTCCTCGCCGCCCTGACACTGGGGCTGCTGCGGGCCCTCGGAGTGCAGGTGCCCAGCGCCCTTCTCCTGATGGGGGATGGGCTTAAAAAGATCGGCATCGGGTACTCGAGCTGAGGACGGGTGGCCCCGCAAGAAAATCATCCCAGTTTCCCTCTTGCATTTTTCGGTTTTGTGTCATAATATATAAATATAACGTATAAATACTCGAAAAATTTGGGAGGCTGACACTATGGGAAAATTCGTCATTAAAAAGACCGCCACCGGGATCAAGTTTGATCTGTTGGCCGGAAACGGGGAGCCCATCCTGGCCTCGGAGGTCTACGAGTCGGCCGCGGCCTGTGATAAGGGGATCGCCAGCGTGCAAAAGAACGCCCCCATCGCCGCCATGGAGGACCAGACCAAGGAGGGCTACGCCGAGGAGAAGCACCCCAAGTTCGAGATCTACAAGGACAAAGCCGGCGAGTTCCGCTTCCGCCTGAAGGCCACCAACGGCCAGATCATTGGCGTGAGCGAGGGGTACTCCGCTCTGGCGAGCTGCAAAAACGGCGTGGAATCGGTGAAAAAGAACGCGCCCGACGCCGAGGTTTTCCACCAGGAGTAGAGCCGTCCAAACATATACCGCCCAGCGGGCGGTATATGTTTTTTTTATGGAGAAAATATGGTACAATGGCCGGGAGAGATCAAAAAGACATGGAGGGCAGATATGAGAATTGTAGTGGTAGACGGCATGGGCGGCGGCATCGGACGGGCCATGATCAGCTACTTGAAGGAGCGGGAGTTCCAGGGGGAGATCGTGGCGGTGGGCACCAATTCGGCCGCCACCAACGCCATGCTCAAGGCGGGGGCGGACGCGGCGGCCACCGGAACCAACGCGGTGATCTATAACTGCGCCCGGGCCGACCTGATCGTGGGGCCTATCGGCATCGCGTTTCCCAACTCCATGCACGGGGAGATCAGCCCCGAGATAGCCCACGCGGTGAGCGGGAGCGATGCGCGGAAACTGCTGATACCCGTCTCCCAGTGCAACGCCGTGGTGGTGGGGACGAAAGATGTCCCCCTGGCCCAGCTTCTGGGCGAGATGCTGGAGCTGATTACCAATGGGCGCCGCTGACAGGCGGGTGGAGGAGCTGCTGCTCCTTCACGCCGCCCGCTATCCGCGGATGGAGCCCACGGACGCGGTCAAGCTGCTGTATCAGAGCGAGTTTGGCGGCGGGCATCTGATCGAAGACGGGCTGGAGAGCCTGGGGCGGCTCCGGGAGGAGATGGGTACGGCCCCGGCCGACGGGCCCCTTTTTGAGGAGCTGGGCGGCGATTTTTGCCGGGTCTGCCTGGGGCCGGCCGGGCGGGAGGCGGTTGACGCCATCCACCGGATGTTTTTGGCTGGGGCGGCCCGGCCCCGGGGGACGATGGCGGGCCTTGAGGAGAAGCTGGGGGTATTGGAGGAACTGGCCAGCCGGGGGGCCATGCCCTTTTCGGCGGAGGAGCTGGCCGCCTACCTGGAGGACTACCGGGCCAAAGGCCTGCCCGCCGTTAGCCACAGCGCCGCCTATCGGGGGGCCTACCGCCCGGCCTACCGGGTGATACCGGCCCAGTACCGCGCCCTTCTTCCGCTTCTGAAGTTGATTGACGGGCGCCTTGCCGGCGGCCCGGTCACGGTGGCCCTGGACGGCCCCTGCGGCGCGGGCAAGAGCACGCTGGCGGCCGCGCTGGAGGAGCTGTACGGCTGCAGTCTCATCCCGCTGGACCACTTCTTCCTCCCGCCCGGGAAACGCACCCCCGAACGGCTGGGGGAGCCGGGGGGGAACATCGACTACGAGCGGTTTGCCCGGGAGGTGGTTCCCTATCTGGGGGGGAGCACCCCCTTTTCCTACCGGGTCTTCGACTGCGGCGAGATGGTCTTTGCCGGGACCCGGACGGTGGAGCCGCGGCCCCTTACGGTGTGCGAGGGGTCGTACAGCCAGCACCCCTTTTTCGGGCAGCCTTAC
The DNA here is from genome assembly GCA_047637855.1 of Pseudoflavonifractor sp. Classification (GTDB taxonomy): domain Bacteria; phylum Bacillota; class Clostridia; order Oscillospirales; family Oscillospiraceae; genus Pseudoflavonifractor. The sequence continues at coordinate 6,496 of JBLJBF010000007.1, read as the reverse complement.
GACCTCCGGGTCTTTGTCACCTGCGCCGGGGCGGAGCAGAAAAAGCGCCTTCTGGCCCGGAGCGGCGCGGCCCTCTTCGAGCGCTTTCTCCGGGAGTGGATCCCCATGGAGCGCAGCTATTTCGAGGCGTTTCATATCCGGGATGGGTGCGACCTGGTGATAGACACCACGCGGGGCTAGTCCCCGCCGCCGAAAGAGGGCCTTGACGGACTCCCTAAAACCCGCTATAATCAATCTGTATTCGGCCTGAAGGCCGAGCGGCCGCCGAGAATGGCGGAGACCCGGCGCCCCCGGGCCAGAGACACCCCCCAAGAAGGTTTTGATGAAATAAAGCTAGGAAGGCTTTCGCCGGCAAGAAGCTGGCAGCTTGTCATGGCTTTATTTTTTTGTTGAGAGGAACGAATCCAACCATGAAAAACAGCACGAGAAACCTGGCTCTTGCCGCCCTGTGCATCGCGCTGGGCATTGTTCTGCCCGTCGCCCTCCACGCCATCCCCAATGCGGGCAGCGTCCTTCTGCCCATGCACATTCCGGTGCTGCTGTGCGGGCTGCTGTGCGGCTGGCCCTACGGGCTGGTCTGCGGCATAATCACCCCCATCCTCTCCAGCATTCTGACCGGCATGCCCCCCGCGGCCTATCTGCCCGGCATGGTGGCCGAGCTGGCCATCTACGGCCTGGTGGCCGGTCTGGTCCTCAAGCTGGTGCGCACCAAGAGCGAGCTGCTGAACCTCTATGTCGCGCTGACCGCCGCCATGCTGGCCGGGCGGCTGGCCATAGGCGCCCTCAACGCGCTGCTCTTCCGGGCAGGCAGCTACTCCGTGCAGCTCTGGGTGACCGGGATGTTCGTCACCGCTCTGCCCGGCATCGTGATCCAGCTCATTCTGCTGCCCGGCCTGGCCCAGACCCTGACCAGGGCCAAGGCGGCCGTCCGCTCCTGACACGGGGAATTCCCCAAGCCGCGCCCACGAATCCGTGGGCGCGGTTTTTTCGCAAAATTGCGAAATTTCATACCAAACCGGAGGCAGATGTGATATGATACAAAAATAAGAATCAACCCACGGAGGGGTCATGCTATGAGAAAATACGGCGCCGCGCTCTGCCTGGCTCTGTGCCTGATGGGGCTGCTGGGAGGCTGCACGTTCCAGGCGGTGGACGAGCTGTACGCCCTGCCCAAATTGCCGGGGGACTACCAGAATCTCCAGGACAAAATTGAAGAGGTCACGGTGGGCACCGGCGCGGAGTACTCGGCCCCCCTCTGGGGAAGCTACACCCAGCCTGTCCAGTTTCAGGACCTGGACGGGGACGGCACGCTGGAAGCCCTGGCCTTCTTCAAGGTGCCGGGCAGCGAAAAGCCGCTGAAGATCTATATCTTCCGGCTGAGCGGCGAGGGCTACGAGGTGGGCGCCGTGGTGGAGGGGGACGGCACGGCCATCTACTCCATCAGCTATGAAAATCTCAACGCCACGCCCGCCAAAGAATTGGTGGTGAACTGGCAGAAGAGCACCGACGTGAACACGCTGGCCGTCTACTCGGTGGACAAGTACGAGGTCAGCGAGCTGCTGAGCACGCCCTGCACCGCCTTCAATGTGGTCGATATCAACAGGGACAACCGCCAGGAGCTGCTGGTCATCCAGCTGAACACGGTGGAGGGCAGCGGCAGCCGGGTGGACTGCTACGGGGCGGATAAGGCCGCCCTCACGCTGACGGGGAGCGCCCCGCTCTCCCAGGGCATCACCGCCCTGGAGAGCGATACCGTCCGCAAGGGCTATCTGAAGGGGGAGGTGGCCGTCCCCGGCCTCTACGTCACCTCCGCGCTGGGGGATGGCCTTGTGACCGACATCTTCGCCTGGAAGGACAACACCCTCAAGAACGTCACCCTCAACGCCGAGACCGGCGTGAGCAGCATCACCGTCCGGGCCAGGGATAAGGCGAAGCCTGCCGACATCAACGGGGACGGGATCCTGGAGCTGCCGGTCCCTCTGGGCCAGCCGGTGGGCACGGCCATCGTACCCACCCTGGACGCCTGGTATCAGTACAGCTGCGCCGGCGCGGCCACGCTGGTGTGCACCACATACCACAACTTTGACGACGGCTGGTATTTCATTCTGCCCGACGACTGGGTGGGCAAGGTGACGGTGACCACGGATACGGCCGTCGTGGGGGAGAAACGCACCTTCTTCGGCCGCTGGGACGGGGAGCAGTCGGTCGCGTTCCTCACGCTCTACCGGCTCACGGGGCCAAACCGCCATATGAGGGCCAGGCTGGGTGATGGCGAGCGGTTTACTCTCTTTGCGGACGATACCACCATCTACTGCGCCGAGTTTGCCCCCGGCGGCTGGTCCGGCGGGCTGGACCAGGCCGCCGTCAAGGATCGTTTTAAAATTGTTCAGGCCGACTGGTCTGCCGCAGGATAAGGAGGAGCTGTGTCATGAGGAAGGTATTGGTGCTGGAGGACGAGGCGAATATCCGCAGCTTTGTGGTCATCAACCTCAAGCGCGCGGGGTACGACGCCATCGAGGCCGAGACCGGCGCAATGGCGCTGGAGCAGCTGCGCCGCAACCCCGACATTAAGGTGGCCCTGCTGGACATCATGCTGCCCGACATGGACGGGTTCGAGGTCTGCCGCCGCATCCGGGCCAGCGACAGCCAGATCGGCATCATCATGCTCACCGCCCGCACCCAGGAGATGGATAAGGTCACCGGCCTGATGACCGGGGCCGACGACTATGTGACCAAGCCCTTCTCTCCGGCCGAGCTCACCGCCCGGATCGACGCGCTCTACCGCAGGGCCGGAGGCGCGCCCATTGTGGACGACCCCAGCGAGATCCGCCAGCCCCCCTTTCTCCTCAATACCCGCAACCGCACGCTGGAGAAGAACGGTGTCCGGGTCAAGCTCACCCAGGTGGAGTACTCCATCGTCAAGCTCTTTATGGACAACGCCGGAAAGGCCCTCTCCCGGGAGGAGATCCTGGACACGGTCTGGGGCCGGGACTACTTCGGGGAACTGAAGATCGTGGACGTGAACATCCGCCGCCTGCGCCTCAAAATCGAGGACGACGCGCAAAACCCGACCTTTATCAACACGGTCTGGGGCTACGGATATAAGTGGGGCTAGGGCGCGGACATTTTTTGCAGGAAATGCGGGCATTACGGCCGCGCCTTCCAGGGGGGTGCTAGTCCCCCCTGGATACGAGCCGGCGCATACGCCGGCTCGATACCCCCCAGCTCTCCGAGGGGGGACAGGAGCGAGAGGCACACAGGGGCCGTCATTGCGGACAGTACGCTGCCGCGGGAATCCGTCCCCTCTCTCAGCGCAATTTCTCAGGTGGTGAGACGAATTAAGAAGAAAAAGACGAAATTCAAGGGTATCCGCCGCCGGTGGATGGTAAACTCCCTCGGCGTAGTGTGCATAACGGTGCTTTTGGCGGTGACTGCCTTTTCGGTGGCCCTGGCGGGGTACTATTACGCCACCATCGGCGCGGGGCTGGAGGCCCGGGTGAGGAGCGCGGCCAGCACCAGCTCGGTGCGCACCCCCAGCGACTATCGCCAGCAGGCCCAGAGCTATGCCAGCAAGTTCGACGGCCGGGACAGCATCCAGCTCCAGTTCATCAGCCCCGCCGGCACCGTGCAGTACTCCAGCTATGCCTCCAACGAGAGCTTTGGCATCAATACGGGCACCGCGCCCGACACGCCTGACGTGGTGGGCGCCATCCAGAACGTGGAGCAGACCTCCTGGGCGGGGGCCGACCCCCAGACCGGGGAGCATATTATGGCGGTCTCGTCCCCCATGCTGGTGGGGGGGAAGGTGGTAGCGGTGGCCCGGATGGTCACCTCCCTCCGGCTGGTGGACCGGCAGATCGTCACGGCCATCGCCATGGCCATGCTGGTGGGCGTGCTCATTATCGTGCTGGTCTATTTTTCCAACCTCTATTTTGTCCGCTCTATCGTAGAGCCTCTGGCCGGCATCACCGAGAGCGCCAAGCGCATTGCCGGGGGCAGCTACGGCATCCAGATCGAAAAGAAGTTTGACGACGAGATCGGCGCGCTGACCGACACCATCAACGATATGTCCATGAAGGTCAAGCAGTCGGAGAAGCTCAAGAGCGAGTTTATCTCCTCGGTCTCCCACGAGCTGCGCACCCCCCTCACCGCCATCAACGGCTGGGCCGAGACCATTATGAACGGCGAGGTCCGGGACGCCGAGGATGTAAAGAAGGGCATGGGCATCATCGTGTCCGAGGCGAGGCGCCTGACCAACATGGTGGAGGAGCTGCTGGAGTTCTCCCGCATTGAGGACGGGCGCTTCACCCTCTCCATCGAGCCGGTGGACATCAAGGCTGAGCTGGAGGATGCGGTATACACCTACCGGGAGTTTTTCCGCCGGGAGGGCATCACGCTGGAGTACATCTCCTGCGAGGAGGAGTTCGACCCCATTCCGGCCGACACCCAGCGGCTTCGCCAGGTCTTCTCCAACCTCTTCGACAACGCCGCCAAGCACGGCGGCTCCGGCAAGCGGATCGACACGTCGGTCTGCGCCGAGGACGACAACGTGGTCATCACCATCCGGGACTACGGCCCCGGCGTCCCCGAGGAGGAGCTGCCCCACATCAAGTACAAGTTTTACAAGGGCTCTTCCAAGGCCCGGGGGAGCGGCATCGGCCTGGCCGTGTGCGACGAGATTATTACCCGCCACGGCGGTACGCTGGACATTGCCAACGCCGAGGGCGGCGGCTGCGCCGTTACCATCCGCCTGCCGAAGGCTGGAACGTAAGTTCTAAAAAACACTTGCGTATTGAACGTATGTTTGATATAATGCAGACAAGGAGATTCCTATGTCAGAAAAAGCGACATCCTGTGCCGTGCCCTTCAAAACTATGATCGGCGGACAGGCCCTCATCGAGGGCATCATGATGATGGGGCCCGACAAGAAGGCCATCGTCATCCGCAAGAGCGACGGCGAGCTGGTGGAGAAGGTGGAGCCCCGGGTCCTCATTAAGGACAAGTACCCAGCTTTGGGGCTGCCCTTTATCCGGGGGCTGTTCGGGTTCGGCTCCTCCATGGCGAACGGTGTGAAGGCCCTCATGTACTCGGCCGAATTTTTCCCCGAGGATGGGGGAGAGGACGAGGCCCCCTCTAAGTTCGAGGCCTGGCTGGACAAGCGGCTGGGCAGCGAGAAGGCGGCCTCGGTCTTTATCACGCTGGCGGTGGTGCTGGGGATGGCCTTCTCGGTGGGGTTATTCATTTTGCTGCCCACCTTTGTCACGGGTGGCATCCTATACTTTTTCCCCGGGTTCCCGCTCTGGGGGCGGAATCTGGTGGAGGGGGCCATGAAGATTGCCATCTTCATGGGCTATCTGATGGTCACCTCCCGGCTTAAGGACATCCGCCGCGTCTTCTCCTACCACGGGGCCGAGCATAAGACCATCTTCTGCTACGAGCGGGGCCTCCCCCTCACGGTGGAGAATGTGCGTGCCCAGCCCAAGCACCATCCCCGCTGCGGCACCAGCTTTCTCTTTGTGGTCATCTTCATTTCCATCCTCTTCTCCGGGATCTTTTTTGCCATATTCCCGGTCGAGAATACCCTCCTGCGTGCTCTGGCCCATCTGGTTCTTCTGCCCTTGGTGGTCTGCGTCACCTACGAGCTCAACCGTTTTGTGGGTGCCCACGACAATGCCCTGTGCCGGGCCATCCGCGCCCCCGGCATGTGGATGCAGAATTACACCACCTTCGAGCCGGACGACGCCATGATCGAGGTGGGCATCCGCTCTCTGGAGCTGGTGCTTCCCCAGGAGAAGGGAAAAGACGCCTGGTGAGGTGAAGGGGAATTGGCCACGACCTATAATAATCTGTACTTAGACACGCGAAAGCAGCTCCGGGCGCTGGGGGTGGACGCCGCTCAGCTGGAGGCCCGGGAGCTGGTGTGCTACGCCTCGGGTAAGACCAGAGAGCAATTTTTCCGCGACCTGCCCCTCTACGCCTCCGCTGAGGTGGAGGACCGCCTGGCCGCCCTTGTGGGCCGCCGCGCGGCGGGAGAGCCGGTGGCCTATATCATCGGCGAGTGGGAGTTCTACGGTCTGCCGCTGGATATCTCGCGGGATGTGCTCATCCCCCGGGCCGACACCGAGGTCCTGGCCGGGCGCGCCATCGAGCTGGCCCGGGCGGCGGGGGAGGGGGCGCGGGTACTGGATCTGTGCGCCGGCAGCGGCGCGGTGGGCCTTGCCGTTGCGGCAAACGCTCCCCAGTGCCGCGCCGTGCTGGCCGACCTCTCCGAGGAGGCGCTCAAGGTCTGCAAGCAGAACGTGCGGCGCAACGACTTAAACGCCCGGGTCACCTGCCTGCTGGCCGATGCCCTCAAGCCGCCCTCCTCCGTGCTGTGGGACTTCGACGTGATCGCCTGTAACCCCCCCTATATCCCCACGGGGGATTTGGCCGGGCTGGACCCCTCGGTGCGCGAGTACGAGCCCATGCTGGCCTTGGACGGGGGGGCGGACGGCCT
>JBLJBF010000006.1:0-6048 GCA_047637855.1 Pseudoflavonifractor sp. | reverse complement strand
CGGCGGAGGAGTAGGCCTTGGTGACGCAGACCACGTCGGTGATGGCGGTGGGGGGGACGCCCGCCCCAACCGTGCCGAACCCGGCCAGGGTATGGGAGGAGGTGGTGAAGGGGTAGATGCCCAGGTCGGGATCCTTCATAGAGCCCAGCTGGCCCTCCAGCAGGATATGCTTGCCCGACTTGACGGCTTGGTGGACAAAGCCCACCGCATCCCCCACGTAGGGGGCGATGGCCTCCCGGTAGCCCATCAGCTCCTCAAAGAGAGCCTGGGGATCCAGCAGGGGCTTATGGTAGAGGTGCTCAAAGAGCACATTCTTGATTTTACAGACCGCCTCCAGCCGGGCCAGGAGCCGATCCTCCTCGAAGAGCTCACAGACCTGGATGCCGATTTTGGCGTACTTGTCGGCGTAGAAGGGGGCGATGCCGGACTTGGTAGAGCCGTAGGCCGCCCCGGCCAGCCGCTCCTCCTCGTAGGTGTCCTGAAGGATATGGTAGGGCATGAGAACCTGGGTGCGCCGGTCCACCAGGATGCGGGGAGCGGGCACGCCGCCATCGGTCAGCGACTGCAGCTCCTTGATGAACTTGGGCACGTCCAGCGCCACGCCGTTGCCGATGATGTTGGTGGTGTGGGGGTAAAACACCCCGGAGGGAAGCTGGTGCAGGGCGAACTTGCCGTAGTCGCAGATGATGGTGTGGCCCGCATTGGCCCCGCCCTGAAAGCGGATGACAACGTCGGAATCCTCGGCCAGCAGGTCGGTGATCTTGCCCTTGCCCTCGTCGCCCCAGTTGGCTCCCACGATCGCTTTTACCATAAGAATGCCTCCTTCCGCAGGGATTCGCACAGTGGCCTTTTCCCACGGACAAGTTATTGTACTCCATACCGCCGTTTGATGCAAGAAATAAATCACCGTTTAAAGTACTTTGTTGGGGTGAAAACGGAGCGATTCTTAAAAAGAAATACGGGGAGCAAACTTCGCCAAGCTCCCGCTTCAACCTGCGCGGAGGGAAGGCCCCCTCCCGCGAAAACCGGCTGCAAAAGGGGAACGCGGCCAGTCGAGAAGAGTGCTCGACAGGCCGCGTTGAGAAATTTTTATTCGGGCAGCGGTGCGACGACGAAGGCGGGAAAACCCTCCACATAGGGAGCCAGAGAATAGAGGGGATAGAAGACGGTGACGCCCCGGTCGGTGAGATAGAAGCGGCAGGGGTCGAACTGGTCGGACGCCGCCTGATGCCAGCCATCCAGGTACATATACTCCCCGGTGGCGATCTGGCGCTCGATCTCGCTGCGCACTTTGGCGATGCTCTCCCGCCGCCAATGGCTCCCGTGGGGGAAAAAGGTGGGCAGGGTGCGGGGCATCCCGCAGCGCAGCTCCCAGGTGTCGCCGCAGCGCACCGTGTTACCGTGGGCTCCGCCGGTGAACTCGTAGGCGTCCATGTACAGGCTGAAAAGCCCCTTTTCGTTGTAGGTGACGGTAAAGTCCAGCGCCGCCTCCCAGGGGTGGAAGGGGTAGGATCTCTCCCTGGAGGAGTTCAGCGCCTCGCAGGCCTGGGCAAAGAGGCAGGTCTCCCACCGGATCCGCCACCGGTCAGCCGCATACTGGTAATAGCGTCCAATGCGCCGGAAGGCGGTCGAGTTCTCCGGCAGCTTGGGCCAGCGGAGGGTAAAGGTGAGCACCGGCTCCCCCTCACACTTGAGGGTCTGCTTCCAGGTTCCGGCCTCTACGTTGACCGACTCGACCCGGCTTTTGTCTCGTTCCATGGCGATGCCCCTCTCCAGAACATTTAAATGACGCACTCTATCCTATGCCGGGCCGTGAGATTTGACAGGGATTTTATTAAATACTCCGTTGCTGAAGCGCAGCAAAAGCCCCTCTCCATGAAAATAAACGGCTGTTTCCTGGAAAAACGCAAAAATGTGTTTACTGTCATACTTCACTGTGGTAAAATAACGTAGAAAATACCCCAAAAATGAAGGAGGCATCCCTCAAAATGACCAAGGGTGAAAAGAAACCTCAGAGTAATATGCTCTATGAGGCCATCCTTACGCTGAAGGATTTGGACGCGTGCAAGCGATTTTTTGCCGACCTGTGCACGGTGGCCGAGCTGAGGGCCATGGAGCAGCGGTTCGAGGTGGCCCTTCTCCTCTCCGACGGGATGATTTATAACGATATTCTGGAGCGCACAGGGGCGTCCAGCGCCACCATCAGCCGGGTCAACCGCTCCCTCAACTACGGCGCGGAGGGCTATGCCGACGTACTTCCCCAAATCAAGGAAAAGCTGAAGGCCGATGGCAAGCTATGAATTTCTGGCGGGCTGTTACGACGCCCTGACAGTGGACGTCGATTATGCCCGCTGGGCCGACTATCTGGAGCGGCACTTCGCCCGCAGCAGGCTGCCCATCCGCACCGTGCTGGATCTGGCCTGCGGGACCGGAAGCCTGACAAGGGAATTGGCTTTACGGGGCTATGAGATGATCGGGGTGGACCGGTCGGAGGAGATGCTGGGCCAGGCGGCCGAGAAATGCCGGAGTGTGGAGCCTATCGAGCCCATCTTTCTCCACCAGAGCATGGAGAAGCTGGACCTCTACGGCACCATAGACGCCTGCGTCTGCTGCCTGGACAGCGTGAACTACATTACCCGCCCGGCCCTGCTGCGCAAGGCCTTCGAGCGGGTACATCTCTTTCTCATGCCCGGGGGACTCTTTCTCTTCGACGTGAATACGCCGGAAAAGCTGAAGAGTCTTGACGGGCAGATGTTTATTGACGAGACCGACGACGCATACTGTGTCTGGCGGGCCGAGTATTCCCCCCGCCGCCGTCTGTGCACCTACGGGATGGACATCTTCCGCGCCGGGGGCGACGGCCGCTGGCAGCGCGGCGGGGAGGAGCACGAGGAGTACGCCTACGAGCCCCGGGAGCTGGAGGAGTACCTCAGGGCGGCCGGATTTACCCACATCAAACAATATGGCGAGCTAAAGCTGCGTCCGCCCGCGGAGGGGGAGCAGCGCATCTTTTTTGCAGCCCGAAAGGAACGATAAACTTCTATGGCAGATCAGATTATCCGCATGCTGGCAAAGGACGCACCTGTGAAGGCGTCTGCCATTACAGGCGTGGAGCTGGTGGAGCATGCCCGCCAGATCCATAAGACCCTGCCCATCGGCACGGCCGCTTTGGGCCGCACGCTCATGGCCTGCTCCATGATGGGCAATCAGCTCAAGGAGGACAAGGGGGCCGTCACTCTGCGCATCAAGGGGGACGGGCCGCTGGGCGGCATTACCGCCGTTTCGGACAGCGCGGGCAATGTCCGCGGCTATGTGGTGGACGGCACGGTGGATCTGCCCCTCAAGCCCAACGGCAAGCTGGACGTAGGGGGTGCGGTAGGGGAGAATGGCTCCATTACCGTCATCAAGGACCTGGGGCTCAGAGAGCCCTATGTGGGCACCGTCGCGCTGGTCTCGGGCGAGATTGCCGACGACGTGGCGGCCTACTTTGTGGAGAGCGAACAGATCCCCACCGCCTGCGCTCTGGGGGTTTTGGTGAACACCGACCAGTCGGTTCTCTGTGCGGGGGGCTATCTCATCCAGCTTCTGCCCGGCGCGGGGGACGGGATCATAGGGCAGATCGAGCGGGGTGTGGCCCGGGTGGGAGCCGTCACCGACGCGCTGCGCGGCGGCATGGACGCGGAGGGGCTGCTCCGCGAGGTCCTGCGGGACTTCGACATGGAAGTGGTAGAGCGCGCCGACGTGGAGTACCGCTGCTATTGCAGTCACGAGCGGGTGACCCGGGCCCTCATCAGCATGGGCAGGAAAGAGCTGGAGGAGCTGATTGAGGAGCAGGGGAGGGCCGAGCTTACCTGCCAGTTCTGCGACAAGGTGTATGAATACGACAGGGAAGAGCTGGAGAGCCTTTTGGCCCAGCTATGAGCGGCTACACAAATAAAAAAAGAGAGTACCGAAAGGTACTCTCTTTTTTATGGAGGCGACACCCAGACTTGAACTGGAGGCGGGGCTTTGGAGAGCTAAAAATTTTTTTATTTTCAGAGGAAAGAATCAAAGGCGAACGGGGGAATTAAGAGAAAAAATAGGGAGATTTTTTAGATTTTACTCGGCCTTGCTTTCTCACGCTTTCCAAGACACAAAAAAATAAACCCCGTAAAGCTATTGGAATAAAAGGCTTGCGGGGTTTTGTCTGTTTCAACGACGGGACAATCCGGGTTGGCTTGACATATTTTGCGAAAAACCCTATTCTCTTAATTAGATTAGACTAAGTAAGAGCTTATTGTATCAATACTGTATCTATAACAACAAGAATCAACATAGTAACAACCAATATACAACATAGTGCAAACGACGCCGACGACGGCGGTAACTTGGTTGTTTATTGGTTGTTTTTAGCTGGGGGTGTATAAGTTGGCTAGAACCAAGATAGATAATAGTGCAAAACCAGCCGGAAGAGGGCAAGATTGGCGTAAAGGACAGCTTAAATACACCGCCGCCGAGCTTGAGACCAAGTGTGCGGAGTATTTCACCTATTGCGACGACAACGGCCGCAAGTACACCAAGCCCGGCCTGATCCTGCATTTGGACGTTTCGGAGGAGACTTTTGATGTTTGGCTCATTAACGATGGGGGCAAATACGCGGAGCTTTCTGGGATCTTAAAAAGGGCCATGGTGCGGATGCGGGACGATCTGGAGCAGAGAGGCGATACGATGAGCATTTTCCGGCTCAAGCAGCCGTGTTATGCCGGGTATTCGGACAGGCCAACGGAGGGCGGCGGCCAGGGCATCAAGGTGGCAATCTCTTTTGGTGATAATGACGGTAAAGTGGCTGTTGAGTATGGGAAATAGCCGAAGTGGGCCAAAAAAGTAAACAAAATAACCATTTTGCTGAATTGAAACGACCGGTGAAACCGTTGCAATTACTGGGTTTTGTGCAATGTGACTGCGGAATCTTTTCGATCAACTGGCAATTAGCGCCTCGGTCCGTCGGTTTGACGGGAGGGCAATAAGCAACACGGCGGGGGTTTGCGGGGTGATTTTTGCGGTATGTGCGCCCACCTACGACCCCTGATGAGCGGACGATCGACCTGGGTATCGGGGCAGCGGAAAAAGGGGTGGGGGTCGGAAGCGTGGACGTAGGAGTATTTACACAGCCCCACGACACAATGCAAAAAGGGGTGCTACAAAACTGGGGGTGGCCTTTCTTGATTCCGACTGTCAAAATTTTAAAACAGAAAACGGCGGTTATTCAGGACGGATGGGCCTTGTGCCCGGTATGCTGGAGCAAATTGTGCAGAGTTGAGCCGGGAGCGAGGGCAAGTGGGGTTTTACTCTGGTGCAAACGATGTAAGGAAATTAAACTGACGATAGAGCCTTAGAGCCGGTCAGTGCGGGAAACCGCACTGGTTGGCTCTTTTTTCGTACCGGGAGGGTTTGTATGGCACAGCGCGGGAGGCCGAGGAAGTCGGTCAAGGGCGAAATCAAACTGGATTTTGGTGTCCCGAACGAGAAACAGGCTAAATTCCTTGCCTCTACAGCTCGGTACACGGCATACGGCGGAGCCCGCGGCGGTGGTAAGAGCTGGGCGGTACGCGCAAAGGGCGGTGCTGGTGCGCTGTACTATTCCGGTATCAAGATACTGATGCTGCGGCGTACTTACCCGGAGCTGGAGAACACCATCATCCAGCCGCTGATCGAGCTTTTGAACACAGCCGCCATCGACGGCAAGCCAGCCGGGGACAAGCTCTTCACTTACAACGCTACCATGCGGACGCTCTATTTCGCCAACGGGTCCATGATCAAGTTTGGGCATCTCCAGAGTGCGAACGCCATCACGGAGTATCAGGGGCAGGAATACGACTGGATCTTCATGGATGAGGCGACCCACTTCACCGAGTGGGAGTTCCGCACCTTGGCCGCCACGCTGCGCGGTGTGAACAAAATTCCAAAGAGGATGTACCTCACCTGTAACCCCGGCGGTGTGGGCCACCTATGGGACAAGCGGCTTTTTGTCAGCCGGGACTTCAAGCCGGAAGAAAAGCCGGAGGATTA
>JBLJBF010000005.1:0-31880 GCA_047637855.1 Pseudoflavonifractor sp. | reverse complement strand
CCACCTCGCCGCCGAAGTCGGCATGGCCCGGGGTGTCCACGATGTTAATTTTCGTGTCCTTATAGTGGACGGCGGGGTTCTTGGCCAGAATGGTAATGCCACGCTCCCGCTCCAGGTCGCCCGAGTCCATGACCCGCTCCACGGTGGCCTGATTCTCCCGATAGATGCCGCCCTGCTTGAGCATCTCGTCCACCAGCGTGGTCTTGCCGTGGTCAACGTGTGCGATAATGGCGACGTTGCGTAATTGATCGTTCTGCAAAGGGGATGCACCTCAAATCTTTCTTTTCCAAAGGCTTGTCTTAAAAACTCGACCCTGTATTATACCCTACTATCCCGCAAAACGCAACTTTTTTTATTGACAGAGCCAGGGGCTTAAGGTACAATAAAAATTACGCCGTGCCCCCCGCGCCTGATTGGGAGGGCGGACCCGCCCCTTTGAGCGGCAAGTTATCTCCCGCCAATTTTTATAGTGGGACCCGGTAAACCGAATACGCCTCCGTAGCTCAGTGGATAGAGCACTCGCCTCCTAAGCGAGGGGTCATGAGTTCAAGTCTCGTCGGGGGTGCCAAAAAGACGAGGCAAAAAGATAAAATCTTTTTGCCTCGTCTTTTTGGGTTCCTTTATAATGCTCGGGGGAGGTGAATTCCGCCTCCGCCAAGGGTTTGCCTTCGGCAAAACACTTGTGCGCCGCACTTGCGGCGATTCGCAGATGGGGATCAGAACAGAACGCAACCTATGGAGAACGGAAAGGATGTGCATGATGAGACGGACCCGTTTTTTTGGAATGGTTCTTGTGCTTCTTTTTTCCCTCGTTCCCTTTGCGCAAGCGGCAGGCGCAGCGGATACGCACATCAGTAACTGGGCAGTAGAAGAGGTGGAAAAGGCAGAGCGGCTGGGCCTGCTGGCTCCGATCGTTGACGGAACCCTCGCTGAAAAGCTGGGCACGGACTATAGCGCGAATATGACGCGCGAGCAATTTGTCGGGCTGGTCGCGGGTCTTGTGGAGTCGGCCAAGGGGCCTATTTGGAACTTGGATTCGCCGGACGAAGATCCCTTCCGTGATACGTCGTCCTACGCCGTGCAAAATGTCTGCGAACTTGGCGTCATCAATGGGACCGGCAATGGAAATTTCTCTCCCTCCCTGCCCATTACGAGAGAGGAAATCGCCACGATACTCTATCGGACCATCCGGGTCATTGACGGGAGTGCCCTCCCCGCCCCGTCCGACTTGAACGGCATCGTGGACGCGGGGCAGGTATCAGGCTGGGCGCTTGAGGCCGTGCGCGGTATGGTCGGCTGCGGTGTCATGCAGGGCAGCCCGGACGGCCGCCTTGCTCCGCAGGGACACACCAGCATCGAGCAGGCCATCCTGCTCGCCTATCGGGCTTTCGGCCAAGCCATCGCGCCACAGGCGCAACGGCTGTCAAACCTCTATGCCGGGGCGCAGCAAGAGGCCCACGCGCTAGGCGGTTCCCGCGTTGATTGCGCCCGGTTAACCGATGTGTATCGTGAGGGGCAGACTGCCCTTGTCCTGTACTCCCTTCAATTCAGCTTAAAAGCCGACAAGCCGGAACTGGTGGCTGCCCTTGATGGAACGCTGACGGATGGGTGGTTTACTCCCTCTCAGCCGACGATCCTGGTTTTGCAAAGGGGTGCCGGAGGAAAATTCATTTGCCAGGGAGGGTTTCCCGCGCAGACCACCGCGGAGGACGGGGAGCAGCTTCGCGCGGACGTGAAGCTGTTTTTAGAAAAGGGAACGGCCTATCCCTATCAGTACCCGCAGATGGGCGGCATAACGAATACGACAGCGGCCTATGAGCAGGGCACGTATCAAGTTACGCCCACCCACAATATGCCCCTGGAGGAGATCATCCGGGAGCTGACGCGGCAGGTGCTGGACCGTGTTGCCGCGCGGGATGATATGACATACCGCATGCTGGACTATCATATCACAGGAATTTATGACATCCAGCTTGTGGAGGACGGGGGCGAATCCTATTGGACCGCTTGGCCTGCCTTTGAAATGAAATACAGCGGCTGGTATGGCCTGATCGGGCCTTCAGACGGGGCGTGGTTCATCTCCCGCTTTGACACAGACGGCGGCTTGAGCCGCGTTAGGATAGACGAGAAAAACGGTACCTATACCTTGCGCTGTTGGGCGCCGTAGCGCCATGTGGAATATCGTAGACTGAATCGGCTTTTTCTGTGGCGTATCCGAAGCGCCAAAAGCGCAAGCACCCGCGGCAGAGCGCGCTGAACCTTTCTGAGGTTCGGCACATCCCGCTGCGGGTGCTTGCATTTTTTATCCGATGACTGAATTAGAGATGAAAGCGGCGAAACACGTAAAATTTTATAAAATCAATTCCCAGCACACAAGCCATAATGATACCCAATGTGCTCAGCACAACTTTTACGCTTATCGCTGGGATAATCAGCCCCAGCACCCCAAGCGAAGCGAAAACGAGGATTGTGATGATGTTGATCGTCAGCAGGTATACGCTGGGGCTTGAGGACCAGAAGTGCTTTCTTTCCCGTACAATCAACATTCTGAACTGCGTGTTAAACACCAGCGCCAGCAATACCGTTGTTTGCAATTGTTCAAAAGACAGATGGAATATATGTGTTCCAATCTCTATAACAAGCAGGTCGGCCAGGGCAAACAGCACGCCTAAAAGGGAAGAGGCGGCCGTTATACTCCTCAAATTCCATTTGTTCGGTGACGCCGTGGATTTCACGCGGTCGGTCGCGATGGACATGGTGACAAAATCATTGGCAAAAACCAGCAGAGACATGCCAAGCAGGGATACCAGCGTATTTTGCAGCCAGAAGAAGCCGACGGTAAACAGGAAAACCACCTCAACAACCTTTGTGATTTTATTGATCACCCAAGTCAACATCCGCTGATAGGTTTTTCTGCTGACAACGACAGTGTCAATGATTTCGCTCAGCCCTGGCTGCGTCAGGACGATGCTTGCGGAAGCCTTAGCCACGTCCGTCGCTTCGCATACGGCGGTACCGAGTTCGGCCTGCTTCAATGCCGGGGAATCGTTTACCCCGTCCCCTGTCATGCCTACCATGTGTCCGCTTTCTTGAAGCAGCTTTACGATTTGATATTTATCCTCCGGGAACACCTCCGCAAAGCCGTCGTTTTCTTGGATCAACGCGAGCTGTTCTTCGCGGCTGCGGTTTTTAAGCTCAGCGGCGCGCAGAATTCTCCCCCCGATTCCAACCTGCTCCGCAATTTCCCGGGCGACCGGGGCGCTGTCCCCGGTGATCATAATGGGTTTGATTCCGAGGTCGCGGATTTTGGAAATCATACGGGCGGAATCTTCTCTCGGCGGATCGGCGATGGCCAGCAGTCCGGCAAGCTGCGTCCGATCATCTTCAGTCACCGCAACCGCAAGCGTTCGAAAGCCCTTTTCTGAAAAGGCATCGTTGGCCTGAGTGATCTCTTCCATCCTTAAATCGTCCATGCCGCCGCAGAGCGCAAGAATCGTCGGAACAGCGCCTTTCATAATTCTGGTTTCTTTCCCGCCGTTCCTTATGACCGCTTCTGTCCTCTTGGTCTCGGGGCTGAAGGGGACGAATTGAATTTGGTTGCGATAATCGGGGGTAAAACCGGATTCTTTTGCGTAGGCAATGATAGCGGTATCAATGAAGTCCATACCCTCTTCTTTGGAGGCCTGCACCGCCAGCCGTACTACGTCCTCCCTTTTATAGGCCCCAAAGGGGGCGCAATCGACAACCGACAGCCGGTTTTGTGTAATCGTTCCCGTTTTATCAAAGCAAAAAATATCAATAGAAGCGGCGTCCTCGATACAATCCAGCTTGGTAACAAGGACTCCCTTTTTAGACAGCTCCATCGCGCCCGCCGCCTGCACGATGGTCAGGACAGCGGGGAGCGCGACAGGGATCGCTCCGATCAAAAAGATAACGATAAAGGAAAGTATAAATAAGATATCCTTATGCAAATAGATGCCGTAGGCCGAGACGATGACAGAGGCGGCAATGCCCAGATACATCATATATTTGACGATGGTCAGCATCAGTTCCTCTTGCTTTGATTTGGGTTTCGCCACTTTTACCAGTTCCACGGCTTTCCCAAAATAGGTATTTGCGCCGGTATTCATGACCGCGCATTTGGCTTCCCCGCGCCTGACAATGCTGCCCGAGTAAATCAGGTCCGACGGAACGGCAGCGACAGGCATCGACTCACCGGTCAACGCGGACTGATCCACGGAAAGCTCGCCATCCAGCAGACAGACATCCGCAGGAACCAAATCGCCCAGCTTGAGGGTGATCATATCCCCCGGTACGATTTCCCGGGCGTCGAGCAAAGCCCATTCTTTATTTCGGAAGATCTTGACTTTTATTTCAAGTTTTTGTTTCAGCAGTTCAACGGCTTTATGCGAGTTTCTTGACTGCATATAACCGATAACGGCATTCACCGTCAGGAGCACAAATATAATTATGCTTTCCGTATAGTGCTTTAACACCAGCGTGAGGATAATAGAAGCCTCCAACAACCAAGGCATGGGCCCCCAATAACGCTTCAAAAACGCCAGGAGCGGATTCCGTTTCACTTCTTGGATTTCATTGTATCCGAATTGCAGACGGCGTTCGTCTGCTTCGCCGGTGGTCAGACCTTCCAAGGCCCGCGAAATTTCTTGTTCGGACATGGTTTTGTTTTCAGCTGTGTTCATTGTCTTCATAAACACCCCTTCGATGAAACGTTTTGGGAAAGAACAGAGGACATCAGATAAACCGCGCCCCCGCCGGTCTCACAAATAAACTGTGGTATCCTTATTATAGCAATTGCAATCTCATAAATAAAATACTATAATATTATGGAAGTGATAATGAAACGATTATGATGTGAGGGGGCGTATTCCTTGACGTTAAGGCACATGAATATCTTTGTGGCAGTTTGTGCGGAAAACAGCATTACAAAAGCTGCGGAAAAACTGCACATCGCGCAACCCGCTGTCAGCGTTGCGATAAAAGAGCTGGAAGAGTATTATGGTGTTACATTATTTGACCGTATATCCAAACGGCTCTATCTTACCGATACAGGTAAAAATCTGCTTGAATACGCAACCCACATCGTGGCCCTCTTTGACGATATGGAGAAGAGCATCCGCCAATGGGAGCGGTCTGGGAAATTGCGGGTCGGCGCGTCTATTACAGTTGGTACGCATTTGATGCCCCGGTATGTAAAGGAGTTTTATAAAAGTCACCCCGGGTTTACCGTCGAGGTTTTTATCGGAAGCTCTGACATTATCGAGAAAAAGATTATGCAGAACGCACTTGATTTTGCCCTGATAGAAGGGTCTGTCCATTCGGACAGCCTTCTGTGCGAAAATTTCATGAAAGATCGGCTGGCCGTCATATGCAGCCCGGATGACCCGCTTTGCGGCATGGAAAAAGTGACGATAGAACAGCTGCTTTCCCGCCCGCTGTTGCTGCGGGAACCGGGAAGCGGAACTAGAGAGCTGTTTGATCATGCGCTCGCTTCTCTTGAGTATACAAGCACCCCTTCCTGGGAGAGCACAAGTACGGAAGCGCTGATCAATGCGGCCGGCAAAGGGCTGGGAATTGCGATCATCCCGTATCTCCTGATACAGGAACGGCTGAAAGCGGGCGATGTGATTGAATTGCATGTCGATCTATTACAGCTGGACCGGGGGCTTCATGTCATCTACCACAAAAATAAATTTTTGACCGGTGCGGCAAAGGCGTTTATCGCAATGTGCATGGCGCAATAGCGGAGAAAAAGGACACCGCTGCCGTTAGGAAAGAATTTCTTGAGACAAATGGGCGATTTAACTGCGATGGAGCACACGTAAGAGGCGGATCATCCGATGGATGATCCGCCTCTCAGCCTGTCAAAGAAGTTCCGTAGGACTTCTTTGACAGGCTGCTGCACTTTTTGAAACACCGTAAGAAGTTTCAAAAAGTGGTTTTCCTGCACGTGAAAGGGAAAGGCTGACAGTCCCCTTTCACACGATCCTTCCCTCCGAGGCTTTCGGCTGGGCGTTTTTTGACAGTCTGAGAGGCGAATCATCCGATAGATGATCCGCCTCTTCGTATATGCGCTTCATATATGTTTCGGATCGCGCCATGCTCGCCAAGACTTGTCGCGTTTATCTCAACAGCGATTCCCCGTTCCTGCAAGTACAGCTTCCAACTGTTCTCCCGCTCTCCCGTGATTTCATGGTTGAAGTGACGCCCCGCCGCAAACATCAGCGGCGCTAACACCGCCTGCCTGTACCCCTGCCGGAGCAATTGCTGCGCAATTTCCACCACTCCGGGCCATGCTTCCAGAGTGCCGACCAGAATATCGGGGCGCCCCGTGACCTGGAATACCGTTTGCATCGCCGCATAGGTAAAATTCACGCTCCCCCCTGCGCCGTGCCCGATGAGGACGACGGCCCTCCCCTCTCGCATGGGAAAGGCGTCGGACAGGATCTTTGCCACAGCTTGTAAATCGCCCATGTCCGACAGCAGCGGAGAGCCGATGGAAAACCGCTCGAACTGCCCCGCAAAGCGGCTTGCCTGTTCGCGAAATTCTCTATCCGCATCCCCCTGGATGATGTGCGTGGGCTGTAGGACAACGTCGGAAAATCCTTCTGCCGCGGCCTTCGCAAGAGCGCCCGGCAAATATGCTGCCGGCGCCCCCCGCCGCTCTAAGCGATTGCATATGGCTTGGCTGGTAAAAGCATAGCGGACGGTATATGCGGGAAAGGCCTCGGCCAAATGCCGTTCCAGAGCACCAAAGGTGTTGTCCCAGCTGTTTTTGTCGGTCGTACCGTACCCGGCAATCAAAAGCAGTGTTTGTTTCATAAGCGATCTCCCGGTGTAAAGTAGTATTGCGGTCCCGCGTCGGTATCCGCCCTCCCTGTTTTTACGCCGAAAACATCCTCCAGCAGGCGGCAGTCAAACAGCCGGTCGGTGCTCCCGTCATAGAGAAGCTCCCCGCTCCCCATGGCGAAAATCCGGTCGGCGTACCGCATCGCCAAATTCAGGTCATGCAAAATTACCACCAGGGTCTTCCCCTCTCTTTTGAGGGACACCAGAATTTCCATGACCTCCAGCTGGCGGCCGACATCCAGATACGTCGTAGGCTCGTCCAAAAAAATCACGTCGCTGTTCTGGGCCAGCATCATGGCGATATACACCTTTTGCCGCTCTCCGCCCGAAAGCGTGTCCAGCCGTTTCTCCGCCAGCTCCGCGATGCCCATTTGTTCCAGGGTCCGCTGCGTGATCACGATGTCCTCTTTCCGATATCGGCGCGGATAGGTCAAATGGGGGAAGCGCCCGTGCAGCACCAAATTTTCTACGGCGATCTCTGGGACATTCCGGCTTTGCGGCAGGTAGGCAATCCGCTTTGCCAGCTCCCGCCGCCCGATGAGCCGGAAGTTCGAGCCGTCCAGCTCTGCCTCGCCGCTCTGCGGGGCAAGCTGACCGGCCGCAATCCGCATCAAGGTGCTTTTCCCGCAGCCATTGGGCCCGATGATGACATTCAGAGCGCCCGGCAGAAACCGCACGGAGACGTTCCGGACAACGGGGACGCCAAAATAGCCGCCGGTGATATGTTTCAGTTCAAGCATGGCGGACTCCCCTCCTCTGGCGGATCAGCAGCCAGAGGAAAAACGGCCCGCCGAGCAAAGACAGCACAAGCCCCACAGGAAATTCAAACGGCGCGAACAAAACCCGCGCCAGCAGATCGCACAGTGTCAGAAACGCCGCACCAAACAGAATACAGCAAGGAATCAGCACCTTGCTCTGTGTTCCGGCAAAGCGCCTTGCGATGTGGGGGATCAGCAGCCCCACAAAGCTGATCAGCCCCGCAAAGCTGACCGCCGAACCGGCCAGCAGCGCCGCCAGACCCAGCAGTAAAAACTGGTAAAAGCCCACATTCAGCCCGAGACTCTGGGCGGTTTCCGTGCCGAGGGACAAAACGTCGATTTCATTGCGGAGAAAAAACACCGCCGCCATCGCGGCTAGCATAATAAAGCCTTGGGGAAAGACCGCCGAGAGCGTCACACCGGCCACTCCTCCCATGCGGAACATATTGCTGCCGGTCAGCGCATTCGGAACCAGCGTCACAACCGTATCGATCCCCGCCGACAAAATCCCGCTGACGGCAACGCCCGCCAACACAAGGGTCACGCGGGAAGCGCCCGCCGCGCGCCCGATTCCGTATACCAGCAGCACCGTTACGAGAGCACCCAGAAAGGCGGCGGCCGGGACCACCCCTCTTTGGGCGGGAAACAGCGCGCAGGCGAGCGCCGTCATAAAACCGGCGCCGGAATTGACCCCGATGATGCCCGGACTCGCCAGCGGGTTATTGAGCACCGCCTGAATCACCATACCCGCCACCGCAAGGCCCGAACCGGCCAGCAGGGTGGCCACCGTGCGGGGAAGGCGAATGTGCTGTACGATGCGCAGCGCGGCTCCGTTGCCCTTGCCGGACAGATCGGCGAGCACCCGCGCCGGAGACAGTGAGGCCGCGCCGAAGCACAGGCTGGCGAGGACGGAGATCAGCAGCAGCGCCACCCCTGCCGCCAGTACAATATGGGGCGACAGCGTCCGGGTACGCTTCTCATTGGTAAAGGATGTCCGCAAGGAATTCATAGCTCTCCCCCCATCGGCGGTTCGGCTTTAAATGAAATAACGCCTTCGGAAGCTGAATGTATCTGTTGTTTCGCACGGCGGAAAGGCTGTAAAAGGCGGGGTTTTCCTCCAGCGCCGTTTGCATCGACGCCAAAGCCTTTTCTTCCGAAGCGCCCATGGTGACAAAAAAGATAAAGTCAGGGTTTTTTTCCATGACAGTTTCCATGCTGAGGTTCTCAAGGAGCGCGCCGTCGCTGTCCGCAATGTTGACGCAGCCCAGTTCTTTGAGCATCGCGCCGGTCATGTTATCACTGTTTTTGGCGTTCGCGCCGGTGGAATAGGCCCGGATGAAAAGAACCGTAGGGGCCTTTTTCCCTTCTTTTCGAGCGACGGCGGCATCAATTTGCGCCTGCACCTCCGTGCCATTTTGCCGGTACAAATCGGTCTTCCCGGTGATATCGGTGCAAATTTTCAGCATGCGCAGATAATCGCTGAACACCTCCACCTCGAAATAAGCGCAGGGGATGTGCAGCTCTTCCAGCTGGGCAAGCAGCTTCACGTGCTCTTCTATCTTGGAGGAAAGGATGACGAAGTCGATCCCGTGCTCCACCATGGCTTCCACGCTCGGCGTTTTGACGGAGCCTAGATCCAGCACATTGCCGGGCAAGGACAGCGTCCCCTCCTCCCACGCGTCTTGCGTGGTGGCGTACAGTGTGCCGCCCGCCAGCATCCAGGTGTCGGCATAGCTGGCCGAGATGACCGCAACCCTCTGGGGCCGGCTGGCCAGCGTGATGCTGCGGCCAAGACTGTCCGTAAAGCTGTAAAAGCCCTCTACAGGGGCAGCCTTTTGTTTCCCCGCCCCGTGACAGCCCGCCAGCAAGAGCACAGCCGACAAGGCCAGTGCCAGCGCGGCGGCAAATTTCCCTTTTCTTTCATGCGCCTTTTTCAACACCGCGCACCGCCGACCGTCTGGATTTGCAGGATGTTCTCCTTTTGCTCCAGCAGCGCTGAGCTGTACAGCGCCGACTCCACGGCCTCCAGCCCGAGCCGTTCCACGGTATCGGAGAACCGCTCCCCCGTGACGCCCTCTTTTTTAAACAGCAGAATGGATTTTTCGATCAGGTCGAGCGCTTCCGCTTCCGATACGGGCTTAGAGAGCAGAGAGCCCTGGCGCACCTGCTTGCCCCAGCGGCCGCCGATATAGACTTTATACTGTACATCGGTACTTTCCATGGCGTCAAAGTGGCATTTGTCAACGCACTTTCCGCAGCTGTTGCAGAGATTCGGATGGATAAAGATCTTTTGATCCTTCAGGGAGGAGGCGGAAATGGGACACACGTCCACGACGCCGCATTTTTTGCAGCCCCGGCAGTTGTCTATGATCGCCTTGGGGGTTCGGATGGCGACAATGCCGATGTCGTTCAAGTCCGGCTTGACGCAGTTGTTCGGACAGCCGCCGACGGCGATCTTGAATTTATGCGGCAGGGTGACCGGGCGGTATCCCTCGTAAAAGCGCTTGTGAATGAGGGTGCCGAGCGCGGCGGTGTCACACAGACCATTGCTGCAGGTCGTCCCCTTACAGGGGACGATCGGGCGCACCTTGGACCCGGTGCCGCCGATTTGCAGCCCGTTCTGCGCCATGAACGCCAGCATCTCCGGGATCTTTTCAAAGGGAATGCCCTGAATTTCCAGCGTCAGGCGCACGGTCAGCGCGATATTGCCGTCCCCGAACCGGCTTGCGGCCTCGGTCACGGCCGCCATTTGTTTGTCTGTCAGAATTCCGTTTTCGGTAATCACGCGGCCGGAAAAATTGCGGGTGCCTTTGTTATAGAGGAACCCCTGCCCTTTCACGCTCTTGATTTGCTCTGCGGTAAGCAGCTGTGCGGACCGCACGGCTGCCGTCTGCGCCGCCGCGGGGTAAACCGCGGGACTCAGATAGCACGGGGCGGCGGGGGGCGTTTCTTTGCCCGTGACCGCGCGATACACATGGTATCCGCCGGAAAGATTCGAGCAGGCAAACCCGTTTGCCATTAAAATCCGGCAGGCGATATAGCTGCGCAGGCCGCTCAGGCAATTGACAAAAATCTGCTTGGAGGAATCCAGTTCCCGCAAGCGCCCGCGGAGCTGATCGAGCGGAATATTGACGGCGCCCGCAATGTGGCCAGTTTGGAATTCCGCCTCCGTGCTGACGTCCAGGAGAGTGACGCCGTTGGCCCCTTGGAGCCTCTCCACATCGTGCCAATGGTGGATGGACACCTTTTTTGTAAGAATATTTTCAATCGCATACCCCGCGAAGTTGACCGGGTCCTTGGCCGACCCGTAGGGCGGCGCATAGCAGAGCTCCAGCTTTGTCAGGGCGCGGGCCGTCATCCCTGCCCGGATTGCCGCCGCCATGACATCGCAGCGCTTATCCACGCCGTCCTGTCCGACGATCTGTGCACCCAGGATTCTGCCGGTGGCCCTGTCGAAGATCGTTTTGACCGTCAGGTTTGCGCCGCCGGGGTAATATCCCGCGTGGGAGGCCGAAACGGTAAAGCTCTTTTCAACGTCCAGCCCCATCGCCCTGGCGCGGGTTTCACTGATGCCGGTGGCGGCGGCGGTGAAGTCGAACACCTTGAGGACGGAGGAGCCCTGTGTTCCCTCGTACACGCTGGGAATCCCGCAAATATTGTCCGCGGCGATGCGGCCCTGCTTGTTTGCCGGACCGGCCAGCGGAATCATGGTCTTTTGTCCGGTGATCAAATCAACGGTTTCAACCGCGTCGCCGACGGCATAAATATCCGGGTCGGAGGTCGCCATATGTTCGTTGACAACGATACCGCCCCGCGCGTTCAGGGCAATGCCGGAATCCTTTAAAAAGCCCGTATCCGCCCTTACACCGATGGCTAAAAGGACCAGATCCGCGCTTAAGCTCCCGTCCGTGAGGATGACCTGAGTTTCCTCGCCCGCGTGCCGAAGCTCCTGGACGGCGCTGAATAAATAAAGCGCGATCCCCTTTTCCCGCAGTCGGTTGTGCACGAACGCGGCCATATCGAAGTCTATAGACGCAATCAGGTGATCCTGCATTTCCACAATGGCGGCGTCCAGACCCGCTTCCTTCAGGTTTTCCGCCATTTCAACGCCGATGAACCCGCCTCCGACGATCACCGCGCGCTTGGCGTTGTGCTGCCGGATGTACTCCATAATGGCCAGCGTATCGGGAATATTGCGCAGCGTAAAGACATTTGGGCTGTCGGCGCCGGGCAGCGGCGGAACGACGGGCTTCGCCCCCGGAGCAAGAATCAGCTTATCGTAAGTTTCGGTGTAAATTTCTCCCGTTTGGCGGTTCTTGACCGTGACGGTTTTGCAGGTGCTGTCCACCGCCGTCACTTCAGAGAAAACGCGTGCCTCGATCCGGAACCGGTCGCGAAAGCTCTCGGGCGACTGCAAAACCAGCGCGCGCTGCTCCTTGATCGCGCCGCCTATGTAATAGGGCAAGCCACAATTCGCGAAAGAAATAAATTCGCCGCGCTCCAACAGCAGGAGCTCCGCCTTTTCATCCAAACGGCGCAGACGGGCCGCCGCCGAGGCGCCGCCCGCGACACCGCCCACAATAATTGTTTTCATCTGCCACACTCCCCATGATTTTTGCTTATTATACGCTTGATTTTTCATAGTGCATAATATATTATTTTAATAATAACGATAGTAAAAAGGCTATAGGTAATACTATGACGATACGAACTATGGAGATTTTTCAGGCGGTCGCGCGCCATGGGAATATGAGCCGGGCCGCGGAGGAGCTGCACATTGCACAGCCCACCATCAGCCAGGTAATCAGAGAAATCGAGAGCGAATATGGCGTCGCGCTGTTTAACCGAATTGGGAAAAAACTGTACATCACGGCGGAGGGACTGCGCCTGCTGGAATATGTAAAGCAGATTCTGAGCCTGAGCGATAGGATGAATCAGGATATGAGCGGAATCACGCTGTCCCCCAGCTTTTCGGTGGGGGCGACGATCACGGTGGGGCAAAGCGTCCTTCCGCCGGTCCTCAGCCGGTTTGAAGCCCGAACCCCTAACGTGTCTGTTTCGGTGCTGGTGGATAATACGGCGGTCATTGAAGAAAATCTTTTGGTCGGCAAGCTGGATTTTGCCTTTGTGGAGGGCAGGACAAAGCATAAAGACATCTTGTCTCGCCCGCTGATGGAAGATAAGCTGATTTTGGTCTGTCATAAAAATCATCCTCTGGCAGGCCGGAAGACCGTCTGCATAGAGGACGTTTTAGAATATCCGTTTTTGGTTCGGGAAGACGGCAGCGGCACGCGGGAGCTTTTTCAGCAGGAGCTGGACAAACACAAGGCGGCAATCCGCGTAAAATGGACGTCGCACAGCTTTGATTCCATTTTTGCGGCTTTGCTCCAAAACCTCGGGGTTTCCGTGTTGTCCAGCCGTATTGCGCAGCCCTATGTCCGCCGGGGGGAGCTGCGTGAAATCAGCATCTCCGATCTGTCGCTGACCCGGCATTTTTCCCTGGTCCACCATAAAAATAAGTACCTGACCCAGCCGATGAGGGCGTTGATTCAGGAATTTAACGAGATATCACAGGGCGACCTGTCATAGCCGGCGCAATTAGTTTAACAAAAGATGCCATCACAAACGAGACATGGTTTCCCGCAAAGGAAACCATGTCTCGTTTCGCGGTGAGCGCGGTTTGAGTTCTCAGGAGAGAGGGACGGCGCTACCGGCAGGTGTCCTGATACTCGGACGGGCTGACGCCCATCAGCTTTTTAAAGGTGGCCGAAAAATAGGTGATGTCCCGGTATCCCACCTGGTCGGCCACCTCGTACACCTTGAGCCGCCCGCCCCGCAGCAGCTCCATGGCCTTGTGGATGCGGTAGCGGGTCAGGTAATTCAGCAATGTGTAATCGGTCTCCTTCCTGAACATATGGCTCAAATGCCCCTCGCTGATCCCCAGGGACTGGGCAATGACCCCCACCGCAATGCTGGGGTCGTTATAATGTTCGCCGATATAGTTCATGGCCTCCAGCACATACCGGCTCTTATCCCCCTTTTTCATTCCCGAGGTCAGAAGGGCCGACCCGTCCCCGTCGCTGCGCACCCGTTTTTGCAGGCTGATGATGGATTTTTCAAGCTCCCCGTCGTGGAAGGGCTTTAATAAAAAGTCCACCGCGCCGAGGCGCAGCGCGCTCTGGGCATAGGCGAAGCTGTCGTATGCCGTGAGAATGATGACGTGGGCGTTGCTCCCCCGGTCCCGCAGCCGCTGCAGCATCTCGATGCCGTCCATCTTAGGCATATGCAGGTCTGTTATGATGAGGGAGGGGTCGTATCGCTCGGCGGCCTCCAGGGCCTCGGCCCCGTTGGCGGCCTCGCCCACCACCACGCAGTCCAGCGCCGCCCAGTCAACGGACAGCACGATGCCCCTTCGCAGCATCTCCTCGTCCTCGACGATTAAAACCTTCAGCATACGCCGTCCTCCTCCTTTTGAATGGGCAGAGTGGCTGTCACGATGGCGCCCGTGCCGTCGGGCCGGTTTTCCAAAAAGAGCCCGAAACCCGCTCCGTAGTGCTTGAGCAGGATGGTGTCCACGTTGTACAGCCCCAGGTGCCCCCGGGCCCGCTCCTGGCTCTGGCCCGCATAGGGGCCCGTCATCTCCTCGGGGATGCCGCGGCCGTTGTCCGACACCACGATCTGGAGAAGACCCTCCTCCGGCTGTCTGGCCTCCACCCGGATCTTTCCCTGCGCCATCCCCTCCAGACCGTGGAGAATGGCGTTCTCCACAAGTGGCTGCAGCACCATCTTGGGCACCAGGCACTCCTCCAGCGCCATGGGCAGAGCCACCTCGAAGGAGAAGGCGCTGGACAGCCGGATCTTTTGAATCTCGATATACCGGCTCAGAATATCCACCTCCCGGCGCAGGGGGACGAATTCGTCGGGCGAGATGCAAAACCGAAGAATGTCGGCCAGGTTGATGGACATGAGGGCCACCTGGGGCATCTGATTGATCTTGCTGATCCACTTCATGGTGTCCAGCGTGTTGCACAGGAAATGGGGGTTGAGCTGTGCCTGGAGCATACGGATCTGGGCCTTGTTCAGCTCCCGCTGGTTTTCCACCAGCTCCTCCTGGTTGTATTTGAGGGCCACCACCATGCCGTTGAACCGCCGCGCCAGCTCCCCCAGCTCGTCGTCCCGGTGGGGGGGCACGTAGACGTTCAGATTGTTGTGCCCCACCTCTTCAATGGCGGTATGGAGCTGCTCGATGGGGCGGAACATCTGCCGGCTCAGAGTCAGGCTCATCAAAACTGAGATGGCGACGCAGATCAAAGCGCTGGAGAGGCTGACCGTGTACAGCAGGCCCATGGTGTTTTGGGTAAAGACCTGCGGGCTGCGCAGGACCAGATATATTCCCGTGGGCCGGTGCTGCGCCACGCTGTAAAAAAAGTCTCCCGCCACCCCGTCCAAAGACTCTCCGGCCAGCAGCCGCGCCCGGAGCAGGGGCGCCGCCGAGACGGCCAGAGAGGGCTGGGCACAGTAGACGGGCCGCCAGTACCGGTCCAGGAGGATCAGGCTGCTCCGGGTGCCGTAGATGCCCTCCAGCAGTTGGCGGAGATTGGCCTGGTACAGGCTGACCACCAGATAGCCCGCCGCTTCGCCCTCTGCCCCGGACAGAAGCACCGCCCCCCGGGTCAGCGGCGCGGCGGTGGCGGTGATGTCGTCGCCCGTCACGAAGGAGATGCCGGTTTCCCGGGCGGCCGTCCGCAGCACCCCCCAGCTGGTGGGGAGCTGCCGCCGGTCGGGGGCGTTCTGGGTCGAGTAGCGCCAGTTGCCCTCCAGGTCGTACAGATCGAACCGGGCGTAGCTGCGCAGGCCCTCGGTGGCGCTGAAAAGCTGGCTGTACACCTGTGTGTCCTCCCTGCCGTTCCCCAGCAGGGCCCCGGCCACCAGGGGGTTGCGCTGGAGGGCGGACTCCACGCGGAAAAGGCCGTCGTACAGGGCGTCAATGGCGCGCAGCGTGCTGCCCAGGGAGTCCTGGGCCTCGTTCCCCACGGTGTCTGTGAGCCGAAGGCGAAAGATCTGCAAAAGCATTGCCGAGCAGATCAGCAGCGGAATGAGAGAGACCGCCAGGAAGGCCATGAAGAGCCTGCCGCGGAAGGAGTGGGACAGGAAGCGTTTCATGGCGCCCCCTCCCCGCCCAGATAAAAGGCCCAGCTCATCAGAATGGCGTCCCGGTTTTGGCTGGCCCAGCCCACGTCGTAATCGATCAGAGGCACCGTGTCCAGCGCCGCCGGCCCCCCCTGGGCCGGCTCCACGTCACTGCGGACCGAGCGGCGGTAAAACTGCTCTACCAGCAGCTGCTGCACGTCCCGGCTCACCGTGAAGTCCAAAAACAGCTTGGCGTTGTCCTCGTGGGGCGCGCCCTTAACCAGCGCGCTGCCGTCGGGCACCGAACTGGTGCCGTCGGCAGGATAGACCAGGGCGATATCGTCCCCCGCGGCCATCCGCTTCAATGCGGTCTCCTCCAGCGTGAAGCCCACCCAGTCGGTGCCGTTGGCCACCGAGGTGAGCATCTCCCCCGATCCGTCCAGCTGCCGCCCCGCGAGGTTGGCGGCCAATTGCCGCAGCCGCTCCTCCCAGGTCCCGCTCAAAGCGTACAGGAAGGTGACGATACCCGTGAAACTGGAGCCCGATACGCTGGGATCGGCGACGGCGATCTTCCCGCGGAACCGGGAGGACAGCAGGTCCCGCCAGCCGGTTACCCACCGGGGATCTACCAGCTTCGTGTTGTAGATCAAGACCACAGGGAGGGAGGAAAAGGGGGTCCACAGGTCGTCGGGGGCGCGAAACTGGGGCCGAAGGGCCTCTGCCTCGGCACAGACGTAGGGGGTAAAGCACGCCCGGTAATACTCCAGGCTCTCCACCCCGCCGCCAAACATCACGTCGGCCGCGGGGTGGTTCCCCTCCTGCGCAAGGCGTTCTAGCACCTCGTTGGTGCCGCCCGACACCACATCCACCCAGATGCCGGTGCGCAGCTCAAACTCCTTTACGATGGGCCCCCAAACCTCCTCCTTGTGGGAGGTGTAGATCACCAGCCGCTGGCTTTCCTCGGGGGCGCAGTCGGGGGGCGGCCGGCGCTCGGCACCGGCGCAGCCTGACAGCGGCAGCCCCAGGGCCACGGCAAGCAGCATGGACAGCGCTCTCTTCCCCACGCGGAAACTCCCCCTCGTTGGTAACATGGCCTTTTCGTAGGCGGTTGAACCAAAATTTTGTTTGATACTGTCGCCTATTATAGCATAAGCAACAATTTTTTTCATCAAAAGCTTTTACAGATATCAGAATACAACAAAAAAGCACAGCTTTGTCCCCTTCTATTCCAGATAGCCATGTGTACAATAGAGATAGATAGACCGTATTACGGCAACCTTGATTTGGCGAATATGACAAGGAGGAAATGAAATGAAACGAATTGCAGCGCTCCTTCTCGTGGCAAGCATGTCCCTCGCACTGGTCTCCTGCGGCACCGCGCCCAGCGGGGGCACCGCCACGCCCCAGCCCAGCGGCAGCCCCTCGGCCCCTGCTCCCAGCCCCAGCAGTGCGCCTGCTCCCACGCCCGAAAACCTCACCGCGACCCAGAAGATCATCAAAGAGGCCCAGGGCATGAGCATGGAGGAGCTGGCCAAGAAGGCCATCGCCGAGTCCAACGGCAAAATGTTCTACGGCGTCGGCAACTCCAGCCGCGGCAAGAGCGCCCTGCCCCTGTTCATCAAGTATCTGAAGACCATCGACCCCAGCTACAACATGGACTTTGAGTGGCAGCAGCCCAAGAACAACAAGATCTTTGACCAGCTTACCGCCGACTCCCTTAAGAGCACCGGCACCTTCGCCATGACGCTGATCCAGGACGGCAACCAGATCCAGTCCAAGATGGTCCAGACCGGAATTCTGGACACCTTTATTCCCAAGGAGTGGGCCGCGGCCAACGGGATCAAGGCCGAGCAGTACAGCGAGTTCCTGCCGCTTCAGACCCTGAACAAGGTTTTCCTGTACAACAACGCCGGCTCCAAGACCTATAAAAACTGCTGGGACTTTGTGGCCGATGGGGCCCACGGCCTCTTTATGGACATAGACTCCGAAATCGTGGGCAAGAACTTCCTCTACATGCTGACCCGGGACGACTACGCCGCCTGGCTGAAGGAGGCCTTTGAGGCCCTGCCGGCCGACGAGAAGGCCTATTTCCAGCCCACGATCAACGCCATGGAATCCGAGGCTGCCGACCTGGGCCTGGGCGCCAACGGCAAGTATGCCCTGACCTGGATCAAGCTGTGGGTCGAATCCTACAACGCCCAGACCGACGACGGCCCCATCTGCAACACCTTGGTTGACAAGTCGGCCGCCGACCAGTTCGGCCTGCTGGTGTACTCCAAGCTGCGCTCGGTGGAGGAGTCCAGCTCGGTCTCGGTCAACAACGTCAACGTGGCCGCCTATGACGACGGCTACCAGGGCATCGGCGGGTTTGGCTACTGCCACTATCTGTTCGTCACCGACAACAGCCCCCTCCCCTGGACCGCCTGCGCCTTCCTCGCCTACATGACGTGCACGGTTGACGGCTTCTCCGCCTGGGGCAAGGACATGGGCGGCTACTCCCACAACCCCGCCGTGGTCGCTGAGAACGAGGCGGTTCACCACCATCAGACCGGCGGCATGGCCGAGGACGGCGTCACTGTGAAGTTCCCCGCCAAAAACGACCGGGGTTACGACTGGTGGTCCACCACCGGCAAGCTGGTCCAGGAAGACCCCGCCTACTGCTCCGAGGTGTCCTTCACCGTGGGCAGCTGGATCGAGATGCTGAGCAAGTACAGCGCCGGCTAAGCAATCCCGTTTCCCGCGGCAAGGTGGCGCTCCGGATGCCGCCGACAGGCGGCACGGTGCAGATGTAAAACGAGCGCCCTTGGAAGTGGGTGGGACCCGCCGCGTCCAAGGGCGCTTTTCTATCCTGGCATAAAGGAGAGATTTCATGGAGTCTTCCAATCGTTTAAGGGTCAACCGGTCTGCCCTGCGCCGGAATCAGATCAAGACCTTTTTCTCCAAGCCCCATAATGTCATTTTGCTGCTCATGGGCATCGTGCTGACGGTGACCACCGTGGCGCCTATCATCGCCATTGTGGAGGACACCTTCAAGATTCATCCCGGCACCATCGACGCCCACCTCACGGGCCAGGCCGTGGGCCATACGCTGGTCAACTATATCGACCTCTTTACCAGCCGCATGGTCAAAACCAACCTCTGGACCCCCCTGACGAACACGGTCCTGCTGGCGGTGGGCACCTGCGTGGTGTCCATCCTCTTCGGTGGTTTTTTCGCCTTCCTCATCACCCGCACCAACCTGGCCTGGCGCAAATATTTAAGCTCCATCTTTATATTCCCCTACATCATGCCCCAGTGGACGCTGGCTGTGGTGTGGCAGAACATCTTTAACTCCAACGCGGTCACCGGCACCTCCAACGGACTGCTGGCTGCAACTACGGGCATTGCCATGCCCATGTGGTGGTGCAAGGGCCTTTTCCCCAGCCTGGTGGTGCTGGGCCTGCACTACGCGCCCTTCGCCTACATTCTGATCGGCGGCATTTTCCGGAACATGGACGCAAACCTGGAGGAGGCGGCCACCATTCTGGACACCCCCAGGTGGAAGATCATGTGGAAAATCACGCTGCCCATGATCAAGCCCGCCATTCTGTCCACCGTCCTGCTGGTCTTCGGCAGCGCCATGGGCTCCTACCCGGTGCCCCACTACCTGGGCCTTACCACCCTGTCCACCAAGTACGTGTCCATGAACTCCAAGTACACGGGCGAGGCGAGCATTCTGGCTATCATCATGATGGTGTTCGGCGTGGCGATCATGCTGCTCAACCAGCTCAGCCTGCAGAGCCGCAAGAGCTACACCACCGTCACGGGCAAGTCGGGCCAGGTCTCCAAAAACAACCTGGGCCGGGTTGGCAAGTATGTGATCGCACTGGTGCTGGTGGTGGTTACCTTCTTCACCAGCATTTTCCCCATCGTCTCCTTCGCCTTCGAGACCTTCCTGCCCAATCCGGGCGACTACTCCTTCCTCTACACGAGGGACCCCAATAACCTGACCACCAAGTGGTGGACCACCAGCGAGAACATCACCGAGAACGGGATGTACGGGCAAAAGGGCATTCTCCACAACAACACCATCTGGAACGCCTTCAAGGGCACCATCTGGGTCAGCGTGTGCTGTGCGCTGCTGGCCGGCACCATCGGCACCCTCATCGGCTACGCCGTGTCGAAAAACCGACGAAGCAAATGGGCAAACTACGTCAACAGCGTGGCCTTCCTCCCCTATCTGATGCCTTCCATCGCCGTCGGCGTAGCCTTTTTCATCCTCTTCTCCAGCGAACATATCAATCTGTTCAATACCTATACCATCCTCATCCTGGTGGGCACCATCAAGTACATCCCCTTCGCCAGCCGCAGCTCGCTCAACTCCATGCTCCAGCTGTCGGGCGAAATCGAGGAGGCGGCCATCATCCAGGATATCCCCTGGATCAAGCGCATGATCCACATCATCATCCCCATTCAGAAGTCTTCCATTATCAGCGGCTACCTGCTTCCCTTCATGACCTGCCTGCGGGAACTGTCCCTGTTCATGCTGCTGTGCGTCCAGGGCTTTATCCTATCGACCACCTTGGACTACTTCGACGAAATGGGCCTTTACGCGTTCTCCAGCGGCATCAACCTGATTTTAATCGTCACCATTCTGGTGTGCAACACGCTGGTCAACAAGGCCACCGGAGCCAGCCTGGACAAGGGAATAGGGGGTTAAACCATGCCAGCTATCAAATTAGAACAAGTGACCAAGCACTGGGGCAAGTTTTATGCCGTAGACAATCTGGACCTGGTCATCGAGGACAACGCGTTTGTCACGCTGCTGGGCCCCTCGGGCTGCGGGAAGACCACCACCCTGCGCATGATCGCGGGACTGGAGACGCCCACCAGCGGGCGCATCACCATCGGGGACCAGGTGGTGTTCGACAGCGCCATGGGCATCAACATCCCCGCCAACAAGCGCAAAGTGGGGTTCCTGTTTCAGAACTATGCCCTGTGGCCCAACATGACGGTGTATGAAAACATCGCCTTCGGCCTGTCCAACATCAAGGAGGCCCTTCCCAAGATCGACTTCGAAGCCAAAAACGCGGCGCGTCTGGCGGCCCTTCTGAAAAAGCCCGGCGAGGTGGTCCGGATTCTGAACGACTGCCGGGACAAGAAGGGCAAGATCGACGAGAAAAAGGCCCACATCAAATTGATCGACGCCTTCGGCATCTCCATGTACACCGCGAAAAAGCTCTTTGGCTGCCACCTGGAAGCGGGCAAGGACCCCGCCCAGGACATCGCCGCGCTCCAGGCCAAGGTGGACGCCGCGCGGGGCGCCCAGACCCTGAACGAGAACTTCGAGGTGCTCCAGAACGGCCATGTGGTCACCGAGGTGCGCAAGCTCTCGGCTGAGGAGATCGATCTGGCCGTGCGCCGGGTGTCCCGGATCGTAAAGATCGGCATGTTTATGGAGCGCTACCCCGCCGAGCTGTCCGGCGGCCAGCAGCAGCGCGTGGCCATCGCCCGCACCCTGGCCCCCGAGCCCTCGGTGCTCTTCATGGACGAGCCCCTCAGTAACCTGGATGCCAAGCTGCGCCTGGAGATGCGCTATGAGCTGCAGCGCCTCCATGTGGAGACGGGTTCCACCTTCGTCTACGTCACCCACGACCAGATGGAGGCCATGACCCTTGCCACCCAGATCTGCCTTATCAACAACGGCGTCCTGCAGCAGTACGACGCCCCCCTCACCGTTTACAACAGGCCCGAAAATCTCTTCGTGGCCGACTTTGTGGGCAACCCCTCCATCAACTTTGTGGAGGCGGAGGGGGCTCAGACCCCCGACGGAGCGGTCGGCCTGACCGTGTTCAATGGCCGCAGGGCGACCTTCCGCCCCAACGCCCCCCTCGATCTGGCCGGCTGGTTCCGGGAGCGGGACCGGCAGGAGTCCGCCCGCTCTGAGGAGTACGGGAAAAAGGCCGCCGAAAAGTCCTTTGTGGAAAAGGGCAATAAGGACGAGACCTTCCGCTACCACATCGCCAAGGTGACTGAGGACGACGGATTCCAGGAGGAGGCCGTCCTCACCGACAAGGACCTGGTGCTGGGCATCCGCCCCGAATTCCTGGACATCGCGGACGGTGCCCCCCTGGAGGGCGAGATCTACGGCGCCATGCCCACCGGCATGGAATCGACGATCAAGGTGCGCGTGGACGACCTCCTCCTCACCGGCGTGGTGTTTGGCAGCTCTCTGTTCACCATCGGCACAAAAGTGCCGCTCTCGGTGTCGGGGGACAATATCATGCTCTTCGACCGCAGAAGCGGCAGGTGCATTGCCCTTGGCAGCCTGACCTTCTGACCCGCGCAAGCGATACCGTATAAAGGGCAGCCCTCCGGGCGGCCCTTTATACGGTATTGTGTTTCATTTTATAGCAGACTTTGCAAAAGTCTGCCGCAAAATTGGCGGGTTAGGGCTTTACAATGTGGGGCAAATGGAGTTTAATATAGGGTAGAGAATCCCACAAGTAAATAGCCGTTTTGTGTTCCGCGCGGCGTATGGCCCGCGGGACCGAAAGAAGAGAACCGGGTGGGAATCCCGGACGGTACCGCCGCTGTATGCGCCTCATATCAACGCTTGTTGACGAAAGTCAGTCATTGGGGAAACCCGAGAAGGCGGAGCTTGATCGGCAGAGAGTTTCTCTCGGCCAGGGCGCGAGTCAGAAGACCTACAAAACGGGGAGACGCCCTTATTGGGGCGAGATTGGGCAGAAAATCGGCTGCGGCAATGCAAACCATTGCCGCGGCCGGTCTTATTTATGAGGAAAGGGGCGGGAAAGGGACTTGAAGGGCGCATTTTCTACCTACCACCCGGCCGTGAACTTTTTCTATTTCGCGCTGGTGCTGTCCTTCTCCATGGTGCTGATGCACCCGGCCGCGCTGGTCATCTCGCTGGCCGGGTCCTTTGCCTGGTCGGTCTATTTGGGCGGGCGCAAGGCCCTGCGGTTTAACCTGATCGCCATGCTGCCCATGATGGCCCTCACCGCCCTCATTAACCCCGTCTTTAACCATGAGGGGGACACGGTGCTGGCCCGCTGGCCCGGTGGGGCCGCCATTACGCTGGAGGCCGTCCTCTACGGTGTGGCGGCGGCAGCCGTGCTCGTCTCGGTGCTGTGCTGGTTCTCCTGCTATAACAAGGTCATGCCGTCGGACAAGTTTGTCTATCTCTTCGGGCGGATCATCCCCGCCCTCTCGCTGGTCATCTCCATGGTGCTGCGCTTTGTGCCCAAATTCCGGGAGCAGCTCAAGGCGGTGTCGGCGGCCCAGCGCTGTGTCGGCAGGGACCCGTCGGGCGGCTCGGTGCTGCGGCGGGCGCGGCAGGGGGTGCGCATGCTGTCCATCTTGCTCACCTGGGCGCTGGAGAGCGCCGTCGAGACGGCCGACTCCATGCGGAGCCGGGGCTACGGTCTGGCCGGCCGCACGGCCTTTTCCCTCTACCGCTTTGACGGCCGGGACGGCGCGGCCGCTACCTGGATTGGTCTGCTGGGGGCCTTTATTCTGGCCATGTGGCGCGCGGGCGGCTTTTCCTGCCGCTATTTTCCCGCCATTGTCATCGCGCCCTGGAATCTGTGGTCGGTCTCGGGCGGGCTGGCCTATCTGCTCCTGTGTGCCACACCGCTCATGATAGACTGCTGGGAGGATAAAATGTGGAAGTATTCTCGATCCGGGACCTGACCTTTTTCTATCCCGGGCAGACCGTCCCCGCCCTGAACAGCGTGAACCTCACGGTGGAGGCGGGCGAATTCATCACCCTCTGCGGCAAGTCGGGCTGTGGGAAAACCACGCTGCTGCGGCAGCTCAAGCCCCTCCTCGCCCCCCACGGGACGCGGACAGGAGAGATTTTTTTCGAGGGGGTGCCGCTGGACGCACTGGACCAGCGGACCCAGGCCGGGCGCATCGGCTTCGTCCTCCAGACCCCGGACAATCAGATCGTCACCGACAAGGTGTGGCACGAGCTGGCCTTCGGCTTGGAGAGCCTGGGCTGCGACACGCCCACCATCCGCCTGCGGGTGGCGGAGATGGCCTCCTTTTTCGGTATCGAAGCCTGGTTTCATAAGAGCGTCTCCGAGCTGTCCGGCGGGCAGAAGCAGCTGTTGAATCTGGCCGCCGTCATGGCCATGCAGCCCTCGGTGCTCCTTTTGGACGAGCCCACCAGTCAGCTAGACCCTATCGCGGCCACCGAATTCCTCGCCACGGTGGGGAAGATCAACCGGGAGCTGGGGACCACGGTCCTCCTCACCGAGCACCGGCTGGAGGAGGCCCTCCCCCTCTCCGACCGGGTGGTGGTGCTGGACGGGGGCGGGCTCGCCGCCGACGGCACCCCCCGTGCCGTGGGCGCGGCCCTGCGGGACCGGGACCACGAGATGTTCCTGGCCATGCCCACGCCCATGCGCGTCTACGCCGCCGTACCCGGCGGGGGGGACTGCCCCGTCACCATCCGGGACGGGCGGGACTGGCTGGCCCGCCGGGCCGAGAGCCGTCCCCTCTCCCCCCTGCCCGACCGGCCCGATACCACCCCGGCCGCGCCCCCCGCCGTGGAGCTGGAGGAGGTGTGGTTCCGCTATGAGAAGGACGGGCCGGACATTGTAAAGGGCCTGAGCCTGTCGGTCCCCCGCGGGGCTCTTTTCGCCGTGGTGGGGGGCAACGGTGCGGGAAAGACCACCGCCCTCGCCCTCCTTGCCGGGGTCAACACCCCCCACCGGGGCGCGGTGCGGCTGGATGGGCGCGCGCTGGCTGACATCCCCCCGGAGGAGCGGTTCGACGGCCTGCTGGGTGTGCTGCCTCAGAACCCCCAGACCCTTTTTGTAAAAAAGACGGTGGAGCAGGACCTCTATGAGCTGCTTGACGACCTGCCCCTCTCCCCCGCCCAGCGGGCCGGACGGGTGGACAGGGTGGTCACGCTGTGTGAGCTGCGCCCCCTCCTGGGGCGGCACCCCTACGACCTCTCGGGCGGCGAGCAGCAGCGGGCGGCTCTGGCCAAGGTCTTGCTGCTGGAGCCCCGCATTCTCCTGCTGGACGAGCCCACCAAGGGCCTGGACGGCCAGTTCAAGGAGAAGCTGGCGCACATTTTAAAGGACTTGCGGGCCGGCGGCTGTACCATCCTTATGGTGAGCCACGACGTGGAGTTCTGCGCCCGGCACGCCGACCGCTGCGCCCTGTTTTTCGACGGCGCGGTGGTGGCCCAGGGGCCGCCCCGGGCCTTTTTCACCGGCAGCAGCTTCTATACCACCGCCGCCAACCGCATGGCCCGCGCCTTGCTGCCCGACGCCGTGACGGCCGAGGACGTGATCCTCGCCTGCGGCGGGACGGTCCCCGCGGAGGATGCGGCTCCGCCCCCCCTTGATCCGGGCGGGGAGGTGGAGACAGGGCGGGAGGAGGGTCCCCCGCCCCCGGCGGCCCGTAAGCCGCTGGGTGTGGGGCTGCTGCTTTTGGCTTTGCTGCTGCTCTGGCGGGGTGTGACGGGGGCGTCCATCCTCTCGGGCCTGCTGGCCCGGGCTGTGGGCGGGCTGGCCCGACAGTGGGCTCAGGCGGCGGCGATTCTGGCCGCTGTGGGGGCCGCCCTGACAGGGCTGTGGTGCTTCTCGCCCGCCGCCCCCGTGGCGGGAGAGACGGCCCCGGCGGACCGGGCGGGTCGCAAGCTCTCCCGGCGCACCGTTGTGGCGGCAGTGGCCGTCCTCATCCTGATACCCCTCACCCTGTGGGTGGGCGTGGCCTATTTCGGCGAACGAAAGTACCTCGTTATATCCCTCCTCCTGGTGCTGGAGACCATGGTGCCCTTCTTTTTCCTTTTTGAGACGCGCAGGCCCCAGGCCAGGGAGCTGGTGGTTCTCGCCGTGCTCTGCGCGCTGGCGGTGGCGGGCCGGGTGGCCTTCCTTTTCCTGCCCCAGTTCAAGCCGGTGGCCGCCATCGTCATTCTCTCGGCGGTGGCCTTCGGCGGGGAGAGCGGCTTTCTGGTGGGGGCGGTGTCCATGCTGGTGTCCAACATTTACTTTTTGCAGGGGCCTTGGACACCCTTCCAGATGTTTGCCATGGGTCTGGTGGGGTTTTTGGCCGGAGTTCTCTTCCGCAAGGGCCTTCTCCGCCCCGGCCGGACCGCCCTGTGTATCTACGGGGGGGTGTCGGTGTTTCTCCTCTATGGCGTCATCATGAACACCTATGCCGTCTTCCAGTACCAGGTCCGCGTCACGCTGGGCATGATCGTCACCTCCTGTCTGGTGGGGGTGCCTGTGGACCTCATTCATGCCGGGGCCACCGTGTTCTTCCTCTGGGTGGCCGGGCCCGCCCTGCTGGAAAAGCTGGAGCGGGTCAAGCGCAAGTACGGCCTGGACGGATAAGAGAGTAAGAAAGGGAGGGAGCACAGTGATCGAGACCGTTAGCTTTCCCGTCTATGACGAGAGCATGGCCGAGTACGGCGGGCCGGAGGAGCTGCAGGGGGCCTGCCGGGCCTTGGGCTGCAGCGGAATTGAGGCCCTCTGGGGGGGCGACGCCGCCATGGACGCCCTGCCCGACGGCTTTGCCCCCGGCTATCACCTGACCTTCTACCCCGACTGGGTGGACTTCTGGCGGGGGGACGAGACCGCCCTCCTGCGCAAGTTCGGCAGCCGGGCGGCCTGGGAGGCCTTTTACGGCGGCCCCGGACGGGAGGCGCTGGCAGAGCAGTACCGGGCCGATCTCCGCCGCGCCGCCCGCCTGGGCGCAAAATATGTGGTGTTCCACGTGTCCGACGTGTCCGTTGAGGAGGGGTATACCTACCGCTGGGAGCACAGCGACCGGGAGGTGCTGGACGCCGCCCTGGAGCTCATCAATCTCCTCTTCGACGAGACCGACTACCCCTTCGCCCTGCTGGTGGAAAACCAGTGGTGGCCGGGGTTCACCTTTACCGACGGGGCCAAAACGGCCTATCTGCTCGACGGCATCCATCACGCCAATAAGGGCATTCTGCTGGACACCGGCCACCTGATGAACACCAACCCCGACCTCCTGACCGAGGCCGACGGCATCGCCTATATCCACCGGATGCTGGATGCCCACGGGGGCTTGGCCCGCCTGGTCCGGGGGATGCACCTTCACCACTCCCTCTCGGGCCCCTATGTCAAGGCCCACACGGGCCGGCTGCCGGAGCGCATGGCCGGAGACTATGTGGCGCGCTTTGGCGAGAGCTACGGGCATATTTTGCAGATCGACCAGCACCGACCCTGGACCGACCCGGCCATCGCCGGGGTGATTCGGCGCATTGGGCCGGAATTTCTCACCCACGAGCTGTCCTGCAAGACCCGCGCCCAAAGGGAACAGGTGGTGGCCGCCCAGCGGGAGACCCTGAGAAAAGGAGGGCTGTACGATGCATGAGATGTACTATACGGTCAGAGAGCTTGAGGCCGAGGTCCCGCTGGAGGAGTACCTGACGCAGTATGTGGACATACCCAAATTTCTGGCCTTCTGCCGGGCCTGCCCCAACTACGGCCTGGCCTGGTCCTGCCCGCGCTTGGAGTTTGACCCCATGACGATCTGGCGGCGCTACCCCCGCATGCGGCTTCATGCCCGGATGATTGTCCCCGCCGAGCCGGGGGCAGAGGCCGCCGCCGCCCTCCGGGTCCTACATGAGGAGAAGGACGCGTACTTAGACCGCCTGCTGGCCTGGGAGGCCGAGGTTCCCGGCAGCCTGGCCCTGGCCGCCGGGTCCTGTACCCAGTGTCCGCGATGCACCCGCAGCGAGGGCCGCCCCTGTCAAAAGCCGGAGCGGCTGCGCTACTCCATCGAGGCCCTGGGGGGCGACGTGGGCGGCACCGCCGAACGCTACCTGGGCAAGCCCCTTCTGTGGATCAAAAACGGCGTGGTGCCCGAGTATCTGATTTTGGTGGGGGCGCTGCTCCTGCCGGACGGCGAGAGGTGAGGGAGACGGACGTTTCAGCGTTGAATGCAGAGCTTCCCGGCGTTGACGGGGAGGCTCTGTGCAAGGCCCAGGCCCGGTGGGACGGCATCGCCAAGCCCCTGGGCAGCCTGGGCCTTTTGGAAAAAGCCGTCTCAAAAATTGCCGGGCTTACGGGCAGCGCCGACGTGGCGCTGGAGAAACGGGCCGTGCTGGTGCTGTGCGCCGACAACGGTGTGGTGCGGGAGGGGGTCTCCCAGAGCACCAGCGCCGTCACCATGGCGGTGGCGGAAAACCTGACCCGGGGGAAGACCTCGGTCTGCCGTATGGCGGCCGCCGCCCGGGCCCAGGTCATCCCCGTG
This sequence comes from Pseudoflavonifractor sp., assembly GCA_047637855.1. Lineage (GTDB taxonomy): Bacteria > Bacillota > Clostridia > Oscillospirales > Oscillospiraceae > Pseudoflavonifractor. The sequence continues at coordinate 3,876 of JBLJBF010000005.1, read as the reverse complement.
GACATGGGTATGGCCCAGCGCCCCGCCTTTCCGGGCCTTGTGGACCTGCGTATGGGACCCGGCACCGGGAACATCGCCGCCGGACCCGCCATGAGCCGGGAGACGGCAGTACGCGCCCTGGAGGCCGGCATCACTCTGGCCCGCCGGTGTGCAGAGCAGGGCTACAGCATCCTCTGCACCGGCGAGATGGGCATCGGCAACACCACCACCTCCAGCGCGGTGGCCGCCGTCCTGACCGGGACGGCCGTCCCCGCCGTCACGGGCCGGGGCTCGGGCCTCACCGACGCGGGGCTGGCCCGGAAGATCGCCGTCATCGAGCAGGCCATCGCCGTCAACGCCCCCGACCCGGGCGACGCGCTGGACGTGCTGGCCAAGCTGGGCGGCTTCGACATCGCGGGCATGGCGGGCATTTTCCTGGGCGGGGCGCTCTGCCGCGTCCCCGTGGTGATCGACGGGTTTATCAGCTCGGTGGCCGCCCTCGTCGCCGCCCGGCTCTGCCCCCGGTCGGTCTGCGCCATGTTGCCCAGCCACAGGTCGGGGGAGCCTGCGGGCGCCCTCGTGCTGGACGCGCTGGGGTTTCGGCCCCTCATCAGTGCCGAGATGCGCCTGGGCGAGGGGACGGGGGCCGTCGCCCTCCTGCCCCTCCTGGACCTGGCGCTGGCCGTCTACCACGGCTCCTCCGCCTTTGCGGACATCGGGGTGGACGCCTACCGGCCGCTGGGGGGCGGCGGGGCATGACGACCTTGGTCATCGGCGGAGCCGCCTCGGGAAAGAGCGCCTTCGCCGAGGCGCTGGCGGCCGTGAGTGCCGCGCGGCGGCACTGTTATCTCGCCACCCTCATCCCCTTCGACGGGGAGGACGACCGCCGGGTTGTCCGCCACCGGGAGGCCCGGGCGGGCAAGGGCTTTGTCACGTTGGAGCGGTATACCGACCTGGCCGGGCTGGCCGTCCCCGCGGACAGCGCCGTGCTGCTGGAGTGCCTGGGCAATCTGACCGCCAACGAGATTTTTGCCCCCGGGGGCGCGGGAGAGCGGGCCCTGGAGGCCGTGGTGGAGGGCGTCCTCTCTCTGGCCGGGCGGTGCGAGGACCTGGTGGTGGTGACCAACGACACGTTTGCCGACGGCTACGCCTATTCCGGGGGGACGCGCCGCTTTCTGGAGGTGCTGGCCGCCGCCAACGCGGCGCTGGCCGCGCGGTTCGACCGGGTGTACGAGGTGGTCTGCGGCATCGCGCTACCGTTAAAGGGGGAGAAGCTATGACCGTTTTGCGCTCGATCAGCTTGGCCTTTTCCATGTTCTCCCGCATTCCCATGCCGCGGACCGACTGGAACGAGAAGAATATGCGCTATATGATGTGCGCCTTCCCGCTGGTGGGAGCGGCTGTTGGGCTGGTCATTCTGCTGTGGTGGCGGCTGTGCCTCCTGCTGGAGCTGAGCGCGGTCCTCCGGGCGGCGGGGCTGGCCCTCCTCCCCGTCGCCGTCACGGGGGCCGTCCATCTGGACGGGTTTTGTGACACGGTGGACGCGCTGGCCTCCCACGCGCCGACCGAGCGGCGGCGGGAGATTTTGAAGGACCCCCATACCGGGGCGTTCGCGGTCATCTGGGTCTGCGCCTATCTTCTGTTCTACTTCGCGCTGTGCGTGGAGCTTGTCCCCAGCCGGGAAGCGGTGCTTCTCCACGCCCTGGGCTTTGTTCTCAGCCGCTGCCTGTCCGGGCTGTCGGTGGTGACCTTTCCCGCAGCCGGGGGCGCGGGGCTCTTGTCCACATTCAAGACCTCGGCGGAGAAAAAACGCTCGGCCGCCGTGCTGCTGGCGCTCTTTTTCCTGGTCTGGGGGGGCATGGCTATTGTCCTGCCCCCGGCGGGGGCGCTGCTCCTCCTGGCCGCGCTGCTCTGCTACGCCGCCCTCTACCGCACGGCACAGCGTGCCTTCGGCGGCATGAGCGGGGACCTGGCGGGGTGGTTTCTCCAGCTGTGCGAGCTGTCTATGCTGGCGGCGCTGGTACTTTTACAGAGGGTGGCGGCGATATGGTTTTGATCGTGGGCGGCTTTGCCGCAGGAAAGCGGGCCTATGCAAGCGGGGTATGCGGGTACGGGCCCGAGGATATGGCGGACGGCGTGCTGGACGGCCGTCCCGTGCTCTATAACCTCCAGGCCCTGGTGCGGCGCGACCCCGGCGGGGCGGATGGGCTTTTTCCCGCCCTGTGTGCCAAAGCCGTGGTGATCTGCGACGAGGTGGGGGGCGGCGTGGTCCCCCTGGACCGGGAGGAGCGGCTCTGGCGGGAGGCCTGCGGCAGGCTGTGCATCAGGCTGGCCGCCGCCGCCGAGCGGGTGGTGCGGGTCCAGTGCGGCATTCCCCAGGTCCTGAAGGGCTGAGCCGGTGGAGCTGCTGTTACTGCGCCACGGACAGACGGCGGGCAACCTGGAGCGCCGCTACGTAGGCCGCACAGACGAGCCCCTCTCCCCCTCCGGGCGGGCGGCCGCTGCGGCCCTGGGTGCCGACGATGAGCTGGGGCTGGTCTATGTCAGCCCCCTGACCCGGGCGCGGGAGACGGCGGGAATCCTGTTTCCCAATGCCTGCCAGATTGTGCTGGCCGACCTGCGGGAGATGGATTTTGGCGAATTCGAGTACCGCACCGCCGACGAGATGGCCCATGACGCCGCCTATACCCGCTGGGTGGAGGGCGGCTGTACCGCCCCCTGCCCCGGGGGCGAGGGCCTTGCGGGCTTTACGAAGCGGAGCTGCCGGGGCTTTGCCTGGGCGGCGGGAGACGCCGAGGCCCGGAGGCTTGAGCGGCTGGTGGTCGTGGCCCACGGCGGCACGGTGATGGCGGTCATGAGCTGCTTCTCCCGTCCTGCCCGGCCCTACTTCGACTGGGCGGTGGGCTGCTGTGGCGGCTACCGGGCCCGGCTCGGCGCGGGGCTTCTGCTGACCGACCCCGAGCGCCTGTCAGGCGGATAGAGGTCAAAAGGGCCGGCTCCTTCTTCGGAGCCGGCCCTTTTTTACGAGATATAGACAAGGACTTCTTTGTCCGGGCGCATACGTCTGCGCAGCGGGAAAGGGCCCCATAGGAAACAGTTGGCGGGACAGGAGACGATGCTGGCAGACACAGTGTCCTGCTCCCGCCGGAAAGAGAGGTGAAAAACAAAGCATGAAAAAAGCTGCACCCCCAAAGGGCACAGCAACAAAACTATGGCACTGCCATAGATGACTGCACCCTCCTTGGCTCGAGGAGGCTTCTTGTGCGTCATATGCAGGCAGGTATTCTGACTTAGGCTTCATATGCGGACCCTCTGTCTTCCCAGAGCAAACGCTCCAGTGACCTGTGTTGAGGACCGCTCAGCCAATACAGCAACGGCATTGTACGGGATTCTCACCCGTTTCCCTGTTGGGCGCGCCCGAAAGCGCGCGCCTACATACCACTCATATGAAATTGTGTGATTCTATAATTCAGTATACACCCACAGACCGCCACTGTCAAGGGCCGCCTTGTCATGGGGCGGGTATGTGCGAGCCCTGACGGCCGGCTTGGGGTCGGAGTACCTGACGGCAATGTGCTGAGCTGCGGCTTTAAAACTTGTGTGGGGGCGGCAAGGGATCACCTTGCCGCCCCCACGCTGTTCTGTGAGGCTGAAAACCTTAGGGAGCGGGGCGCACCAGCACTTCCTTGTCGCTGCCCAGGAGAATGCTGTACTCGGTGGGGCGCAGCTGGCCCTTGTTCTCGTCCCGGCCCTGGAGGACAAACCTGGCGTCGGGCTTACCCATCTGCGCGGCCGCCTCGGTAGAGGCCTTCCAGGTGAGGGGGTCGCTGGTGGGCTTGCGGTAGCGGTTGAAGAGAACGCCCAGCTGGGTGTCGCCCTTGTCCATCCAGTCGGTCA
>JBLJBF010000004.1:0-4986 GCA_047637855.1 Pseudoflavonifractor sp. | reverse complement strand
AAAGCCGCGCCCGGCTCCGGCCGCGTCACGGTCTGCCACCGGCCAGCTTTTGATAAAAGCCGGTCATGGAGCGCAGCGTCTCGGCCTGGGCGGGGCTGATCTCCACGCCGCCGCCCAGTTGGTTCACGTACAGGTGGATTCTGGCGGTCTGCTCCACCACCTCCAGCCGGTCAAAGGCCGACCAGAGGGAGGGACCCCAGGCGAGGGCGCCGTGGTTGGCCAGGAGGACGGCGCTGTGGTCCGCCACAAAGGGGGCCACGCTGTCGGGCACCTGGTCGGTGGAGGGCATGGCAAACTCGGTGACAGGCACCTCACCCAGACCGACCACCATCTCGGACAGATACCGCTCGGACAGGGGGCGGCGGGCGATGGCAAAGGCGGTGGAGATGGGCGGATGGGCGTGGACCACGCTCATCACGTCGGGGCGCTTGCGAAAGACCATCAGGTGCATCTTGCTCTCGCTGGAGGGATAGCGGTCCCCCTCCAAAATGTTGCCCTCCAGATCGGTGCGCACCATCATGTCGGCGGTCATGCGCCCCTTGCTCACGCCGGAGGGAGTGATCAGTACCTCGTTTTCAGCCACCCGGACCGAAATGTTGCCGTCGTTGCTCACCACATAGCCCCGGTCATACAAAAGCCTGCCCACCAGGCAAATTTCCTCTTTGATCCGGTCCAAAGAATCCATTTGTACCACACTTCCCCTCACATGACGCCCGCATTCGGCTGCCGCTGGGCAATCCATTAAATCAACGTAAAACAATTTGAATCTGTTTGTTTTCTCTTTTCCATAAGCCTATCATAGACTGTTAAAAAATGCAAGACAGAACGTTAGTTTTTTTGAAAAACAGCCTGCCGTCGCGGCCGGCAGGCAACGCCCGGGCCTTGGCCCGGCACAAAAATTGAATGACGCGCAGTACGTTCTGCCTATGGGCACATTCTGCTTAATTTGCCGGGGAAAACTTAGAGGTTTCTATTGACAAAGTGATTCCTTTCAAATATACTAACAATAATGAATACTGATAATAATATGAGATACAGATGGGGAGGGGATTTTTTGCGGCTGAAGACCATTTTGCTCACCGGCCTTGGGGTTCTCTTTTTGGGATTGGGGGCTGTCGGACTGGTTCTGCCGGTCTGGCCCACCACCCCCTTCGTTCTGCTCGCGGCCGGTTGCTTTTCTGTCTCTCCGACCCTGAAGGCCCGACTGATGCGGCTGCCCTTTTTTCGGGAGCATATCGAGAACTATGAGAACAAGACCGGACTCACCCGCAGGACGCTGACGGTCAGCCTGGTCTGGCTGTGGGGGATGCTGCTCCTCTCTGTATTTCTTGTCTCCAAACCCTGGCTTATAGTGCTGCTCCTCTGTGTCGGCGCGGCTGTGACGGGGCACCTCCTCTGGATGTCCAAAGCCAGGGGAGAGAGAGGGGAGGCGGAGGAATGAAACGGGTGTTTGGAACGGTAGAGGCCGTATTTGACCTGCTCTACCTCGCCGCCGCACTGCTTATCGGCGGCTGGCTCCTTCTGACCGGCGGAGGCGGCCCCGCCCGTATCCTGGCGGGAGTGATGGCGCTGGTTCTGGCCTGTGGGGACGCGTTCCATCTCATTCCCCGGGTACTGGTCATCCGGTCCGGGGAGGAGGAGAAGCTCCGCCCCGCGCTGGGCCTGGGAAAGCAGATCACCTCCATCACCATGACCTTCTTTTATCTCCTGCTCTGGCATCTGGGCCTTCTGCTCTTTGCGCCCGCGGGGGCGGGGGGGTGGACCTTGCTGGTCTATCTCCTGGCCGCTTCGCGCATTGTCCTGTGCCTTCTGCCCCAGAACAGGTGGAGCGAGCGCTATCCGCCTGTGCGCTGGGCCGTCTGGCGCAATATCCCTTTTTTCCTGCTGGGTGCCGCCGTCGCCGTACTGTTTTTTATGGAGCGGAGTGCCCTACCCGGCCTGCGCCATATGTGGCTTGCCATCGCCCTGAGCTTTGGATTTTATCTGCCGGTGGTGCTCTGGTCCAACAAAAATCCCAGGCTGGGAATGTTCATGCTGCCCAAGACCTGCGCCTATGTGTGGATGCTGGCCATGTGCCTGGCCCTGTAATCAAGAACCCTATGTTACATGCGTGAAAGGAGGGTGATCGCCCCGCATGCCCTGATCGCGTCCCCCAATTTAGAAATTGAAAGGAGCATGATCATGCACGAGTATGAAAAGTTAACCAACGAGGTCGGCGCGCCGGTCGCCGACAATGAAAATGCCATTACCGCGGGTCCTCGCGGCCCCGTCGTCATGCAGGACGTGTGGCTGATGGAGAAGATGGCCCACTTCAACCGCGAGGTCATCCCCGAGCGCCGCATGCACGCCAAGGGCTGGGGCGCTTACGGCAAGCTGACCGTCACCCACGACATCTCCCGTTACACCAAGGCAAAGGTCCTCCAGCCCGGCGCGGAGACCGAGCTGTTCCTGCGTTTCTCCACCGTGGCGGGGGAGCGGGGCGCGGCCGACTGCGAGCGCGACATCCGGGGCGTCGCCGTCAAGTTCTATACCGAAGAGGGAAACTGGGACCTGGTGGGCAACAACACCCCCACCTTCTTCATCCGGGACGTACATAATTTCTCCGACCTGAACCGCGCCGTCAAGCGGGACCCCCGCACCGGCCGCCGCAGTGCCCAGAACAACTGGGACTTCTGGACCCTTCTGCCCGAGTGCTTCCACCAGATCACCGTGGTCATGAGCGACCGGGGCATCCCCGCCACCTTCCGCAATATGCACTTCTTCGGCGAGCATACCTACTCCTTCTACAACGAGAAGAATGAGCGGGTCTGGTGCAAATTCCACTTCAAGACCCAGCAGGGGATTCAGAACCTCACCAACGGGGAGGCCGCCGAGATCAACGGCAAGGATCGGGAGTACCACGGCAAGGACCTGTTCGAGGCCATCGAGCAGGGCAACTTCCCCAAGTGGACCATGTACGTGCAGATCATGACCGAGGAGCAGGCCAAAAACCACTATGAAAACCCCTTCGATATCACCAAGATCTGGCGCCACGCCGAGTATCCCCTCATCGAGGTGGGCGTGCTGGAGCTCAACCGCAACCCCGAGAACTATTTTGCCGAGGTCGAGCAGTCCGCCTTTACCCCCGCCCATGTGGTGCCCGGCATCGGGTTCTCGCCCGACCGTTTCCTTCAGGGCCGCCTCTTCTCCTACGGCGATGCCCAGCGGTATCGCCTGGGCATCAACCATAACCACATCCCCGTCAACCGCGCCAAGGTCCCCGTCAACGAGTATCACCGGGACGGGGCCATGCGGACCGATGGGAACTACGGCGGTGCGCCCGCGTATACCCCCAACAGCTACGGCGCCTGGACCGCCCAGCCTGAGGTGATGGAGCCGCCCCTCGACCTGGAGGGGGCCATGTACCGTTACGACCCCAAGGACGACCCCACCGACGACTGCTTCCGGGCGGGCGGCGACCTGTGGCGGGTGATGACCGAGGACAAAAAGCAGCTCCTCATTGAGAACACCGCCGGTGATGTCGCCCCCTGCACCGTGAACATCAAGTACCGCCACGCCGTCCACTGCTACCTGGCCGACCCCGAGTACGGCCGGCGCTTTGCCGAGGCCGCCGGGCTGGATCTTGACAAGGTGAAAGAGCTTGCAACGCTCGACAACAACAGCCTGAACCAGGCCACAATGTCCGAGACCATGTAAACGATAAAAAACGGGGACGGGAATTTTCCCGTCCCCGTTTTGAACTCACATCCCCATGTTATCAGAGATGTTGTCCACGACCTCGCCCACGGCCTTGATGGCTTTATCGGCTGCGCGCTTGATTTCGCGCTTTTTTGACGTGGACATGGCCAAGCCCAGCGTAGCGCCCGCCAGGACGCCGACGCCAATGCCGGAGATAAACTGGTGCTTTGTCATTTGTCATTCCTCCTTTAATCTCCATCCATATTATCTCCATAAAAAACGAAAAATTCGTTGCTAAAATATGCGTTTCAAGATATAATGAATGTAGCGGTGCGCATCCCGTCCGGCGGCGCGCGGTACAATCGAAAATTTCGCTGTGGAGAGGGATGGGGGTAGGACCCGACCTCTTTTTTCATGCGTAGACAGTAAGACTGGAAGGGAGTGGCGCCTTGAATTTATTGATCAGGCAGGGCCGTCTGGTGGACCCCGTGGGGGGCATCGGCGGCGTGATGGACGTGCTCATCGAGGACGGCAAGGTGGCTGTCATCGGCAGCGATTTGGGAGAGCGCGGCGCTCAGGTGGTGGACGCCCGGGGTATGGTGATCTGCGCGGGCCTGGTGGATATGCACGTCCACCTGCGGGAGCCGGGCTTTGAATATAAGGAGACCGTCGCCACCGGCTGCGCCGCCGCCGTGGCGGGTGGGTTCACCTCGGTGGCCCCCATGGCCAATACCCGCCCGGTGACCGACAGCCCGGAAGTCGTCAAATTTGTGCTGGACAAGGCCGCCCAGGCAGGCCTTGCCCATGTCTTCCCCATCGGCGCGGTGTCACTGGGCCTGAAAGGGGAGACCCTCACCGACCAAGGCGCCCTCAAGCAGGCCGGGGTCGCGGCCCTGTCGGACGACGGGGCGCCCGTTCAAAACGCAAACATCCTGCGGGACGCCATGATCCTGGCCCGCCGCCATCAGCTCACCATCCTCTCCCACTGCGAGGACGCCCACATGGTGGGCAACCGGGCTGTCAACGAGGGGCGCGTCTCCCGCCAACTGCGCATCGACGGTCGGCCCGCCATCGCCGAGGAGCTCCAGGTGGCCCGGGATGCCATGCTGGCCGAGGAGACCGGCGCGGCGCTCCACATCTGCCATATCTCCACCGCGAAGAGCGTGGCGCTGGTCCGCCGCTACAAGAAAAAGGGCGTGCAGATCACCTGCGAGACCTGTCCCCAGTATTTCACCCTTACCGAGGATGAGATACTGACTAAGGGCGCGCTGGCCCGGGTCAATCCCCCCTTACGTACCAAGGCCGACG
>JBLJBF010000003.1:0-11341 GCA_047637855.1 Pseudoflavonifractor sp. | reverse complement strand
GGCCAGGCGGTAGCTCCCGTCGGGCTCCAGCAGTCCGGAGATGCGGGGGGTCCAGTTGGGGCCGTCCGGCTCGAACGCGCGGGTGGCCAGGGCCGCCTCGAAGGTTCCGCCCGCCAGGAGGGCGTCCCGGACGGTGTCGGTCTGATCGCCGTTGGTGACCACCACCCGTTCCCCCACCCGGCGGACGGGATGGTAGATGATCAGGCTGGGGTCGGTGAGCTTGCTCTCCTCATAGGCCAGAGTGCGGATGCCGTCGGGCGTCTCGGCAAAGACGCGGTTGCGGCTGTTCTCGCTGCGGCCCATGATAAAGTAGGCCAGCACCGAGCGTGTTCCATCGGGGCTCCTACCCAGAAGGATGCCCCGGCCGGGGTATGGGTTTTGTCCAAGATAGGCGGCCAGCGTGAGGCCCTCGGTGCTTATGATCCAGCGGCAGACCTGCTCGGCCGCCTGGGGCAGCAAGACCCACTCCGCCTGCCGCATTACCCGCTCCTGCAGGCTCTCCGCCGTGTCGCCGGGCAGGACCTCCACCGCCCGCTGGGCGATGATCTCCCCGCCGTCGGGAATCTCGTTGACATAGTGGACGGTGGCCCCGGTCATTTTAACCCCCTGGGCCAGGACGGCCCGGTGGACCCGCAGCCCATAGTACCCCCTGCCGCAGAAGGCGGGGATGAGGGACGGGTGGATGTTGATGATGCGCTTTTCGTACCGCCTGGTAAAACCTTCGCTGAGCACGCTTAAAAATCCCGCGAGAACGATAAGCTCGGCCCCGGCCTCCTCCAGCGCGGCGGTCAGTTCCTCCTCAAAAGCAGGTCCCGGTAAAATCACGGCAGCCGCTATCCCGGCGCGCCGCGCCCGCTCCAGGGCGTAGGCGTCCGCCCGGTTGGAGACCACCAGGCAGATCTCTCCGCTGGTCAGGGCTCCGTCCCGCTGGGCATCGATGAGGGCCTGGAGATTGGTGCCGCCCCCCGAGACCAGCACGGCGATGGCGGCCCGCCTCACAGCAGTACCCCTTCCCCATCCACAACACTGCCCAGCACATAGGCCTCCTCCCCCTGCTCCCGCAGGACGTCCAGGGCCAAAGCCGCGTCTTTTTCCGCCACAGTCACGGTCATGCCCACGCCCATATTAAAGGTGTTAAACATATCCCGCTGAGGAATGCCCCCGGCCCGGGCGAGGAGGGAAAAGACAGCCGGGGTCTCCACCCGGTCGATGCGGGCGGCGCAGCCCTGGGGTAGGCTGCGGGGAATGTTCTCATAAAAGCCGCCGCCGGTGATGTGGGAGACCGACTTGACGGCCACCCGCTCCATCAGCGCCAGCATGGGCCTTACATAGATTTTGGTGGGGGTGAGCAGCGTCTCCCCAAGACTCCTCCCGCCCAACGCGGCGTTGGGGGCGGTCAGGTCTGCGTGTCCCACGTCAAACACCTTGCGCACCAGCGAGAACCCGTTGGAGTGGACCCCGCTGGAGGGCAGCGCCAGGATAAGGTCGCCGGGCCGCACCGTGCTCTTGTCTAGGAGCCTGGCTTTGTCCACCACGCCCACGGCGAAGCCCGCCAGATCGTACTCCTCCTCGGGGTAGAATCCGGGCATTTCGGCCGTCTCGCCGCCGATCAGCGCCGCGCCCGCCTGGACGCAGCCCTCGGCCACGCCGGCGACAATCTGGGCGATGCGCTCGGGGACGTTCTTCCCGCAGGCGATGTAGTCCAGAAAGAACAGGGGCCTTGCCCCGCAGCAGAGCACGTCGTTGACGCACATGGCCACGCAGTCGATGCCCACGGTATCGTGCCTGTCCAGCAGAAAGGCCAGCTTCAGCTTGGTGCCCACGCCGTCGGTCCCCGAGACCAGTACGGGCCGCTCCATGCCCCGGACATCCAGCTCAAAGAGGCCGCCAAAGCCCCCCAGCTCTTCCCCGGCGCCGGGGACCATGGTGCGTGCAATGTGGCTGCGCATCAGCTCCACCGCCCGATACCCGGCGGTGAGGTCCACCCCGGCGTCGGCGTAGCGCTCAGACCTGGAGTTCTTCATTCGTTTTCCCCACTTTCAGAGATCTTTTTCTCAAACTTGTTCTTTTCGGCCACAGCGGGCACTTCGGCGGGGTACTCCCCGCTGAAGCAGCCGGTGCAATAGCCCCTGCAGTTGCCCTCGGCGGCGATCTTGCTTACGCTGTCCACACTGAGGTAGCCCAGGGAGTCCACGCCGATGAGGTCCCGGATCTCGTCCAGGCTGTGGTTGCAGGCGATGAGACTTTCCCGGGAGTCAATGTCGGTGCCGAAGTAGCAGGGATTCAAAAAGGGGGGCGCCGAGATGCGCAGGTGGATCTCTCTCGCCCCCGCGTCCCGCACCAGCTTGACAAGTCTCGCGCTGGTGGTGCCCCGGACGATGGAGTCGTCAATCAAGACCACCCGCTTCCCCGCCAAGGTGGAGGAGATCGTGTTGAGCTTGATGTGCACCCTGTCCTCCCGGTTGCTCTGGCCGGGGGCGATGAAGGTGCGGCCGATGTACTTATTCTTGATGAGACCGATGCCGTAGGGGATGCCAGACTGCCGGGCGTACCCCACCGCCGCGTCCAGCCCCGAGTCGGGCACGCCCACCACCACGTCGGCCTGTACGGGGTGCTCCAGCGCCAGGAAGGCCCCGGCCCGCAGCCGGGCCGAGTGAACCGAGCAGCCCTCCACCACCGAGTCGGGCCGGGAGAAGTAGATGTACTCAAAGACGCACAGGCCCTCCGGGGCCTTGTTGCAGTGGTCCTCAATGGTACGCACCCCGTCCCTGGCGAAGACCACGATCTCGCCGGGCTTCACGTCCCGGATAAACTTTGCCCCCACCGTGTCCAGCGCGCAGCTCTCCGAGGCCAGCACGTAGCTCCCGTCGGGGCGCTGCCCGTAGCACAGGGGGCGAAAGCCGTTCTCGTCCCGGACGGCGATGAGCTTGGAGGGCGACATGACCACCAGGGAATAGGCCCCCTTGAGCCTGTGCATGGTCCGGTTGACCGCCTCCTCAATGGAGGGGGCCGTCAGCCGCTCCTTGGTGATGAGATAGGAGATAACCTCGGTGTCCGAGGTGGTGTGGAAGATAGAGCCGCCCAGCTCCAGCTCCTTGCGCAGCTCCATGGAGTTGGTGATGTTGCCGTTGTGGGCCAGGGCCATGCGGCCCTTGATGTGGTTGACCACAATGGGCTGGGAGTTGAGCCGGTCGCCGCTGCCGGTGGTGCCGTACCGCACATGGCCCACAACCATGTTGCCCTCGCCCAGCTCGCCGATGGCCCGGGGCGTGAACACGTCCTCCACCAGCCCCGTGTCCTTATACGTGCGGAAGACCCCGTCGTCGTTGACGACGATGCCGCAGCTCTCCTGCCCCCGGTGCTGCAGGGCGAAGAGACCGTAATACGCGGTCTCCGCCAGTCGGGTCCTGTGGGGAGAAAAGACGCCGAATACCCCGCACTCCTCTCGCAGCGCACCCATCAATGCCCGCCCTCCGTCAGGCGGCGCTGCATCTCGCGGTAGGCCTCCTCCACGCCGCCCAAGTCCCGGCGGAACCGGTCCTTGTCCAGCTTCTCCCCTGTCGTGCTGTCCCAGAACCGGCAGGTGTCGGGGCTGATCTCGTCGGCCAGAACGATCTTGCCGTCCGCCGTCCTGCCAAACTCCAGCTTGAAGTCCACCAGCGTCACATTCCGCTTGGCGAAGAACTCCTTCAGGAGCTTGTTCACCGTGAGGGCCAGGTCCTCGATCTGGTCGATCTCCTTCCGGGTAGCCAGACCCAGCGCCAGAGCGTGATGGGTGTTGAGCAGAGGGTCTCCCAGGTCGTCGTTCTTATAGGAGAACTCCACGGTGGGCGCGGAGAAGACGATGCCCTCCGCCACGCCGTACCGCTTGGCGAAGGACCCGGCCGAGAGGTTGCGCACGATGACCTCCAGGGGGATGATAGCGACCTTTTTTACCAGGGTCTCCCGGTCTGAGAGCTCCTCAATGAAATGGGTCGCCACACCGTGCTCCTCCAGCATGGCCATGAGGAGATTGGTCATGGTGTTATTGATGCTCCCCTTGCCCGCGATGGCTCCCTTTTTCGTGCCGTTGAAGGCGGTGGCATCGTCCTTGTAGGAGACGATGACTTGCTCGGGGTTGCTGGTGGCGAAGACCTTCTTGGCCTTTCCCTCGTAGAGCTGAACCGTCTTTTCCATTGTGAAACCCTCTCCCTCAGTGATTGTAGGCCTCTTCTACGGCCCTGTTTTTCTCCAGAACGCGCGCGGCGGCGGCACTTCGGGCGTCCGCCAGCTTCTCGGCCAGCTCCGGCTCGGCGACCGCCAAAATCTCTATAGACAGCAAGGCGGCATTGACGGCCCCGTCAATCGCCACAGTCGCCACCGGTATTCCGGCGGGCATCTGAACCGTTGACAATAGGGCGTCAATGCCGTCTAAATTACTGCTTTTAATGGGGAGACCGATGACAGGCAGCGTCGTGTTGGCCGCTATGGCCCCTGCCAGATGGGCCGCTTTGCCGGCGGCGGCGATGATGGCCCCAAAGCCCCTACTCCGGGCGCTCTGGGCAAAGGCGCGGGCCTCCTCCGGGGTGCGGTGGGCGGAATAGACGTGCACCTCACAGGAAACGCCGTACTCCCGCAGGGTCTGCACCGCGGCATCCACCACGCAGCGGTCGCTGTCGCTGCCCATGACAATTCCGATCTTCTTCATAATGGCCTCCTTTTTTGTGCTCAAGGCATAAAAATGGGCAGTCCTACCCCACGGTAGGACTGCCCAGACGGTCGGCATTTTGTCCCGGCTTCTGCTCCCCTGTGGTACTCCACAATCATCCGTCAGTCACAACAGCCTATGTTTGAATCATACCGAATCTGTCCTGCTCTGTCAAGAATCGCCCGCCACTTTCCGAACCTTTGGGTATAGAAAAAACAGGTTTTCCGCGGGTTTCCCTTGTGCATTTTTGCTTTTAAAGTTTGAAAGTCCGCCTCACAATTTTTGAGCCGCGCCCTGCTTCTGTCTTCCGGGACGCTTCAAAAGACTAAGGCCCCGCCTATTCGGCGGGGCCTAAAATCACGTAATCTCGAGACCGAGCTTTTCCGCAATGTCGTGGGCGGACAGACCGGCCTGCTTCGCTTTTGCAATGACCGTTTTGATAGAAACCGGATGTTCCAGCGCGTACTTTTGAGATTCCAATGCGGCAATTTCCTCTTTCTTTTTCGAAATTTTTGCGTCAAAAACAGCAATGCGTTCATCTATGGTTTTTACGGTGCGTGCCATTTGATCACCTCGTTTGTAATGATAGCTCCATCATAAATGAATTGGAATAAAATGTCAATCTAAAAATAAATTTCGGGTTTCCCTGCCCTGTTTTCTTTGCCGGAAGACTCCGTGCGCTTTTGAAATGTCGCCGTAACAAAGGCCGCCGCACCCTGTTTCCTTATCTTCGTCAGCCTGCTCCGCACAACCCGGATGAGGGGTTTTTACATTGGATTCTTTTTTCAAGAGGCGTTCCCCCCGGCAAAAAATTTTCTATTTTACTTTATCGTAGTAGTTGACTAACGTAGTAAAATACTGTATACTTCCCTCATACCTAGTTTTGAGGAAGTGATCGCACATGCCCATGTCTAACCTGCTGTGCAGTGAGGACCTCGCAGCCAAGCTCCGCCCGCTGTACGAGGCCAGGGGCTTTCGCCGCACCACGCCGGGGAAGTTTGAAAGCTATAGCCTGTACATGGAAAACCGCAATTTTTTAGACTGCGACCATGTGATCACCTTTATGGATATGGACGGGAATTTGCAGGCCCTCAAGCCCGACGTGACCCTCTCCATCGTGAAAAATATCCCCAAAGAGGAGCTGCTCTGCCAGGAGAAGCTCTACTATCTCGACGAGGTGTACCGCACCAATCAGGACACCCGGGAGTACAAGGTGTTCAGCCAGATCGGCGTGGAGCTCATCGGGCGGGAGGACCCCTTCACCAATCTTGAGGTGGTGGACCTGGCGCTGGAAAGCCTCTCGCTGATGAATCTCGACTATGTGCTCAACATCTCCCACTTGGGCTTCACCATCGGCCTTTTCGAGGCCATGAGCCTGTCCCACGGCACACGGCAGCGGGTGCTGGAGGCCATCCACGCCAAGAGCCTGCACGCCCTTTCCGCCGCACTGGAGGAGGAGGCCCTCTCCGAACCCGACAAATCCGCCCTGCTGGCTCTGGGCGAGCTGTACGGCCCCTTCACGGCGGTGCTGCCGCGGCTGAAGGCGCTGTGCCGCAACCCGCAGATGGACTTTGCCTACGAGGAGCTGCGGCAGCTCTCGGATATTCTCGCGGGCCGGGAGGCAGGCCACTGCTTTTTTGACTGCTCGGTGGTCAACGACCTCGACTATTATAACGGACTGCTGTTCCGGGGCTATCTCAAGGGCATGCCCAAGGCCGTGCTCAGCGGCGGGCGGTATGATAATCTCTTGCAGCGCATGAAGAAAAACAGCTGCGCCATCGGCTTTGGCATCAATCTCTCCGAGTACGCCCTGTATCAGAAAAACCCGGTCCAGACCGAGTTTGACCTGCTCATCCGCTACGAGCCCGGCTGTGATTACCGGCTTTTGCTGGAGCGGCAGAAGGCCCTCATCAGCGATGGGGCCCGGGTGCGGCTGGAGCCAGCGGGCGGCGGGGATTTCCCCTGCCTCGCCGCGAAGCAGGCCCTTTTTACCAAAGACAACGAGCTCAGGGAGGTGCCCTCATGCTGAATATCGCACTTCCCAAGGGCCGCCTGGGGGACAAGGTATATAAGCTCTTTGCCAAATTGGGCTATCCCTGCGACCTCTATTACGACCCGGGCCGCAAGCTGGTGATGGAAAACCCGGAGATCGGCGTGCGGTACTTTCTGGTTAAGCCCTCCGACGTGGCCATCTACGTGGAGCGGGGGGCCGCGGACCTGGGCGTGGTGGGCAAGGACATTCTGCTGGAGGGCGAGAACGACGTATACGAGCTGATGGATCTGGGCTTTGGAAAATGCCGCGTGGCGGTGTGCGCCCTGCGTGGCTATGTGGAGGATAAGAACGCGGTGCTGCGGGTGGCCACCAAGTTTTTAAACATCACCAAGAAATACTACGCCTCCAAAAACCGGGACATCGAGGTCATCAAGCTCAACGGCTCTATCGAGCTTGCGCCTATTTTGAATTTATCCGACGTGATCGTGGACATCGTGGAGACCGGCTCCACCCTGCGGGAGAACAACATGGAGGTCGTCACCGAGATTTTGCCGGTGAGCGCCCGCCTGATCGCCAACAAGGCGGCCTACCAGTTCCAGTATGAGGTCATCCAGAGGATCACAAATTCGATGCAGGAGTTGCTTTGACTATGATACGGATGCTACGCTGTACCGCCCCGTCTGAGCTCTCCGCTCTGCTCTCCCGCAGGGAGGAGGTCTCCGCCGACGTGAGCGCCGCCGTGATCGGGATCATCGCGGCGGTGCGGGCGCGGGGGGACGCGGCGGTGACCGAGTTCACCGCCCGCTTCGACGGTGCCGCCCTCACCACCCTTGAGGTGACGAAGGAGGAGATCGGGGCGGCCCTCGCCAAAACGGACAGGGAATTTCTCGATATCCTGACCCAGGCCAGAGACAATATCCGGGCCTACCACGAAAAGCAGAAGCGCAGCGGTTTTCTGATGGCCGAGCGCCCCGGCGTGGTGCTGGGGCAGAAGATCACCGCCCTCGACCGGGTGGGCATCTACGTCCCCGGCGGCACGGCGGCCTACCCCTCCACCGTGCTCATGGACGCGGTGCCCGCCAAAATCGCCGGGGTGGGCGAGATCATCATGGTCACGCCGCCGGGACGGGACGGGAACCTTCCCAGCGACATTCTGGCCGCCGCCCACATCGCCGGGGTGGACCGCATCTTCAAGGTAGGCGGTGCCCAGGCCGTGGCCGCCCTGGCCTACGGCACGGAGCAGATCCCCCTGGTGGACAAGATCGTGGGGCCGGGCAACCTCTATGTGGCCACCGCCAAGCGCATGGTGTACGGCAGAGTGGATATCGACATGATCGCGGGCCCCAGCGAGATTTTGATCATCGCCGACGGCAGCGCAAACCCGGCTTTTGTGGCCGCCGACCTGCTCTCCCAGGCCGAGCACGATAGACTGGCGGCGGCCTTCCTGGTCACCGACAGCGCCCCCCTTGCTCAGGCGGTGGCCGACGAGCTGCCCCGCCAGCTGGCGCTGCTGCCCCGACGGGAGATCGCCGAGGCCGCCATCCGGGACAACTCGGCCATCCTCGTCACCGATTGCCTGAAGACCGCCGTGGCCCTGAGCAACGAGATCGCTCCCGAGCACCTGGAGGTCTGCACGGCGGAGCCCTTCGCTTTGCTCCCCCTCATCCGGCACGCCGGGTCTATCTTTTTGGGCCGGTACGCCCCCGAGGCGCTGGGGGACTACTTCGCGGGGCCTAACCACACCTTGCCTACCAGCGGGACGGCGCGGTTTTCCTCAGGTCTGTCGGTGGACGACTTCATCAAAAAATCGTCGGTCATTTTCTACGAGCGGGACGCCCTGCGCGCCGTCGCGGGCCAGATAGCCACCTTTGCCGACCGGGAGGGGCTCCACGCCCACGCCCGCTCGGTCACCATTCGCATGGAGGAGGAACTCTGATGGCAAGCCGTCTGCTGGGGGAGACTGCAAGGCGCATCACCCCCTATGTCCCCGGCGAGCAGCCCAGGGACCGCCGCTACACAAAGCTCAACACCAACGAGTCCCCTTTTCCCCCCTCCCCGCTGGTGGAGCGGGCCCTGCGGGAATATGACCATGCCGACCTGCGGCTCTACCCCGACCCCGACGTAAAGGAGCTCTCAGCCGCCATGGGGGAGTATTACGGTCTGCCCGCCGAGATGGTCTTTGCCGGGGGCGGCTCGGACGAGGTGCTGGGATACGCCTTTCTGGCCTTTTCAAGCCCCGGAGATCCGGTCTATTTCCCCGACATCACCTACGGGTTTTACCAGGTCTACGCTGACCTGTTCGGCCTGGAGAGCAAAACGCTCCCTCTGGCCGATGATTTCACCGTCCGCACTAGGGACTACCAAAATCTGCCCGGCAATCTCTTTCTGGCAAACCCCAACGCGCCCACGGGCATTGTCCTCACCCCCGAAGAGCTGGAGCCTATCATCAAGAGTAATCCCGACCGCCTTGTGGTGATCGACGAGGCCTATGTGGACTTCGCCCCGGGGATGAGCTGCATCCCCCTGGTTAAAAAGCACGATAACCTTCTGGTGGTGCAGACCTTCTCCAAATCCCGCGCCCTGGCCGGAATGCGGCTTGGCTTCGGCTTTGGCCACCCCGACCTGATCGAAGGGCTGAATCGCATCAAATACTCCTTCAACCCCTATAATATCGACCGGGTCTCCATGGCGGTGGGCCGCGCCGCCATAGAGGACAGCGCCTACTTCACCCTCTGCCGGGACAAGATCATCGCCACCAGGGGGCGAACGTCAGAAGCGCTGACAAAACTGGGCTTTGAGGTGCTGCCCTCCCAGGCAAATTTCCTCTTTGCCCGGCACTCAAAGGCGGGGGGCGCGGCGCTCTACCAGGCCCTGCGGGAGCGGGGCATTCTGGTGCGCCACTTTGAAAAGCCCCGCATCCGGGATTTTTTACGCATCACCATCGGGACCGACGAGGAAATGGAGCGGCTGACCGCCGCCCTGGAGCTGCGATTAAGGGAGGAATGACATTTGCGTACAGCAAAGCTGAACCGGGAGACCGGGGAGACCCAGATCAAGCTGGAGCTATGCCTGGACGGCGTGGGCAGATATGACATTAAGACGGGCTGCGGCTTTTTCACCCACATGCTGGAGCTTTTCACCCGCCACGGGCGCTTTGATCTCACCTGCAGCGCCGAGGGGGACACCGAGGGGGACTGCCACCACCTGGTGGAGGACACGGGCATCGTGCTGGGTCGCGCCTTCCGCCAGGCGCTGGGGGATATGCGGGGCATTATGCGCTACGGCAGCTTCCTCCTGCCCATGGACGAGAGTCTTGTGCTGGTGGCGGTAGACCTGTCGGGCCGCCCCTGCGTCAACTTCGATATGACCCTGCCCGCCCAGAAGGTGGGGGACTTCGACTGCGAGCTGGCGGAGGAATTCCTCCTGGCTCTGGCGCGGGAAATGGGGGCCGCCATCCACGTCAAGCAGATGGCCGGGCGCAACACCCACCACCTGCTGGAGGCCATGTTCAAGGGCCTGGCCCGGGCACTGGCCCAGGCCACCGAGATCGACAGCCGCTTTGCCGACGAGATCCCCTCCACAAAGGGGACGATACTATGATCGCCATTGTAGATTACGGCGTGGGCAATCTCTTCTCCATCGGCAGCTCCCTCGCCTATCTGGGCACAGAGAGCGTCGTCACCGCCGACCCGGACGAGATCGACAGGGCCAGCCACGTGATTTTGCCCGGCGTGGGCGCCTTTGGGGACGCCGTGGCCAAGCTGCGCGCCTCCGGCCTTGACCGGGTGGTGCTCACCCAGGCCGAGAGAGGAAAGCCCCTGCTGGGCATCTGTCTGGGCATGCAGCTTCTCTATGAGCGGAGCTTTGAATATGGCGAGCACCGGGGTCTGGGGCTGATTCCGGGCGACATCGTCCCCCTGACCCACGAAATTTTGGGCGGGCCGCTCAAGATTCCCCACATGGGATGGAACGCTCTGGAGTACCGGGAAGACTGCCCCCTCACCGCCGCCATCCCAGAGGGGAGCGCGGTGTACTATGTCCACTCCTACTATGCCCCCGTAAGCAGCCACACGACGGCCCTCTCCCGCTACGGGCAGGCGGAGGTCACCGGTGTCGTACAGCGGGGCAATGTATTCGGCACCCAATTCCACCCCGAAAAGAGTGGGGAGACCGGGCTTGCCATTCTGAAGGCATTCACGGAATTAGGAGGATAACCATGGAGATTTTTCCGGCCATTGACCTGAAGGACGGCCAGGTGGTGCGCCTGACCCAGGGCGACTACAACCGGGTGGAGGTCTACGCCGCCGACCCGGCGGCCATTGCCCGCCAGTTCCGGCAGGCGGGGGCGCGCAATCTCCATGTGGTGGATTTAGACGGCGCCCGGGACGGCGTCGCCGTCAACCATCAGGCCATCGGGGCCATCGCCCGGACCGAGGGGTTCTTCATCGAGGTGGGCGGCGGCATCCGGGACGAGGCGCGCATTGCCGCCTACCTGGAGCTGGGCGTGGGTCGGGTGATTCTGGGCACCGTGGCCGTGGAGGACCCCGCCTTTACCGCCGCCATGATAAAAAAATACGGTGACGCCATTGCCGTGGGCGTGGACGCCCGGGACGGCAAGGTGGCCGTGAAGGGCTGGCTGGAGACCACGGCGCTGGACTCCC
>JBLJBF010000002.1:0-4368 GCA_047637855.1 Pseudoflavonifractor sp. | reverse complement strand
GGCATGGGCATCCATGGGGAGCCCGGCGTGGAGCGCACCACCGTCAAGTCGGCCGCCGAGGTGGCCAAGATCCTTCTGGATAAGATTCTGGCCGATTACGACTACTCGGGCAGCGAGGTCGCCCTTATGGTCAACGGTCTGGGCGGCACTCCTTTGATGGAGCTCTATATCCTCAACAACGAGGTCCAGACCCTCCTGGCGGACGCCGGCATCAAGGTCTATAGGACCTTTGTGGGCAATTACATGACCGCCATCGAGATGGCGGGCTGCTCTCTCACCCTCATGAAGCTGGACGACGAGCTCAAGTCCCTCCTGGACGCGCACGCCGACACTCCGGCTCTGAAAGTGAACTGAGGAGGGGTTTAAAATGGGATTTCAGCTGACCACCGCGGACTATGTCGCGTATCTCAGGAAGGCCTATGAGCGCATCCACGCGAACGGGGATTACATCACCGCGCTCGACTCGGCCACCGGAGACGGCGACCACTGGACCAACATTAACATGGGGTTTGAAAAGCTGGTGGAGATTGCCCCCGAGCTTGAGACTATGGACCTCTTCACCGCGTTCAAGAAGATCAGCATGGTCATGATGAGCGTCATCGGCGGCAGCGGCGGCGTCCTGTACGGCAGCGCCTATATGGAGGCCGCCAAGGTCGTCAAGGATCGTCCGGTCCTGGAGAGCGCCGACGTATGCAACATCCTGGAGGCTATGATGAACGGCATCATGGCCCGCGGTAAGGCAAACCCCGGCGACAAGACCATGCTTGACACCCTCCACCCCGTGGTGAACGCCTATAAGGACTGTCTCGCCGAAGGCGCGACCGAGGCGGAGACCGTGGCCGCCGTGAAGGCTGCCGCCCAGCGGGGCTATGAGAGCACCCTGGACATGGAGGCCGTACGGGGCCGGGCCTATTACCAGGCCAATAAGGGCGTGGGACACCTTGACCCCGGCGCTGTGACGATGTACTATCAGATTGACACGCTGATGGACTATATTTCGACCAAGCTCTAAGATTTTTTCGGAAGGGGAGGCGGCAGGTATGGTGTGGGCTAGGATACAGGGCACGATCGCCAAGTTTGCAAACACCATTTCCAAGACGCTGGATGTGGACGTACTGATTGTGGATAACAATCTCAAGGTCATCGGCACCACCTTCCGCTACTTCGACCAGTACCAGGTCATCCGCCGCGTGTCGGTCATCGGCCAGGTCATCGCCACCCGCGAGGTGGTCGCCATCGAGAACCGCCGCAAATTCAAGGTCTGCCAGTCCTGCCCCGAGTATGAGACCTGCGTGATGCGCGGCCTCATCGCCGTCCCCATCTTCCATAACGACCTGGTGGTCGGGGCCATCGCCCTCATCCTCCCCCAGCAGCGGGTGGGACCCATTTTCAAGGACGTGGACAACTCCATCGAGTTTCTGCAGAACATGGCAACCCTCCTCTCCAGCAAGCTTCAGGACAGCGACGACTACTCGGCCCTGGACATCATCAAGCAGGAGCGGGAGATCTTGATGGACGAGGTGGAGTACGCCATCGTCTCCACCGACAATCTGGGGGGCATCACCTACCATAACAGCCGTTTCTCCGAGTACTTCCGCCCGGACAGGAGCTGCGTGGGCGAGATGCTCTATGACATTATTCCCCACAAGGTCATCAGCGATTTTCTCAGCCACCGGGTCAAGGCGGTCAACGAGCTCATCTTCAACGAGGCGGGGGCCGACTCCTTCTACGGGCTCGTCACCTGCAAGAACATCACCATCAAGGGGCGGGACAACGGGGCCCTCTTCCTCTTCAAGCCCGTCCATCAGATCAACTCGGATTTCTCCGAGATCGCAGGGCCCAACGCCCAGGTGAGCTTCCCCCGCTATGAGGGGCAGCTCTTTCCCCGCACCCTCACCGACGAGGCAAAGCGCCTGGCAGTGGGGGGAAAGAGCGTCCTGATCGAGTGCGCGCCCCACACCGACGACCTGCTGCTGGCCCGGTGCATCCACAACTACTCCGACCGCAGCCGCGCCGCCATGGTCACTGTGGACTGCGACTCGGTGCAGGATATCCAGGAGGAGGCCACCTTCGGTGAGCTGGGTCAGCTCCATCTGGCCCACAAGGGCACCGCGTTTTTCCACAATGTCGATCTGCTTCCCTACTATCTGCAGGAGAAGCTGGTAGAGTTTCTCAAGGACCGCACCCTGTCCCACGGCGGTGGGGGCGCGGCGCGGGTAGACGTGCGCCTGCTCTTCTCCACCACCGCCGACCTGAAGGGGCTGGTGGCCCGCGGCGCGTTTTTGGAGCCGCTCTACTACCGCATTTCGGAGCACGTGCTCCGGCTCCCGCCCATCGCGGAGAACCCGGCGCAGCTGCGCGCCCTCATAGAGCACGCGCTGCGTTTCAGCCGGAGCTGTTACCGGAAAGGCGACCTCAGCCTCGCCCCCGAGGCCATGGAGCGCCTGTGCGCCTACAGTTGGCCCGGCAATCTGACCGAGCTCAACCAGACCATGGACCGGCTGGCCCGCTGTGCCGACGGCAGGATAGACCTGGAGCAGCTGCTCGAGTGCTGTCCCGCCCTCTTTGCCGGGTGGCGGCAGCAGTCCATAGAGGAGCTGGAGCGCGAGCACATCCAGGCCCTGCTCCGGGACCGCTGCCCCAAGGAGAAGATTGGCCATATTCTGGGCATCAGCCGCGCCACCCTCTACCGTAAGATCAAGCAGTACGAGCTGGAGTGACGCCTGGTTCCCTGCGCACCACCCATCCATTTATTGATCCAGAAAATTATATAATAAGGAGTTAGACAGACATGATCAAGAATATTCCCGAGCCCAAGAGCCAGCACATTGAGGACCTCCGCGCCGCGATCGAGCACCGTGCCGCCTGGATGTACCTTCTTATCAAGGAGGCCCGCAAGCGTGGCCTGGACTATGACTTCGCCCACGACGCCATCCGTCAGTGCGGCTGCTGGCACGGCGACACCAAGTACACAAAGACCGACGACTTCCTCAAGTTCACCCCTGAGTTTGCAAACCAGAACGTGGTGGACATCTTCCAGATGGACGTTGACGCCAGCTCCGACGCCCTGAGCATCGACTTCCACTACTGCCCCCTGGTGAGCGCGTGGAAGAAGCTGGGCGCCACCGACGAGGAGTGCGCCGAGCTCTGCCAAATCGCCATGGACGGCGACCGCGGCATTGCCGATACCTTCCCCTCCTTCCACTTCGAGCTGGGCGAGACCATTGCCGCCGGTGACGAGGCCTGCCAGATCCGTTTTACCAAGAATAAGTAAGAAAACAAGAGGAACGCCGGCCCGTCTGGGCCGGCGTTCCTTTTTTTTACTCCTTGTCCAGCTCGTCAGGGCCGGGCAGGTCCATCTGGCGCTTGCGCCCGGCGGAGTAGGCCAGCTTTTCGGAGAGGGCGGCCGGGTCCCCCGCGGCGATGGCCTCCCGGTAGGCGTGGATATTCTCCTCCAGCCGACCCAGAGCGGGGATGAGGGCGGGGGCGTTCAGGGAGAAGAGCTGGGTCCAGAGGGATACATCCAAGGCCGCCACACGGGTGCAGCCCCGGAAGGAGCTGCCCTCGAAGCCCTTGCAGGCGAAGAGGCTGGGGTCGTCGCAGACCGAGAGGGCGATGATGTGCATCATCTGGCTGGTATAGGCCAGAATGGCGTCGTGCGCCTCCGGGGTGGTGCGTACCACGTCGCTGCAGCCGATGTAGGCCCCCATCCGCTCCATAAGGGCCAGATGCGTCTCGCTGCTGGAGGGCCGGGGGGTGAGGATCAGATGGGACCGCTCGAACATCCCGGCAAAGGCGTACTCAATGCCCGAAAACTCGGTGCCCGCCATGGGGTGGCAGCCGATAAAGTCCACGCCGTCGGGCAGGTGCTCGGCGGCCGCCATAATGGCGGATTTCACGCCGCACACGTCGGTCACCAGGCTGCCGGGCTTGAAGGCGTCCCGGTACTCCACCAGAAAGCGGACGATGCCCTGGGGGTGGAGGCACAGCACCGTCACGTCGGCGGTGGGGAGGACCGCCCCCGCGTCGGCCGATACGGCGTCCCCTACCCCGTGCTCCCGGGCGTAGCGCAGCGTGGGCTCGGATACGTCCACCCCGACGATCTCATACTCCTCAAACCCCTTGAGGGCCAGGGCCAGAGACCCGCCGATCAGCCCCAGGCCGATGATGGCAATGGTTTTCGGCATTACAGTAACCTCCATTATGACTTCTTCTTGGCGGCGGACTTGCGCGTTTAAATCCTTCTCCCAACGCAGGCGGCCACCGCCCCGATCTTGCCCATCAGACTGTCAAATTCCTTGGGGGTGATGGACTGGGCGCCGTCGCACAGGGCGTTCTTGGGGTCGTTATGAACCTCTACGATCAGGC
>JBLJBF010000001.1:0-6147 GCA_047637855.1 Pseudoflavonifractor sp. | reverse complement strand
CATATACAGCACAGATTTTATATCTGCTTTTTCTATGCCGTGTTGCCCTAAATTTGTTAGAAGCGCGTTAGGCGGCCCTATAAATCCCAAATTCAAAGTGCTGTGTTCTCCATGAATACGGCACTTTTTTGTTTAATCGGTAGGATCCAACTCTGTGCCCTCCGGGTTGCGTGCTGTGGCCAGCCCCATCTATGGCGCAGTGGAAAAATAAATCAACAAAATGAGGTAACCAAAATAAAAAATAAAATGGTCAATTGTAAAATGAACATGAAATTTGGCAAGAAGCTGGCTGCACTGCTCCTCTCAGCGTCCATGCTCTTCGCCCTGGCCGCCTGCGGCGGCACCGGAGGCAAATCCCCCTCTTCCTCCGGTGCACCCCCTGAAGGTCGCCATTGTCACCAGCCCGAATACCGTGGATGACGGCTCCTCAACGAGAACAACTATGACGGCATCCTCAGCTTCATTGCCGCCCGGGGCAAAACCGACAGCGTGACCCCTGTCCAAGAGCCTAGCGTCTGGCCGCCTAGGGAGTGACCGGTGTGAAGGCCGAGTACGCTCCCTATGTGGCAGCCGCCATTGCCGCGGTGATAGCCCAGAAAGCCCCCGACCGGAAGGTGGAGTTGATTGATCTCTATGTGAACAACGCCTTTTACCGCTACCCTACCGGCACGGGCGAGGACTGATCCCGACATAACAGAGGAGAACACCTGTGAGATGCAAGTGCTCTCCCCTGCTATTGTGCAAAGTCTTCCGGCAGCAAGAGGAAGGCCGCCCGTGTGCGGGCGGCCCTCCTCTTGCTTTTTATGTCAGCGCAGTACCTTTTCGATGAAACGGGTCAGGATTACGGTGACCTCGGCCCGGGTGACCTTGCCCAGGGGATCGATGTGACCACCCGGCTTGCCGGTGAGAAGGCCCGCCCGGAGGCAGAGCTCCACCGCGTCGGCAGCCCAGGCACTGACAGCGTCGGCGTCAGTCAAACCACCGCGCGTTTCGCTCAGCTCCAGGGTCAGCCCCGCGTAGTCCGAATAGCGGATGAGCAGCGTACACATCTGTTCCCGCGTCAGGAACACTTCGGGGGCCAGATCGCGGCCGTTGCCCTGTAGGATGCCCTGCTCTGCTGCCCAGGTCAGGGAGGCACCATACCAGGGCTGCTGGGCGGGGAGGGCGGCGTCGCTGCCGTCCAGCCGGGCCAGGAGGATCGCCAACATAGCGCGGGTCATGGGGGCGTCGGGGGCAAAGGAGCCGTCGGGCGTGCCGCGTATCACATCGCGGACGGCGAGGAAGGAAACGGCCTCGGCCGCCCAATTGCCCTGGGGAACGTCGCCAAAGGCGGCGGTCCTGGTCTCCAGGATGAGGGCCACGTCGCCGGGGATGAGCACGGTGACAACTCCATCCGATACCAGTGAGAAGGGCAGGGGGCGCTTTGTCCCGTCCGGGAGAATCTGTACGGCCACATTCCCATCAGGCGTGTCCAGGGCGGCCTTTACCACCCCGTTAAGCCCCGTGGAGATGGTCAGGGTCCCATCCGTCTGGCGGGTGGCAGTGACGGTGAGGGCCGCCTCGTGGCCGTCCAGGCTGCCGCTGGGAAGGGTGATGCTTACGCCCGGGAGCTGGAAGATCAAGGTGCTCCCGGCCAAAGTCGCGGCCGCGCCCGCGGACAGTGTGACCGAGACCTGCGCCGCCGCGCCACGCACCTTGGGTGCAATGATGAGGGCCTCGGCGCCGCGTTTTTTCGCAGCTGAGAGGAGGCGGGACGCGTCGGAGGCGGTGAGGTGCGCGCGCGCCGTGCCGCCGGAGGTCTGCGCGCTGGGGGCAATGGAGACCGCCGCTCCGCCGCCGGGAGCGGTCACAGGCGTGATCGGAATCGGCGTATAATCGTCCAGGACCTCCACAGTGACTGTGCACTGGGCCGACACCCCTCCTGCCGAGGCGGTAATGACCGCCGTGCCGCCCGATACCGCGATGACCAGGCCGTCGCCGCTGACGGTGGCGACCGTCTCATTGCTGGAGGTCCAGGTGACAATCCCCGGTGGGGACGGCTCTGCGGTGAGCTGGAGTGTGTTTTTCCCGTTGACGTAGAGGGTGGCCTCGGTGGGCGTCAGAGCGATGGATGGAAGTGTGATCTCAGCCACAGTGAGCGCGCCCACGGTGGCGTTCAGGGGCAGGGCCATGAGGGAGGTATCCTTTATGATACCGGTCACATCAGGCAGCAGACCTGCCATGTAGCGCACCTTGCCCTCGCCTGTAACTGGGGCGGCCAGGGTCAGGGTGATGGTGTGCGGGTCCTTTTGCCGGGCGGAGACGACCGTCATGGGTGTGTCGTCATCGGTGACGGTAAAGCCGGTGATGCCCGCCGTGGGCGTGAAGTCGCTGCCGCCCGTGTGGGTAAGGCTCACGTCGAGGATGGCGCGGCTCTGGTCGGCAAAGTGGACGCCGGAAATGGAGGGCCCGGTGTAGTAGTCTGCCTTGCCGGATGTATCGTCGTAGTACCAGCGGATAGCGTTGGCCACGCGCCGGCCGATGACGCTCTGACTGGCGGTGGTATAGTGGAGGTTATCGCTGTTGCGGCTCAGGTCCAGCTCCACGGCGGCCAGGATCACGCCGTTTGCCGGGTCGTTGGCCCGCATCTGGGCGGCGCGGATGCCGTCCATATAGGGTGCGCGGTCGTCGCCCCAGCTGCCGGCCTTCGCAGGGCCGAGCTGGCAGTAGAGGAAGGGGACATCCCAGCCCAGGTCGGTGCGGTAGTTGGAGATGAGGGTGTTCAGGGCCGCGAGGTACTCCTCCTCGCCCGTGCCCGCGGACACGTCGTGCTCGCCCTGGTTCATCAGGATGAACTCCACTCCTCCGGCGGCCTGGGCCCGGTAGAGGGAATTGCCGTACAGGTTGGAGCGGTCGGCGGGGTTGCCCTCAGTGCGGTCCAGCCAGCGGGGGTAGTCGTCACAGTCGCACACCAGACCCGCGCCCCCCTTGGCCGTGGGGATAATGCCCACGGGGAGGCCGTATTCGGTGATGAGGGCGTTGGCCAGGGCGGGGACCATGGAGTTGCCGGTGGTGCCGTCGGACGAGATGGTGGTGGTATCCCCCCTATCGTAGGGGTCCACCAGATGGGTCCAGTGCTCGTTCATGAAGTTGGAGGCCAGGTCGTGGGCGGGGACGGCCTCACCCTGGCCAATGCCGACCATGTTGGACTGGCCGATGCACAGGATGTTGATGCCCACGCCCCAGCGTCCGCTCTCGGCGTCGAGCCGTTTCACCCCGCCGCTGCCGTAGGCGGCGAGCTGGGTCTTGTACCAGCCACCCTGGGGTATGGTGAGCGCGGTGGAGAAACTGCCGTCGGGTCCCAGCGGGATATCGCACCAGTTGAGGAGGACGGTGCTCTCACTCGCCCAAGAGACCACGCGGGCCTTCAGCGAGGCCGCTTCTGAAACGGTTCCCGCCAGGGTAACGGAGGCCGTCCCGGTCTTTATGTCGCGCTGGTAGACCTGCCGATCCGCCATGGAGGAGAGAGTGATAGCGGGACCGCTGTGGGTGGCCCAGATGAGATCGTCCACCTTGGCGGAGACGCTGTAGCTGCGCACGCCGACCATACCCTTGGTCTGGAGGGCGTGGGTCTGGATGGTGGTATCGTAGAGAAGGGCGTTGTCGATCCAGACCTTCAGGGCGCTGCCCCGGACCTCGGCCTTCATGCAGGTGATGCGGTTCCCCGTGAGGATGTAAGGGACGGTGACGTTGCGCTGCGCGGTTCCGCCTACCATCTCCAGAAGGTTGAGGCCGGTCTTCGTAAAGCGCAGGTGGATATAATTGTTCGCATCCTGTGCCCGGAGCACCAGCCCCGCGCCGCCCGGGCCCGTCAGGGCCTCCATAGTGAAGTGGGCAGTGAGCAGGCCGTCTGTGAAGGCTCCCGTGTCCTTCACCAGTGCCAGCACCGAGGTGCTGGCACTCTCGGGGGTAATGGTAAGCGCCTCTCCGCCGATGGCCGCCGTTCCGCCGGTGACCGTCAGCCGGTCAAGCTGGGCGGTGCCGTTGAGGTTCAGGGTCAGCTTTGGCAAGTAGATACCGGATATATCGGGCGCCGTGGGGGCCTTCCCCTTCTTCTGGGCGAAGAGCCAGCCGAGGTACATCTCGGGCTGCTCGAAGAGCCGCCGCTGGACATAGTGGTCGTCCCCCGGGTACTCCAGGTACGTGACGCTGGTGCTGCCCGTTGCCTGAAGGGCGGCCACCATCTGGCGGGAGCCGCTGACGGGCACCGTGGGATCGGCCGCGCCGTGAAGGACCAGAAGGGGCAGGTCCTTGATGGCCTCCGCCCGGTCCAGGCTGCCCGCGCCGCACATGGGCACCGCCGCCGCGAAGATCTCGGGATGGCGGGTGATGAGGTCCCAGGTGCCGTACCCGCCGAAGGACTGGCCCATGAGATACACGCGGCTTTCGTCCACCTGATAGGCCACTTTCAGCTCACTAATCAGTCCCATGAGGAGCTTAGCGCTGTTGGACTCGGCAACACTGTCCGCGTAGCTTCCATTTCCCCAGTCCACGTTGACCCACTTGTCGCTCTCGGGGAGCTGGGGCACGAGGATGATGCAGGGGTGTTCCAGGTCGTCGATGAGGGGCGTGATGAGGGGAGAGAGGTTGGCGAGCTGCTTGACGTTGTCGGTCCCGCGGCTTCCCGCGCCGTTGAGATAGATGAGCAGGGGCAGATTCTCCGCCTGGCCATGCTCGTAGCTGGCCGGGACGTAGAGACGGTAGTTGAGTCCTTTGGACTGGATAGCAGTATCGGCATAGACCTTTTGATACATCCCGTCCATGGAGTGTATCTTGGGACTGGTCTGGCCGGGTTCCACGCCGGGGTTAGGATCGGGGTCTCCGCTGCTGACCAAGGTAAAACGCAGCGACACCGGCACCAGAGTTCCGCCGTTAGAGGAGACAAAGGTAAAGCTATGGGGGCCGCTGCCCTCCAGGGTGACCTGGCCCAGGGTGAGGTCGTAGTAGGCTCCGTTTTTGGCCGGGTCGTTAAAATTGGTCTCCACACCCACAGCCTTGCCGTCCATCCGGAAGGACCAAACGCCGTAGGCCCATGAGCCTCCGAAGTACTTGGTGTACAGGGTGACGCTGTAGGTCCCGGAGGGCAGCGTGCTTAGCTGGAAGGAAATCGTATTGCCAGCCTGGTTACCGGTCAGCTTTAGCCGGTCCCCGCCATAAGAGGCAGTCAGCACGTCATTGGTGTTGGCGGCGATCGCCGTGGTAACGCCGCTGGTGGTATACTGATTCGCCCGGTAGAGAGTCAGCAGGTCATAGGAGGTGTCGGCCGTCACGGTGATAAGGGCGCTGCCGGTGACCGTCTTCCCCTCCACCACGGCGGTGGCCGTGACCGTTGCCTTCCCGCCCGCCAGGGCCGTCAGGACTCC
The DNA here is from genome assembly GCA_047637855.1 of Pseudoflavonifractor sp. GTDB lineage: Bacteria > Bacillota > Clostridia > Oscillospirales > Oscillospiraceae > Pseudoflavonifractor. Next base: position 745 of record JBLJBF010000001.1, on the reverse strand, counting down.
CTCGGGAGTTACCCGGAGGATGCCGCCCTGCTCTGTGGAGAAGACGGCCTGGGGCAGGGGATCGGTCACCACCCGTCCATTGGAGTAGACCACGCCCGTGACCTGGGCCGTCCCCGCCGAGCCAAAGACCGACAGGGTGGCGGGAACGTTGAGCTGCAGGCTCTGCGGCCCGGCGGCCGATACGGTGACGGTGCAGCTCGCCTTGACGGACGGGTCCGAGACCGAGGCGGCGGTGATCACGGCAGAGCCCGTCGCGACGGCCCTGACCAGCCCGTCGGCGGTGACGGTCGCCACGGCGGGAGCGCCGGATGTGAAGCTTACCCGTTTGTCGGTGGCATTTTCCGGCGTGACGCCGGCAGTCAGACGGAGGGTCTCACCCAGCGAGAGGGAGAGGCTGCTCTCGCTCAGCGTGACGCCCGTGACGGGGGTGCCCGTGAAGTCGGCGACCGTCACCTCGACCGCCTGGCGGAAGAGCCCGCTGCCGTAGGACAGGGTGACATAGGGCGCGTTGGGCAGTGTGCAGACACCCTCAAATACCGCGCTGTCGGTGCCGGTCTCGGTGACGGTGAGGTGGGTGCGCTCCCCGGTGAGGGGGTTGATCGCCACGACGGTCCCGGTCTCCGCCTTCGCCGGGTCCAGGTTGAGCGGTGCGCGCAGGGAGACGGTGACGCCCGTCCCCGCGGCGCCGGAGGGCGGCGCGCTGAGGGAGACCGCGTCGGCCGCAGCATAGGCCAGCGAGGCGTTC